>CAUSDA010000097.1:0-9969 GCA_963529965.1 uncultured Neisseria sp.
TAGCTCAAAGAGAACGATTCTCTAAGGTGCTGAAGCACCAAGTGAATCGGTTCCATACTATCTGTACTGTCTGCGGCTTCTTCGCCTTGTCCTGATTTAAATTTAATCCACTATATAAGGAGAAAACGCGATGTCGTCCTAACGAATTTCATTTGCCAAAAAATAAAGCGGTCGTTCATGTAGCAAATACAGAACGACCGCTTGAGTTCAATATCATTTTAGATTGTCTTCGGCTGCAAACAACTAAGGGTCTGCTGTCTTAATGATTCATTGCATGAATATATGAAAGACAAATCATGCGATACCGTTATTCAAGGGTTTATTTTTTCTCTTTCGGCATTTGAGATACCAAAGACAGGTTCACATCCAAGCCTTCGATTTGGAAGTGAGGACGGGCAAACAGACGGACTTTGAAGAAGCCGGGGTTGTCTTCGATATCTTCAACCAAGACTTTGGCTTCACGCAGAGGATGTGTTGCCTGCAACTCGTCGCTTGGATCTGTCATTTCAGTAACCAATGTATTGATCCAAGTGTTCAATTCCAATTCGAGCATACGGCGGTCTTTGGTTGTACCAATGTTTTCGCGTTGGATCAGCTTGAGATAGTGAGCCAGACGGGAAAGCAAGAAAACGTAAGGCAAACGGGCATTGATTCGGCTGTTTGCAGTCGCTTCTTTGGTTTCGTAGAGCGCAGGTTTTTGCGCTGAGTTGGCCGAGAAGAAGCAGGCGTAATCGCGGTTTTTATAGAAAGACAGCGGTACGAAACCCAAATTGGCAAATTCAAATTCGCGGGTTTCGGGAATCAGGACCTCGGTAGGGATTTTTACTTGATTGCCGGTACCCAAATCATACATATGGATAGGCAAGTCTTCAATCAGACCGCCGGCTTGTGGTCCGCGGATTTGAACGCACCAGCCGTTATTGATGAAGCTGCGAACCATGTTGGCAGCGAAGGCAAAGGATGCGTTTGCCCATAAGTAACGATCGTGTTCGGTGCCTTTAACTTGTTCTTCGTAATTGAAGCTGCGTACAGGAACTGTATCGCTACCGTAAGGCAGACGGGCAAGGAAGCGGGGCAGGGTCAGGCCGATATAGCGCGCATCATCGGTCTCGCGGAAGCTTTTCCATTTGATGTATTCGGCACGGTCCATATAGTTCGCCAAGTCCTGAATGCCGGCGACTTCTTCCATGCTTTCTTTACCGAAGAAAGATGGGCCGACAGAGCCGATGAATGGCATGTGTGCAGAAGCGGAGACGCGTGAAATATTGCGCAGCAAAGCCATGTCTTGCGGGCTGCGGTCAAATTCGTAGTTGGAGATGACTGCGCCGATAGGTTCGCCGCCCGGGGTGTCGTATTCGTTGCTATAGGTGTGGCGATACAGTCCGCTTTGGACGATTTCCGGCGCATCTTCAAAGTCTTGAATCAAGTCTTCTTTTGAGACGTCGAGGATTTCGATTTTAACATTGTGACGGAAGTCTGTACGGTCAACCAAGAATTTCAGACCGCGCCATGCAGATTCGATTTTTTGGAATTCTTCGTTATGGAGGATTTCATCTAATTGGCGGCTGAGCTGTTCGTCAATGCGTGCGATGTGGTAGTCCAACAGGCTTTTGTCGAGGCGTTCTACTTTTTGAGATGAATCTTGAATCATCTTTAAAAATACGCTGACCGCTGCTGCGATGCGTTCATCCGCAGAGGCTTCGGACATTTTTTCGGCGCTTTGGAACTGTTCGATGTCGATGACGGAGTCGACGGCGTTTAAATTGATTTTTTGGCACAGCGCTTCATAAACACTGGCTGTGTTTTCTTGTTCTATAACGGTTGTTTGGGCTTCTTGGCGTTTTTGCATATTTTAAATCCTTACGGGTGTTTTCAGACGACCTTGTGTTTTATTTGTTAACAGGTGCAATTTTTTCGAGGCGGTCGCGCAGTTCGGCAGATAGATTTTCGTCACGCAAGATGGTTTCCAGTTCGCGACGGAATGCCGAATCGTCCAGCAGGTTGGATTTCAAATCACGGAGCAGGTTGCGCATAGCCAATAAAGCGCGCAGCTCGGGAACATTTTGTGCAATTTGTTCCGGATGGAAATCCCGCATAGATTTGAAATTCAAGCTGATGTTCATCTCGCCGCCGGCAGGGGAGAGGGTGTTTTTCACAGTCAGGTTGGCTTTAGGATTAAAGTCGGACAATACGGAATCAAAGTTATTTTTGTTGATATTGACTTTTTCTTTTTCGGCAAGATCGCGTTTGTCTTGACCATTGCTGTAATCACCGGTGACTAAAAGTTTGAGCGGAAGCTCGACTTTTTTCTGTGCGCCTCCGGTATGGAGGTCTAGTTTGATATTGATACGTGAAGGTGGAACTTCGTTTTGGAAACTTTTGCTCACGGCTAATCCTATTCTCTGTTATGTGTTGAAGGGAAAATCTTTCGTTTCAAATGAAATATAAATACTAAATTTGGATATATTTCTATCTAAATAGTATAAATGTTAGGTATACTGTTGTCTATTGCATTCAAAATTTATCTGACAAAAGGTATTTAAAAGGTATAAACAGTGAAATTTCATAAACCATTATGGGAAGAGGGTGTCTTGCTCTCTCCTCAGCACTTCCAA
Source organism: uncultured Neisseria sp. (assembly GCA_963529965.1). GTDB lineage: Bacteria > Pseudomonadota > Gammaproteobacteria > Burkholderiales > Neisseriaceae > Neisseria. Next base: position 2,616 of record CAUSDA010000097.1, read on the forward strand.
CAACAAAACGTTTTTAATAGTTACATTTATGCAACAGTAATAAAATTGATGGGTGAATTCAAGTGGGGATGTTTTCGTTGTGAGTTCGACCAGCAGACGCTTGAATTAGGAAAAATTAAATTGGATGAGCTTCAGGCCTGCCTGCCGGACGGAACTCTAATCGACTTGCAGTCGGGCAGTGGCTCTGTTGAAGTTCGTGATATTAATAGCCTGCCTATGAGAGCGCGAAATACAGTGCTGTTGGCTCTCCCAGTTTATCAAGCGCATGTACCGAATTTGGTGGATGAAAACGGGGCTGGAAATACCCCCAGACGGTTTGTGAAAAAGTTCGAGCAAGTTGAGGATTTATTTTCCGCTGAGGAGGCAGAACTTGCCGTTGAGCAATTAAATTTACAAATTCGTTTTGATTTCGAGGATAATGACGATTACATTACATGCCCCATCGGCGTAGTGGAAAAAAACGAGAATGGGGCATTGATTTGGTCTAAAGACTACATCCCTCCATTATTGTCGATTACAGGTTCGGAAGTTTTACTTTCATGTCTGAATAGAATCACTTTGCTGGTGTTGTCCCGTATAGATAACTTATCCGCCCGCCGCCGGGCGCGTAGTGAAAATACGGTCGATTTTTCTGTGTCTGACTCGACCTTGTTCTGGTTCTTGCACGGATTAAATACGATTTATCCTGAATTGAAACATTTGAATGATTATCCGCAGCAACATCCAGAGGAGCTTTATAAGCTCTTGGTTCGTTTACTTGGTATGTTGTACACATTCAGAGTGAGTGAATCTGTGAATGAGATGGAACCATACGATCATTTTGATCTGTTTGGAACTTTCAACCGTTTGGAGTTGAAAATCCGCAGTCTGTTAGATGAAGTCATTCCATCGCCTGTCATCGAATTGTCGTTAGAACATACAAAATCCACACATTGGCGAGCGCAGATATTTGACAGCAGAATTGATGATAATGCGGAGTTTTATATCTCGGCACATTCTGATTCCGTTGTTTTTGCTGAATTGCAGAAGCAATTGCCATTGGTTAGCAAAATTGGTGCACCTGAAGACGTGGAACGCGTTATCAATACGGCAGTAATGGGAGTGCCTTTGCAGTTGTTGAATCAAACCCCTCCTGGTTTGCCGTTCCGAATGGATAATGTTTACTTCAGATTAGACAAACGGCATGTGGCATTTTCAAGAATGATGCAATCGCAGGTATGTAGTATTTACGTTCCAACATCTATACCCAATTTACATTTAAGCTTATTTGCAGTAGTGAGTATTTAATATGAACCATAATCCATTGATTCGAAATGAATTAAGAGATACTGCTTTGACCGTATCCGCATTATCGGCAGGTTTTAGTCCCGAGCATGCCTCAACATGGTATGAGTATGGCAAAACTTTGGTAGAGAATTTAAGAAAAAATTTAGCAAGCTCTGGTCGTAGTGCGGAGGAGATTGAAGAGATTTCTTATGCGCAGTGTGCGCTTTTAGATGAGGTTGCACTGCAGAATCTGCAAGGAAGTGATCGAGAAGTGTGGGAAATGAATCCCATGCAAGTACATTTCTTCCAATCATACAATGCAGGCGATGTATTGTGCGACAAAATTGAAAAGCTATGCAAAACAGGCAGTGCCAATTCGTTGATCGCCGAGGCATATTTGAGTGTAATCAATTTAGGCTTCAAGGGACGTTATATTTTAGATGAAATGGCTCTTCAAAATTCACAAAATAGCTTGAAAAAAATGGTTGCCGGGTTGCCTAGCAATGCGGTAACTCAAGATGGGCAAATATTCTATGTCGATCGTAAAAGCATGCCTCTTAAGAGTTTGCTGACGATTAGTCCGATATGGGTATTTATCTGTTGTTCTGTTATTGCAGTAGTAGCTTATTTTGCATTTGGATACTATCTAGATACTTTGGCTGAACAAACTCAAGCATTATAAATTTAGAGTAATTTCATAATGACTTATCAAAAGCTCTCGTCTTTCATTATTTTTATAGTAGTTGAGCTTATACTGTTTTATGTATTAGCAATATATTGGCAAGCTAGTTGGATGCTGAAAGGCGGTATTCTAGCTTTGTCAATTGTTGCTATATTTTGTGCTTGGTTAATCAGGCAGCGTAAGGACAAGGAAAATATCAGTATTGGTTCAGAAGTTTGGCAGCAAATTGCGACAGAATTAAATAATACGGGATTTACTGGGCGTTACGTTTTGCGTATGCCTGATTCTGCAGTGAAGATGTCGAATTTAGTCGAGAGGTATGATGACACAGTATATATAAATATTTTTAATCCAGAACATTTATACACTGTAGTTTGGAATCTGCTTCAGAATATAGCCCGTAAACAAATCTCACTCAGCATAGAGCTGGTGTTGTCTCCCGCCATAAATGCCGATGTATCTATGGTTATGCGGGGGTGGTTGCGCAATATATTGTTTTTGCAAAAAAAAATGGGTATATCTATACCTGTAAGTTTTGTTATTCGTGCCCCCTTTCTTTTCAAAGAGTCTTCAGATAAAAGAGAGCTATTTTTTGCCTTAAAAACACAGGGCAGATGGAATGTATTAAATATTAATCAGTTTTTTACTGATTTTAAAGAAAGTCTGTCTATTGAGTTTTTACAGCAAAATAAACAATCAAACGGCTGTCAATATATATGGCTGATCGAGGCACTCAATTGCGTCGAGGAGCAATTGTTGAATCGTACAGACGGGGGGTGGGAATATGTCGATGTACGCAGCTTAAGCGTAGTTGACGATGGAGACTGCCAAGCCAAATCAGTATGGGCAACTTATATTTCTAAGAATACACAAGGGTTAATCCATTCTTTTAATAATTATCAAGGTAATCAATTTCAATATATTCATACCGAATTGTCAGATAAATATACCGTTTATCATAAAAATCATGCTATTGATATACTTTTTAAAGTATTATCTGTTTGTGCATTAGGTTTTTTATCTGCTTCGTTTTTCTCTATGAAAAACAATAGCCGTTTAATAGAACAAATCAGCCGGCATATAGAAAATGTTCGGTCTGAGGCAAATTCAAATGAGCGGCAACAACATTTGGTATTGCTAAAGCAGGATTTGCAATTGCTTGAGAAATACCGTGATGAGGGTGTACCAGCACATTTAGGATTAGGGTTATATCGTGCGGATTTATATATTCCAAAGTTAAAAGCCTTAATGCCGAAAGATCCTCCACCTCCAAAACCGATAAAACCGGAACCTGTGAAACCTGTAGTTATTACTTTAGACAGCTTGGCTTTGTTTGAAACAGGTCAGTTTGAACTAAAAAATAATGCCAATAAAGCATTGATTGGTGCATTAAAAGCAATTGAGTCACATCCTGATACACGAATTTTAGTTGAAGGACATACTGATAATGTTGGAAATCCTGTTTCCAATCAGCAGTTATCAGAAAAGCGTGCTCAATCGGTCAAAGATTGGTTGGTTATCTCTTCTAATGTTCCGGAGAGTCGGTTTGAAGTTAAAGGATTGGGTGATACCAAGCCTATTGCAGATAATCAGACGGAAGAAGGTAAGGCCAAAAACCGTAGGGTTGAGATCATACTGATTCCGGCTGTAAAACAGTAAATTTAATGCAGCACAAGTTGCTTTAAGCCTCACAACTTAAGGCGTTTTCAATAAAACTAAGGAGTAAAAATATGGCAATTCCTGCTTATATGTGGTTGAAAGACGACGGCGGTTCCGTTATTAAAGGTTCTGTTGACGTCAATGGTCGCGAAGACAGCGTTGAAATCGTTGAGTTTCTGCACAATGTCCGTATTCCTACGGATGCCAATACTGGCAAACTGACAGGTACTCGCGTTCACGAACCTATCGTATTGTTCAAAGAATACGATGCTTCTTCACCATACCTGTACAAAGCGGTAACAACTGGTCAAACTTTGAAAGAAGTAGAAATCAAGTGGTACCAAATTGACGCTTCTGGTCAAGAGAAAGAGTATTTCAATACCAAACTGGACAACGTTAAAGTTGTAGCAGTAGGTCCTGTAATGCACAATATCAAAGACCCTGCTCGCGAACGTTACAATCACTTGGAACGCGTTGAATTGCGTTACGAAAAAATTACTTGGACTTATAAAGACGGAAACATCATTCATTCCGACAGCTGGAACGAAAGCCGCGCTTAATAATCCACATAAAGTGCTGCCTGATAAAGGTAGCACTTTTTTATAACACATTTTTACATCAGGGATATCAAATGTCTGCACATGATCAAGCATTATTATTACGTCGTCTGAACACGCATTGTCAGCAGGCGATGGAAGCTGCAGCCGGCTTATGTCAAACACGAGGTCATGCCGAAATTACGGTTGACCATTTATTTATCAAATTGCTCGAACTAGGGGATGGAGACGTTAATGCCTTATTGAGGCGTTACGAAATTGATTTAGAAAATATTTGGAATCCTTTGTTGAGTACGATGGACAAACTTCCACGCAATGTTCGTGGTAATCCTTCTTTGTCTAAATCATTGATTAGTTTATTGTCGGATGCATGGTTGTTGGCAAGTGACGAAGGTGCATCTGAGATCCGTTCAGCTTTCCTGTATCAGGCATTGCTGAAATCTCCTTACCGTCTGATGACGCAGGAAGCATGGCCCTTATTAAGCCTGACTGAAACACAGATAGGTCGTCTGAAAACCTGGTTGGACGAAGTTTCTATCGAAGGTGAGAATAATACATTTGCGCAGCCGGCTTCAGAAGAAGGTCAGCATACAGTTTCAGCAGAATCTAAACCCCAACAAACCGCTACAGCAGGACAAAACGATGCGCTTGCACGTTTTACCGTTAATTTGACTGAAAAAGCCGCTCAGGGCGGTATTGACCCTGTATTTGGACGCGAAACCGAAATCCGTCAAATGATGGATATTCTATCGCGTCGCCGTAAGAACAACCCTATTTTGGTTGGCGAACCGGGTGTCGGTAAAACTGCATTGGTAGAAGGTCTGGCATTGAAAATCGCTTCGGGCGAGGTACCTAAAATATTGGAAAACACCCAAGTATTGGTGTTGGACTTAGGTCTTCTGCAAGCGGGTGCAGGGGTGAAAGGCGAATTTGAACAACGCCTGCGCAATGTTATCGAGGCTGTTCAGAATTCTGAAGAACCCGTTTTATTATTCATCGACGAAGCGCATACGTTAATCGGTGCCGGAAACAGCGCGGGCGGCGCGGATGCAGCCAACCTCTTAAAACCGGCTTTGGCGCGGGGTGAATTGCGTACCATCGCAGCGACAACCTGGAGCGAATACAAACAATATTTTGAAAAAGACGCCGCGTTGGAACGCCGTTTCCAAATGGTCAAAGTTGACGAACCCGATGATGAGGCTGCGTTCACCATGCTCCGCGGTTTGAAGCAACGTTATGCCGCTTACCATAAAGTCCATATTCAGGACTCCGCCGTCATCGCAGCCGTACAACTTTCCCGAAAATATATTACCGGCCGCCAACTGCCGGACAAAGCCGTAGATTTGTTGGATACGGCAGCCGCACGCGTCCGCATGAGTTTGGATACCGTGCCTCATATTTTCGGTTTGATGGATGCCCAAATTTCTTCACTGCAACGCGAGCTGGAGGCATTGGATGCCGACAAGCAATTAGGTCGTCTGAATGCTTCGCAGCAAGATAACATTCGACAAGTTGAGCAAGAGATTGCCCAATTGAATGAAGAGCGCGAAGAAATGAACCGCCGATATCAGGAAGAAAAACAATTGGCGGATGAAATCCAATCCTTGATGGAAGCTGCCAAGAATACAGAATTGACTTCTGAAGAGCGACAAGCCGCGCAACACAGTCTGACCGAGAAACAGCAACAGCTTGATGCCGTTGTCGCGGGCAAACCGTTGATTTTCACCAGCGTTGATGAGACCGTAATCGCCGATATTATTGCCGATTGGACGGGCGTCCCCGCAGGCAGCGTTCTCAAAGACGAACTGGCAAACCTGCTGCAACTGGAAAGCCTGCTTGAGAAACGCGTGGTTGGGCAAAGTGAAGCCATTCATGCTATCGCGCAAAGTTTGAGAGCCGCTAAAGCTGGTTTAAAAACCAACGATTCCCCATTGGGCGTATTTCTGTTGAGCGGTCCGTCCGGCGTAGGTAAAACAGAAACGGCGCTGGCTTTGGCAGATGCGCTGTTCGGCGGCGAAAAATCGCTGATTACCATCAACCTGTCCGAATACCGCGAAGCGCATACCGTTTCCCAACTCAAAGGCTCGCCTCCGGGTTATGTCGGTTATGGCGAAGGCGGCGTTTTGACCGAAGCAGTACGTCAAAAACCTTACAGCGTCGTATTATTGGACGAAGTCGAGAAAGCCCATAAAGACATTCTTAATCTCTTCTACCAAGTCTTCGACAAAGGCATGATGCGTGACGGCGAAGGTCGGGAAATCGATTTCAAAAATACCGTTATCCTGATGACGTCAAACCTGGGTGCGAACGAATTGACCCAATTGCTGAAACCGCAAGAACCTGAAGAAACAGAAGAAGCTGTTGCAGAAGAGGGTAAAGAGCAAAACGTGCAAGAAGAGCAGATTGTGGACACTGAAGTCGAACTTTCTGCACAAATGCCTGATGGCTCGTCTGAAAACGCCTGCGTTTCAGACGACCCTGTTGAAACCGATGAAACGCCTGAATTCAGTCTGGAAGAGTTGGCAGAAGCGATTCGTCCGATACTGACAGACCATTTCCAAGCTGCTCTGTTGGCGCGTATGCAGGTTGTTCCTTATCGTCCGTTGGAAAAAGAGGCATTGGCCCAAATCGTCAGACTGAAGCTGGACAAAATTGCTGACCGACTGTACGAAGCCCATCAAACACGCCTCAGTTACAGCGAAGATTTTGCAGCGCTTCTGGCTGATTCTTGCACTACCGGTGACAGCGGCGCACGCAATATCGACCATTTGCTCAACCGCCAAGTCATGCCTGCTATCGCGCAAAGCTTTTTGCAATGGCAGCAAACCGCAGGGCATATGCCTGAACATGCAAAATTGGAGTTGGGCGAAGATGGTATAGACGTTTTATTTGAATAATGGGAAGAGAATAGGTCGTCTGAAATCATTATGTTGTTCAGACGATCTTCATTAATCTTTCACTTTATTGATAACGCATCTCAATAGCCATTAGAAAGGTCGTCTGAAAAAAAGCTTTTCTTAGTTCAGACGACTTTTTATAGCTAACGTATTATTGAAACCCATTATATAGTGGATTAACTTTAAATCAGGACAAGACGACGAAGCCGTAGACAGTACAGATAGTACGGAACCGATTTACTTGGTGCTTCAGCACCTTAGAGAATCGTTCTCTTTGAGCTAAGGCGAGGCAA
>CAUSDA010000098.1:0-9819 GCA_963529965.1 uncultured Neisseria sp.
GGATTAAATTTAAATCAGGACAAGGCGACGAAGCCGCAGACAGTACAGATAGTATGGCAAGGCGAGGCAACGCCGTACTGGTTTAAAGTTAATCCACTATACCGTCTCAAGGCAGAGCGATGAATTTAATCAGCACTTCTTTGAAAATAAAACCGAACACGCCCAAGCCCAATACTAGGAACAAAATCGCGATGCCGAATTTGCCCGCCTTGGATTCCTTACCCAAGTTCCAAACGATAAAGCCCAAGAAGATAACCAGTCCGGTCAGGCAGATTTTCATTGCCCAGTCAGAAAATTCTGCTTCACTCATAATCGATTTCCTTGTTTGATGTTGTGTGTGTATTTTAATGTTTTCAGACGACCTTTGGAACGCCAAGAGGTCGTCTGAAATGTAATGGCTCAGGTATAGTGGATTAAATTTAAATCAGGACAAGGCGACGAAGCCGCAGACAGTACAGATAGTACGGCAAGGCGAGGCAACGCCGTACTGGTTTAAAGTTAATCCACTATAAATGCCGCCAGTCGGGCGTTTGGCTTAACGCGCCAACGCCTGTTTCAAATCGTCAATCAAATCATCGACGTATTCCAAACCGACGGACAGGCGCACCAGTCCGGGGCGGATATTGGCGGCGAGTTTTTCTTCGGGCTGCATTCTGCCGTGCGTGGTTGTCCACGGGTGGGTAATGGTCGAGCGCACGTCGCCGAGATTGGCGGTACGGGAGAAGAGTTCGACGCCGTCCACGATTTTCCACGCGGCGTCAGTGTCGGCGACTTCAAAGCCGATGACGATGCCGCCGCCGTTTTGCTGCTTGCGGATAAGCTCCGCCTGCGGATGATCGGGCAATCCGGTGTAGTAAACGGCTTGAACCTGCGGCTGCGCTTGCAGCCATTGGGCGATTTTCAGGGCGTTGTCGAACTGTTTTTCCATACGCAGCGACAGGGTTTCTACGCCGCTCAACAACTGCCATGCGTTAAACGGCGACATCGCCAGCCCGCAAGAGTTGCAGTAAACGGCTACCTGCGTCATCAATTCTTCCGAACCCGCCAACACGCCGCCCATCACGCGCCCGTGTCCGTCGATGGCTTTGGTTGCGGAGGAAACGGAAATATCCGCGCCGTGTTTCAAAGGCTGCGAGCCGACGGGCGACAGCAGGCTGTTGTCCACCACCAAAAGCGCGCCGATGCTGTGCGCCAATTCTGCCAAGGCTTCCAAGTCGGCCACTTCGCCCAAGGGGTTGGAAGGCGTTTCCAAAAACAGCAGTTTGGTGTTGGCTTTGACGGCGGCTTTCCATTCGTCCACATCGGTCGGCGACACATGGCTCACTTCGATGCCGAATTTGGTGACGATGTTATTGATAAAGCCGACGGTCGTACCGAACAGGCTGCGGCTGGAAATCACATGGTCGCCTGCCTGCAGAAAGGTGAAAAACGACGCCTGAATCGCGGACATACCGGTTGAAGTGGCGACCGCGCGTTCTGCGCCTTCTAAGGCGGCGATGCGTTTTTCAAAGGCGGCTGTGGTCGGATTGGCAGTACGGGTATAAGTGAACCCTTTGATTTTTTTGGAAAACAAATCGGCGGCGTGTTGGGCGTTGTCCCACATGAAGCTGCTGGTGAGGAACAATGCCTGATTGTGTTCGCGGTATTCGGTTTGCTCTTTGCCGCCGCGTATGGCGAGCGTCTGCGGGTGGAGTTTTTTACTCATTTGTTTTCCAATCTTGTTCAGCAGGTTTGTTTGATGTCTTATAGTGGATTAACTTTAAACCAGTACAGCGTTACCTCGCCTTAGCTCAAAGAGAACGATTCTCTAAGGTGCTGAAGCACCAAGTGAATCGGTTCCGTACTATCTGTACTGTCTGCGGCTTCGTCGCCTTGTCCTGATTTAGTTAATCCACTATAAATAAGAGAAGCCATAGGTTAACTTGTTAACATTTTGCGCTTATTTGCGCCGTCTTTCAAGTTTGACGGCGAATGGCAAAAGGTCGTCTGAAAACGTTTTTCAGACGACCTTTTGCAATCGTTCCGGTCTTTTATTGATAAACACGTCCATTGTGTTCCAGCCAGCCGTCGGTATGGCGGCCTGCGGGGTCGTGGTGCGTCCAATGGAGGACACCGCCCTGCTCCGACCATTCGTATTCGCCGTAGAAGCCGACTTTATCGCCTTTTTTCAAGCCTTTGATTTTTTCGGCGAGGTCGATGTTGTGCGCCACTAAAAGCGTTTGCCCGCTGGACAGTTTCAAGATAAAACGCTGATGGCGCGTGCCTTGGTTGTCGTCGGGCAGCGTTTTGAGAACCGTACCTGCGCCTTTCACTTGAATATCACTTTGTTGGTTTTCAAAGGCTTGCTGCAATATTTGTTCCGCACTGCCCTGCCCTGCTTGGCGGTCGGATTTCGGCTGCTTCGGTTGCGATTTTTTGGATTCAGACTGCTCGGATTGGCGTTTTTCCGCTTGGGTTTGGGGCTGCGTTTGGGTTGGTACAGCATCCGCTGCCCGACCTTGCCGCCCCTGCTGCATTTTTTGATAACTGACTACCACGGCGGCAACAATCAGTATCCAAATCCATTTGTTTTTGTTCATAAAATCCACGCCCAAAAAAATGCCCGACGGTTCATCGGGCATAAATTATTTGAAAGGAGTTAAATCACGATAACGTGAGCCGCCATTATATACAAAACCAGCGGAAAAATCAGCATTTTCAGTCCGATACCTGAAGCGGCGGCTGCGTTATCACGCTTTTTTGTTTCCCTGACTGTATTTCATTTCGTATTTGATGTCGTTCAGGATTTTTTTCACGTTGTAATCCAAAAGCTGTTCCACCAAATCGGGCGCCTGTTCGCTGAGGGTTTGTTGGAGCTGGTAGGTAAACAACGCCATTTGTTTCTGCACGGCGGTGCGTATCATGCCGTTGACGGCGTCGGCGACGTGCGGGCGCAGGCGTTTGATCAAACGCTCGCTCAGGTCTTGCTCGGAAATGCAGAACACTTCTCTGCGGTTGATAACCTGCGGGTTTAATACGTTGATATGGACGGTAATCGGCGGCGTTTCGTCTTTGAGGTCGTCTGAAACCTGCTCTTGTACCTGCGGATTTTCGTTTTCAGACGACGTTGTCTCTGCTTTTGCGGGCGCGTCAAATTCGACCGTTTTACGTTTCGGGTTCAGCCAAACCGTGCGCGTGGACTCGATTTGCCTGTCGGACGCGCTCATTTGCAGCGAAGACTGCGCGTTCAGCCAGTTTTCCTGCAAAATCACCATCGCATCGGTCTCCGCCGTTTCAGCGGCTTCTTCCTCCAGCATGGCGTTGTGTTCCTCCTGCCATTTGCGCAGATATTCCGTCAACACGGCATCGCGGTTGGCATCGTCGAGCTTGACCGACTTGGCTTTGTGCTTCTGCTCGAAGGCGGGCTCTTGAGATTCGCGCACCAAAGGCGCGTGTGTGTAAGGTGCGTTCAATTGGCGGGTTTGCCGCAGCTTTTCCAAGCGGCTTTCCCAATCCAGGCTTTCATCCGTTTGTTGTGGCGTATCGGGACGATTCGTATCCATTTTTAGCTTTCGTTCTTCCGGTGTGTCATTTCATTTCACGCGCATAGCGAATGCCGTGATTTGCTATAATGCGGTATTTTAACAGATTCCCAGGAACACATCATGAGCAGCATCGAACAACGCCTCGAATATTTGGAAGAAGCCAACGATGTTTTGCGTATGCAGAACCACGTCCTCGCCACCGCCCTCAAAGGCCTGATCCGTTCGCTGCCGTCCGACATGGCAAACGAAGCCGTCGAGTCCATCCAGCTTGCCTTTGAAGACGCGCTCGCCGAATTGAACTACGAAGACAGCCCGCATACCGACCTCTTCCATGACGTAACCTACGCTTTTTTCCGCGAAAAAGACCACTAACGCGTAGCGACTTCCCCAAACCGTGTTAAACTATCCGTTTATTTATTAATATCCGTAAAGAAGGAACCTCCCCATGAACATGAAAAAATGGATTGCAGCCGCCCTCGCCTGCTCCGCGCTGGCGCTCTCCGCCTGCGGCGGCCAAAGCAAAGACGCTTCCTCGTCAGCCCCTAAAGCCGACAAAGTGTACCGCGTCGCCGCCAACGCCGAATTCGCCCCTTTCGAATCATTGGATTCCGCCGGCAACGTTGAAGGTTTCGACGTCGATTTGATGAACGCGATGGCTAAAGCCAGCGGATTCAAAGTCGAATTCAAACACCAGCCTTGGGACAGCCTCTTCCCCGCGCTCAAAAACGGCGATACGGATATCGTCATCTCCGGCGTAACCATTACCGACGAGCGCAAGCAGTCCATGGATTTCACCGACCCTTATTTTGAAATCACCCAAGTCGTCCTCGTTCCCAAAGGTAAAAAAGTCGCCTCTTCAGACGACCTCAAAAACATGGCGAAAGTCGGTGTCGTTACCGGACAAACCGGCGACTTCTCCGTTTCCAAACTCTTGGGCAACGACAATCCTAAAATCGCCCGCTTCGAGAGCGTTCCTTTGGTCATCAAAGAGCTGGAAAACGGCGGCGTGGATGCCGTAGTCAGCGACAGCGCGGTCATCGCCAACTATGTGAAAAACAACCCGACCAAAAGCATGGACTTCATCACCCTGCCTGATTTCACGATTGAAAACTACGGCATAGCCGCACGCAAAGGCGACGAAGCGACCGTCAAAATGCTGAACGAAGCGCTGAAAAAAGTACGCGACAGCGGCGAATACGACAAAATCCACGCCAAATACTTCGCCAAAGAAGGCGATAAAGCGGCAGCCGCCAGCCAAGCAGCCAGCCAACCTGAAGCAGCCAAATAATCTGTTTCAACGTTCTTAAGCAATAAGAAAGGTCGTCTGAAAGCCTGTATCGCGGGTTTCAGACGACCTTTTATAGTGAATCCCGTTCCGAAAGCAGTATTGTGCGGCTTAACCCTACCCTTGTTATCCGATAGCCAAGTTTTTCCAAACCAAGCCGCTGCAGAAATTCAAACACACAGAAAGTCCCTTATGTCCCAATCCACACCCGCCCCGCTGGGCGAAAAGCAAATGGCGGTTTTGATGGCGATGTTGGTTGCCCTGATGCCGTTTTCGGTCGATGCCTACCTGCCCGCCATTCCGGAAATGGCGCAGTCGTTGAGCACGGATATCCACCGCATTGAGCAGAGTTTGGTTTTGTTTATGTTCGGCGTGGCGTTCGGGCAGATTGCCGGCGGCGCGGTTTCGGACATCAAGGGACGCAGACCGGTGGCTTTGGTCGGTTTGAGCATTTATTTTGCGGCCGTTGTCGCGCTGACGATGGTGCAGTCGGTGGACGGGCTGTTGAACCTGCGCGCCGTACAGGCGTTCGGGGCGGGGATGACGGTGGTCATCGTCGGGGCGATGGTGCGCGATTATTATTCGGGCAGACAGGCGGCGCAGATGTTTGCCTTAATCGGCATTATCCTGATGGTCGTACCGCTGATTGCGCCTATGTTCGGCTCGATGTTGCAGGATTTGGGCGGCTGGCGTTTTATTTTCGGTTTTTTGGCGGCGTATTCGTTTGTTTTGTTCATCTTGGTGTTTACTTTCCTGCCGCGTCCGAAGCAGACGGGCAAAATCAGGATGGACATTTTCGGACTGGTGGCGGGCAGGTTCGCCAGAGTGCTGAAGACGCGGGCGGCGATGGGCTATCTGTTTTTTCAGGCATTCAGCTTTGCGTCGATGTTTGCATTTTTGACAGAATCGTCTTTTGTTTACCAAAAGCTGTACCATGTGACGCCGCACCAATATTCTTGGGCCTTTGCGCTGAACGTCCTTACGATGGCTTCGTTCAACCGCATCACGGCATGGCGGCTGAAAACGGGGGCGCACCCGCAAAGTATTTTGAAATGGGGCATTATCGTGCAGTTTGTGGCAAACCTGACGATGGTGCTGTTGGTCGTATCGATGGGGCTGCCACCGATGTGGGCTTTGGTGCCATGCGTAATGTTTTCGGTAGGCACGCAAGGCTTGGTCGGCGCAAACACACAAGCTTGCTTTATGGCTTATTTCAAGCAGGAAAGCGCCAGCGCAAATGGGGTATTGGGCGCGTTCCAATCCATCATCGGCGCAAGCGTGGGGCTGTTGGCGACGCGGCTGCACAATGGTTCTGCGTTGGTGATGGCGGGCATGATGCTGGCTTCGACGGCGTGCGGGATTGTGTTGCTTTGGCTCTGCTCGCATCAGGCTTGGAAAGAAAACGATAAAAGCGAATATGTGTGAATATAGTGGATTAACTTTAAACCAGTACGGCGTTGCCTCGCCTTGCCGTACTATCTGTACTGTCTGCGGCTTCGTCGCCTTGTCCTGATTTAAATTTAATCCACTATAATAAATAACAAAAGGTCGTCTGAAACCTTGAAATCGGGTTTCAGACGACCTTTTTACATCAGCCTATTGCTTATGGCACGACATCGCAAGACTTCGCTTTTTCGTGCTTAGGCGCGTTGACGAAATCTTTGCAGTCCGCCAGCAGCTTGGGCAAAAGCGGTTGGAACACAGGATGGCTGCGCAGCTTGCCCGCGTAAAACGACATCATGTACGGATAATAATACTGCATCGCCTGCATCCATTTCGCGCCCTCTTCCTTCTTGCCTTGCCGGTAGAGATACAGCGCCACCTGATAAGCGTTGGAATACGGGCGGTAAGACAAGGAATCAATCGCCGCCTTCTCCGCCCAAGGTTTGACCTGCATATCGGTCGGCTCGGCACGGCGGGTCAGGCTGAGGTCGGCATAATAAGCCAGCATCGGGCTGGTTTCGGAAATATGGCGCAAACCGTTAATCTTCCGCCCCGCCATCTCCGTACTTTCATTTTTCGGAATCCGGCTGTAATCGACCAAATCGGTATACGTCCAACCCATATGCAGCAACCCGCCGATAATCAGCAGCGTAGCAAGTCCGCCCGCCCAATTGCGGCCGCGCATCCAAGCGAGGTCGTCTGAAACGTCTTCATAACGTGCCGGAGCAAGCGCAAACATCAACACAAACGGCGTTAGGAAATAGATATACCACAATGGGTACTCCAGCATACTGTGGCACATACTGACGGCAACCATAGACAACAACAGCAGCGAAGCCGGATGGTAAGGACGCACCAACATCCGCCACAGTCCCGCAAGCATTGTCAGGGCAACCAATACCGTACCGACCAGCCCGACTTCGGAGAGCAGTTGTAAAACAATATTGTGCGAATGGGTAAACAACACGCCTAAGATATTATTCGGGAAATACTGCTGCTCCGCATTAATCCAGAAAGTCTGTTGGGCAAAGCTGTTCCAGCCGTGTCCGAACCAAGGCGCGGACAAAAAGGCAGTCCAGGCCTTACGCCATTCAATCTGACGCATCGAGCCTTCAAAACCGCTGTTTCCGGCGCGTTCGACCGCCGTTTCATATTGACCGTTGCCCAGCAGCTCCAAAATCGAACCCATCGCAAATTGAAATACCGCCACCAACGCGACCGTCAGGAAAAATATCCGCACCAGCCTCGCAGAATCCCGTCCCGCACGCCAACGCCACACAGGCAAAATCAACGCCACGCCGGCCACATAGCCCAGAATCGTGCGCGAGTTGACCAAACCCAAGACAGCCGTCATCAGGAAGACCAACAAAAATCCCAACCAGCCCGGCATTTTGCGGGTTGACCACAAATAAGCCGCCGCCAAAACACCCCACATCAAATAATGCCCGAGATGATTGCGCTGCCCAAGCTGACCGCTGACCTCTTTTCCGCTATACACAATCATGCTGCGCAGGAAACCAAGATCGTACCAGCCCTTAAACTGTATAAACGCAATCGCAGCCTGCAGCAACGTACCAAACAGCAGCGACCACGCAAACACCGTCACAATGCGTTCCTGCCCGTAAGCCGCCACCCAACCACGGCAAGCCCATACCGCCAACGCCAGAATGATAAACGTCCACATCACCATATCGTTCATGCCGACGTAAATCAAATCCATCATCCGCGCCTGAAGCCACCAAAATGCCGCCAAAACCAGCAAACCGACAGCCGCCTTAGGCAGACGAACGCTCAACAAACCCTTATACGCCGTGACCAACACCAGCATCAGCGCACCCAGTAGCGAAGCCGCTTCCAGATAAAAACTCGACAACGGACCCACGCGGTAGAAGGACAAAAACGGCGCGGCGCATATCCACAAGAAACAGCACCACAACGGCAACAAACGTCTGTCCCATTCGCTCTTAAGGTCGTCTGAAAAACGCATAAACATTATTTTCCCGCCTTTCTCTGCTGCTTCACAAAAGCCAGGCATGCAACAAAAAACACCAAACACGCCGTCAACGATAAAGCGGCACACACCACCTCGGCAGCACCCGCATTAAACAAACGCATCACCGCCTCGGCAAAATAAATCAAAATCAACATAGAACTATACTGGTAAGTATAAACTTTACCCTTCAAAATACCCGACAACGGCAGGCACAAAGGCAAAGCCTTCAGCGCCAGCCACGAACCGCCGCTGCGCAAAGGCGCAATCCACAGCTCCCACGATAAAGAAAGGACAATCAAAAAAATCAAGCTGCCGCAAGCAGCCAGATAAGGCAAAGAAGATTTATGAGAAGAAGTATTCACGGATAAAGTTCAACAGGCATCGCGCCGAGTGTAAAATGCAGGATTATACCGAAAACCGAAACAGACGTTACAGCCCGACCGTTTCAGACGACCCCGGGCTACCGTCAGCATCCGTCGTATTGCTTTTCAAACTGCCCGACGAATCAAAAAGATATCCCGTCAGGCAGCCGAACATCCCGAAAAAATCCCCAAACAGGTTGAACCTTCACGCCTGCCCATAATCCTATTGATTTATTCTTTTGGTTCTCTATGAAAACAAACCATACCCTATCTTTCAAAACCGCAATTCTCCGTTTGTCCGCATTAGGCTTGGCATTCACACTTGCCGCGTGTGCCGGCGGCCCATCCACCGGCCCCGTACCCGACGGCTACTACCGCGTCAAACCGGGCGACACCCTCAGCCAAATCGCCAAACGCTACGGACAAAACGTCAACACCTTGGCATCATGGAACAATCTGAACAACGCCTCACAAATCGAAGTCGGACAAGTCTTGCGCGTCCGTAAAAACGCCGCCAACCGCCCCCGTTCCGGTAGTACCGACATCAGCAGCGCCAGAACCGTCGCCCCCGTCAACCGCCTGACCCTGCAATGGCCGGTCGACAACGGCAAAAATTCCATCATCCGCGGCTACGACAACGCAACCAACAAAGGCATCGATATCGGCGGCACACTCGGACAAAGCGTCAAATCCGCAGCAGCCGGAACCGTCCTCTACGTCGGCGAAGAAGTGCGTGGCTACGGCAAACTGATTCTCATCAGCCACAGCGACTTCTCCATCACCGCCTACGCACACAACGACACCATTCTGGTTCAAAAAGACCAAAAAGTCGCAGCAGGCCAGCCGATTGCCACCATGGGCAATAGCGACACAGACGGCGTCAAACTGCATTTCGAAGTCCGCATGAACGGCAAAGCCGTCGACCCGATGCAGTACCTGCCCGGCTGAGCCACATCCTAATAAAACCCAAACCAAGCCGCAGCCCGATTCCGACAAACGGATTACAGGTCGTCTGAAATGCGAAAACGCTTCTGTTTTAAGAGACAGAAGCGTTTTTTACAATTTGGCATTCTCGAGGAGATGCTGATGTGCCCTACGGTTCAACCTTGCCCACTTTCCCTCATATGTAAATTTGACAATGCGCTTTTATCTGCAGCATATAGTGGATTAACTTTAAATCAGGACAAGGCGACGAAGCCGCAGACAGTACAG
>CAUSDA010000099.1:0-9196 GCA_963529965.1 uncultured Neisseria sp.
AATACGATTTAGAAAACCAGCTCGTCCGCGCCGAAATCAAAAAGCCCGCCGGCAACACCGAGATTTGGACATACGCCTACGACCCGTTCGGCAGACGCCTCTCCAAAGAACGCCAAGACAAACTCGCTTGGACAAGTACCGATCCGAAACGCACCCACTTCGTCTGGGACGGCAGCCGCCTGTTGCAGGAGTACACCTACAAAGGCAGCTACACCTATATCTACACCGACCAAGACAGCTACGAACCGCTGGCGCAAGTCTTTGACAACGCCAAAGACGGCAAGCAATACCTCGCCTATTTCCATACCGACCAAATCGGCATCCCGAAAGAGATGACCGACGTCCACGGCAATCTCCTGTGGTACGGCGAATACACCGCTTGGGGTCGTCTGAAAAAGGATGAGCGGGTCTATCGGAACGCCCATCAGCCGTTCAGATTACAGAACCAGTATTACGATAGGGAAACGGGGTTGCACTATAACTATTTCCGCTATTACGAACCTGAAACCGGTAGGTTTATCAGTCAGGACCCGATTGGGTTAGAAGGGGGAAATAATCTTTACTTATTTGCAGTAAATACATTTAGATGGGTTGATTGGTTAGGATTGAAAGCCTGCCCAGAACGATACCGCAGATATAAGCATTTTAGAAATTTGGGTTATAACCCTAAGGATGCAACTGAGTTATCTCGAAATTCAACATATTTTCATTATACAAGTGAAAAAGGATTATCTGGAATCTTAGAGAGTAATCAAATTCTTCCTTCTCTTAAAGCTAATAATCCTAAAGATGCTAGATATGGAGATGGACAGTATCTCTCAAATATTTTACCTGGGACAAGCACTAATGCTAGTTTATCTCGTTCTTTTGTTGGTATGCCATTCCAAGGGAATAGATTTGAGAGATTTGTTGCTATTGATACGAGAGGTTTAAATGTTGTAGAAGGTAGGAAAAATGTTTTTGTAATTCCAAACAATCGACCATTGGATATAAGTGGAAGAATTATTGGATACGGAAGGAATTAAAATGTTTTATATGAGAACGTTATGGTTTCATGATAACAATGATGACCCATCTATAATTTATAGTGAATTGGATGGAAATAGATATGAGGTAAGAAAAATAGAATTTTTTAAATCTGGCAACCACTTATATGCTTCCCAAGAAAAGGAAACAGAATCATGTTTTTTAGGAGAATTGCCAATACCAAAAATAGAAGAAATTAATAAAGATAAGCAATTTTGGGCAGTTGAAATTTCAAAAGGAGAATTTGATAATGCGTGGGAGAAAGTAATACATAGCAAATCGTGACCTAAATAAATCTTCAAATCAATGGTTGTATGTGTTGTATATTAAAGCGCATATAATTAATTTCAAAATGAAATTCCTTTCCAATGCTAACCTTTAAACAATTAGTTGCGAAGAAGAAAAGGGATTGGAAGGCAATGCAATTTATGAAGATATTTATGAAGATATTATAGAATCATCAAGAAAATCTAGAGAATCAGTAAATAAAAAGTTGCTGGATGGTGTCGATTGTGCCAAATTACTTGCAGAGTTAGGGGTATAATTATGGAAGCATTAAAAATTAATAAATCCCTATGGTCTCTTCCATTAGATTTTTCTTTTGATAGTAGTGAAATCAATGAATTAATAAAGGTAATGGATATTGAATTACAAGAAGTGATTATAAGTCCTAATGCTGATATGTGGTATTTTTTATTTATGAAAGAAGAATTTATTTTAGTTAGTGATGTAGATGACGGCTTAGATATTCGATTTTTCAAAAAAGAAAATGAAGATTTAGCTAAAAAATTTATTAATAAAATTACTTCTATTGTATCCTTTAAATAAAATAAAGCAATCCGTAGCCTGCATAAATTTCCAAATTCACAGGTAGGGTGCGTGCCTCAAGTACGCACGCGGTTTTTTCGGTTTATTAGACGGTCTCAATACCCTTTTTGCGCTACGGCTACGACGGCTACGGCGATTTGACCGCCGTTTACGGACGCGACGGCAAAAAACTGCGCGGTTTTGCCTACCGCAACCACATCATGGTCGAACACAACCAGCCCGACGGACTGGTATCCCGCGCAAAGACCATACCGTCGTTACCGACGCATTGGGACGGACGGAAGTGTACGGTTTCGACGAAAACCGGGAACTCGTCTACCGCATCGATGCCGACGGACAGCGCAGCGACAGCGAACGCGACAGCTACGGCCGCATTACCGTAGAGCGCGACCCGCTCGGACGCGAAACCCGCTATCTCTACGATACCGAAGGCAACGTCATCGCCATCACCGCGCCGGACGGCAGCAGCACCCAAATCGACTACCACGAAACCCTCAACCTGCCGGTTGCCGTCAACGATCCCGCAGGCAGGATTACCGCCTACGATTACGACGGACGCGGCAACCTCATCAGCATCACCGACCCCGCCGGTTACACCACAAGCTACGGCTACAACGCCCAATGGCTGCCCGAAACCATTACCGATGCCTTAGGCAAAACCCGACGCCTACACTATGATACCCTCGACCAGCTCGTCTGCTTTACCGACTGTACCGGCGAAACCACCCGTTTCGGTTACACCGAATACGGCGATCTCGAAACCGTTACCGATGCGCTGGGTCATACTACCCGCCACCATTACGACGCAGCGGGCAATCCCGTCCGTACCGACTATCCCGACGGCAGTCACGAAACCTTCGAATACGACCGCCTCAACCGACTGACCGCCTACATCGACGGACTCGGTGCCAAAACCGCCTACGAACTCGCAGTGGACGGACTGCCGCTCAAACGCACCAACGCGCTGGGCCATACCTTCGCCTACGCCTACGACAAAGCCCGCCGTCTGACCGTCCTCACCAATGAAAACGGCGAAACCTACCGTCTCGATTACGACCAAACCGACAACCTGATCCAAGAAACCGGCTGGGACGGCAAAATTACCGCCTACGGCTACGATGCCGCCGGACAACTGGTTCAACAGACCGAATACGGCCAAAGCAATCATGAAGGTCGTCTGAAAGAGCGTCCCGAGACTTGGCACATCCACCGGTTCAAACGCAACATCCTCGGCCAACTGATCGAAAAACAAAGCCGCAAAGTCTCCGGCCGCAACGGACAAAGCAAAGACGAAGGCATCAGCCGCACCCGATTCGAATACGACCCCATTACCGGCAACCTGACCAAAGCCCGCAACCAACACAGCAGCGTCGAACTCGCCTACGACGAACTCGACCGCCTCATCGGCGAAACCACCGTCCACAACGGCCAAAGCGCCACCGTAGGCTACCAATACGACCCGTTGGGCAACCGCATCCGCACCATCCTGCCCGACGGCCGCCATATCGATTACCTGTACTACGGCAGCGGACACCTGCACCAAATTAGCCTCGACGGCAAAGTCATAACCGACATCGAACGCGACAAACTGCACCGCGAAATCCAAAGGACGCAGGGCAGCATCAGCAGCCTGTACGACTACGACCCCATGGGTCGTCTGAAAAGCCAGCGTACCGTTTGGAGCGGCACACAAACCTCCCGCGGCAAACAAAACCCGTTGGCCGGCGGCGCCGTCAACCGCCGCTATGCCTACGACAAAGCCGGCAACCTGATTCAAAGCGCCGACCAAAGAAGCGGCGTCCTCCATTACGTTTACGACAAAATCGGACGCATTCAAGAAGCCCGCAACAGCCAAACCGGCCGCAACGAAACCTTCGCCTTCGACCCCGCCCACAACATCCTCGACATCCCAATATCTACTCCCTCTCCCGTGGGAGAGGGCTGGGGAGAGGGCAAAGCGACCGCTCCGATTTCAGACGACCCCAAAACTCAAGGTCGTCTGAAATCACCTGCCAACCCTAACCCGGTCAGCGGCAACCGCCTCAAATCATACAACGGCATCGAATACACCTACGACGCATTGGGCAACCTGATCTACCGCCAGCTGCCCAATGGTGAAAACCAATATTACCAATACGATTTAGAAAACCAGCTCGTCCGCGCCGAAATCAAAAAGCCCGCCGGCAATACCGAAATCTGGACCTACGCCTACGACCCGTTCGGACGACGCCTCTCCAAAGAACGCCAAGACAAACTCGCTTGGACCAGTACCGACCCGAAGCGCACCCACTTCGTCTGGGACGGAACACGATTACTTCAGGAGTACACCTACAAAGGCAGCTACACCTATATCTACACTGACCAAGACAGCTACGAACCGCTGGCGCAAATCTTTGACAACGCTAAAGACGGCAAACAATACCTAAGTTATTTCCACAACGACCAAATCGGCATCCCGCGCGAGATGACCGACATCCACGGCAATCTGTTATGGTGCGGCGAATACACCGCCTGGGGTCGTCTGAAAAAGGACGAGCGGGTTTATAAGGATGCGCATCAGCCGTTCAGATTGCAAAACCAGTATTATGATGAAGAGACGGGACTGCATTACAACCTGATGCGATATTACGAACCCGAGGCCGGTCGGTTTGTGAATCAGGATCCGATTGGGCTGTGGGGTGGGGAAAATCTTTATCAATTTGCAGATAACGCTTTGGTTTGGTTCGACCCGTTGGGATTGAAAAAAACCTACGCGCAGCGCTTGGGTACTGCCGGCGAGCGCAGGGTAATGAAATATCTGGAAGGTACGGGATACAAAAAAGTCTTCTCTATTCAAAATGCTTCCGGAAACGGCTTGGATATTGTCGCATTGAGACCGGATGGGAAATATGACATATTTGAAGTTAAAAGCTCTAAACATGGAAAGTTTAAACTAAGCGAAAGACAGCAGAAAGGCGGTAAATGTTTTGCTAAGCAAGTGTTAACGGAAGATGTGAAGAAAGGTGGATATTTTATGAAGGGTTTAGGTCGTAAAAAAACGCCTATTGGACCTAAGGAGGCGCGGGCGATATTTAATAGATAAAACTGAAACTGTATTTGTCGATATGAACAGCAAATTTCGAGCAACCCGCATGACATTCGGTACATGGTAATCAATATAAATATAGGAGTAAAAAATGAGCAAAAAACCCACCGCCGCCATGAAACGCGCCCTTAACGACATAATTGAAAATGTTACCGTTACCAATGACGAGGACTACCAACACAAACACGGCTATCTGGACGAATACATCCGCCAAGGCATTACCCTGTTCACCGACCGCTGGTATGACGACTTTTTGGAGACGGACTGTGAAGTCAGCTACACCGCCACCGAAGTCATCTATGATTTGCATCTTGAATTGTGCATCCCGCTTGCCGAATTCCTGCAAGCCCCGAGCGAAAGCCTGTTCCGCGCCATGATGGCAAAAGCCTATTTCCTCACCATGGGCTATGTGCGCCACCACCTCACCGGCAAACCGCGCGATACCGGAGTCAGCGTCAGAGACAGCCAATTCGCCTTCCTCGCCTCCCTCTTTTTCAGCCGCGACGAGCAGAGCCTCAGCTTCGCCGCCCTGCAAACCATCATTGCCAACCCAGACGAATGCATCCGACCGCAGGAAACCGATGCCGGCCGCACCCTCATCCCCCTGTCGTTCCGCCTCGCCCAAGACCATCTTGCCCTGCCGATTGACCAAACGCAGGCAGATTTGTTCGCCTTCTCCGAACTCTACCAAACCGCCTACGCAGGCTTTGACAGCAGCGACGCCGAACAGGTGAAACAGATTTTCAACGACCTCGCCGACTATCACATCCGGCAAAGCCGCGACGATGAAAAAGGTTACCCCGAATTCGAATACCCGCTGGAACAATGGATGCCGTGGGAAATCCTCGCCCTGCTGCGCCTGCGTACGCAAAAAGGCTTGGACAACAGTATGATTAGCCACCCGCTGATTACTCCGTTTCTCCCCTTTGTCGGCTTAGAACTGGGCGGCTTTTTCGACGACGCGCAAAAAAACCTGCGCCGCGCCGTGTTCAAAGAATTTGGTTACCAACCTGTTGTTGATTTATAAATATCTGTGGCAACAAGCGTGCGTTGGGTGGCTAAACTCAACCCAAAGCAGCCTGAAATCCTTGTTTCCCTGTTTTCAGCAAGCCGTAGCCCGCACAAAACTTTCAGTCTTGACGTAGGGTGTGTGCGGTACACACGCACGCGGTTTCTGTTTTTCAGACGACCTCAATACTTCTTTGAGGTCGTCTGAACCATTTGTTCTTTAACAATCTCATTGGCAGTTAACATAGAGGTCGTCTGAAAGCCAACTTTCAGACGACCTCTACCAAATCGCCTCTCCCGACGGCGGCGCACGGCTGCTGTTTGCCGAAGTTGATTTTGGCTACGGCGATTTGACCACCGTTTACGGACGTGACGGCAAAAAACTGCGCGGTTTCGCCTACCGCAACCACATTATGGTCGAACATAGCCAGCCCGACGGACTGGTGTCCCACTACGAATACGACCGTTACGACACCGACGGCAAAGTGCTAAAAAGCAGCAACAACCTCGGCGAAGAATGGACGTTCAACTACCGCAAAGACCATACCGTCGTTACCGACGCATTGGGACAGAAGTGTACGGTTTCGACGAAAACCGGGAACTTAGATGATGTAAATATAGCTCGTGAAAGCGTATTTTGTAATTTAAGTGCTGGTAGTAGTGGATATGTTAAAGAACGTCCCGAACATAACGGTGAAACGATGAAAACGCCCAATCGCGGACATTGTTGCATAATCCATGTTTGACGGGATTGAAATGGATGTAGTCCGCGCAACGCTGCAAATCCGTTTCGTCGCGCACGGTGTGTTCATAAAAACGTCGTTGCCAAATACCGCGTTCGTTCCGCCGCTGTTTGCTGGCGGACAGGTTTTCGGCATGAGGGAAATGTGCGGAGAATTTGGTTTTAATCAGCCGCCAGCGCAGGGAATAATCCGCATCGTCGGGCGGCAGCGTCCAAATGGTGTGAATGTGGTTCGGCAGCACGCATACGGCGACGGTTTCAAAGGGATATTGTTTTTGTACATCCATATAAGCCGCACGCGAAGCCGATATGTTCGACAAGCAGGCGCGATTTTGGGTTGGCGAGTTTGACGGTGAAAAAGAATGTGCCGCCGGCAATGAAATTTCTGCGATAACGCGCCATAGGATTTTGGGCTTGTGGTTTGGGTGTTGGAGAAGGAATGGTTTGTTGTTTAAGGTTTTAACTTTGTTGGAGCTGACGCTTTCAGACGACATTTGGGGCCGTCTGAAAGCGCTAGCTTCAACGAAGTTAAAAGTTGAAACACGGCAACCCGTCAATCAATCAACCGCGTGCGTGCGTACCGCACACACCCTACGCGGTTGATTTTGAAGTTTCGCGTAATTCATAGGTAGGGTGTGTGGCGTAGCCACGCACGCGGTGGGTTGGATATGCAGGCTATACGCTAAGTACAACATTTTTTGTTGAATTAATACATGATAAAGCTACTTGGTATGAAGGATGGATTAACCAATCCATGCCATCATCTAGATTTGCGTTATCTATTAATAACTCTGGCTTATCATCATAGTAAAAATAGTTTGGATTTTCTCCAGTAGTTCTTTCAATTGCTATTAAAAAACCCGTCCTAAATAAAAAATGTGCTAATTTTATTGAGCTATTAACGACAACATTGTCTATTTTTATATTGTCTATATTAGGCATAACTACCTCGTCAATAAATTTAATTAAATATTGTGTTGGGAAACAATATGGTTGCTTTGAAAAACTATTAATAATCTGACCTATTTTCTCACATTGATGGTTATGCTCTCTTTTTATATCATCTAATCTAAATCTGCCATAATCAAATAAAACTTGTTTTATTGCTCCAAAAGTAATTACATTTGTTGTTTTTGTTCTGCAAGTCTCCTTGCCAGCCATTCTACATAACTGAGCAGCCCATCGTGGTCTACCACCAGCATAAACATGTATTACCCGGTACGAATTTGCATTGCTTTTTCCCCATGGGAATTTATTTTCAATAGCTAATGATAAAATATCCTCATGATTTTTATCATCTGGTATTAAATTGGAAAGGTTTTTTCTCTTGCAATATGATTTAATTCTTTCAATAAAGAAAGATCTAAATTCCTTTTTACTCCATTTTATATCAAATATATACTGCTCAACTTTATCAAGTGACTCATCCTCAGAACGTATACAAGTCCAGACATCTGAGCGCACAACTGTTCTAATAGATATTCCTTTATATCCAGATGCTATTTCTCTACAAGCCGTAAAGAATGTAGACAAATCCAAACATTCTTTTTCTGAATTTCTGAATGTTGCATCAATATCATCAATTAATAATAATATCTTTTTAAACTTTTGTCTTTTCTCCATAATTCTTTTTAGCAGTTCAGATTGATTAGGAATTTTTGGTTTTGTTATTTCTACATCGCCTAAACCTAATAAAGATATTTTCCCTGTTAACCTGTCCAGAAGTGAACCAATTAGATTTTTTGATTTGTAACCAGATAATTCCGCATTTTCAACAAGAGTAATAGTGTCATCAGACCAAGCAAAGTTAATACTTTCACCTAACTTATGATTTATAATTGCACAAATCCGTTGCTTCCAGTCGAAAATTGATTGCGTGACATTCTGGATATTTTCTGATAAAGCCTTATGTGCTATTAAATCAGAACCCTTAATATCAATTACCATACAACTTTCATTATCTTTATTTCGGTAAGCACATTCTTTTAAAATAGCAGACTTTCCCATTCCCTTACGTGCACGGGCAATTGAATAAGAGATATCTATATTAAAAAAATCATCCCATTCATCATTTTTCTGAGTTACAAAGTATGAATTTAATAATTCTGGATCTTCATCATCGGCAGCTTCATTGCCCCAAAGTAATCTATCATCCACTCTAAAACTGATTGGTACATTATTCATTATAAAATCCTTATTGGAATTAATTGTTGTGATATTAATAATAATTAACTAACTTTAATACAAAAGATTTCTTAAATAAATTCCTGTATAACTTTCTTTTGCTTTCACCACTTCTTCCGGCGTCCCACAAGCTACAATTGTACCACCCCCATCGCCCCCCTCGGGCCCTAAGTCCACAATCCAATCCGCAGTTTTAATTACGTCCAGATTATGCTCGATAATCACTATCGAGTTGCCTTTGCCTTTCAGACGGCCTATGACTTCCAGTAGCAGGGCGATGTCGGCGAAGTGCAGGCCGGTGGTGGGTTCGTCGAGGATGTAGA
>CAUSDA010000100.1:0-9123 GCA_963529965.1 uncultured Neisseria sp.
CTTTGAGCTAAGGCGAGGCAACGCCGTACTGGTTTAAAGTTAATCCACTATATCTATGCCGCCGGCCCCATCAGCACTTCTTCGCATCTGAAGGCAAAAATCCGTAATGCCGTCTGAACGCTTCGTTGAACCGTCCCGCGTGGCGGTAGCCGCAAAAGTGCATGGCGGCTTGGACGGTGCTGCCGGATTCGATGAGGGCGAGCGCGTGTTCCAGCCGCAGGCGGCGCAGGCGTCCGGCGACGGTTTCGCCGGTTTGCGCTTTGAAATAGCGTTTCAGGTAGCATTCGTTCAGTCCCACGCGGCGGGCAATTTCGGCGATGGTCAGCGGGCGGGCGAACTCGCTGTTCAAAATATCGGTAGCTTCGTCTATGCGTCGGCGGCGGTAGCCGTTGTCGTGGCGGCGGAAGGTGAAGCGCAATAATCGGGCGGAGAGTTCCAGCGCGGCGGCTTCGTCGGTAAGCAGGCCGAAGCCGTCCGATTCGAACGGGCGTTGCAGCAGGGGGCAGGCCGCCGCCGTCAGTGTCGCCGCGTTTTGCGCCAGCCGTTGCAGGGCGAATCGGCCTATCATTTGTGCGGCGAAAACAGGCGTTCGTCCAGCAAGCCTTCGTCGTGCCAGCGGCGCAGTTTTTCCAGCGAAAAATCCAAATGCAGCGCGCACATGCCGCTGTTGTCGGGCAGCAGGGTTTCGGATACATCCGCCAGTTCGCCGCGCACCAGCCAGATTTCGCCGGCAGACGGGCGGTATTCCCTGCCGCCCATTTGTAACCGGTTCTGCCCCGACACCATGACGAACAAGGCGCAGTTGTGGCTGAAATTGTGGATTTCGGTGGGAAACGCACCCGTTCCGCCGCCGCGCATCCGCGACAGGGTGATGCCCGAGTCGAAGCGGTTGATGCACATTTCCAGATGTAAACCGGGCTGTTTTGCCTGCGCCATGAGCGCGCTGTCGGAACAGCCGTCCAACGCCCAGCCGGATTTATCGGAGCGGACATAGGTTTGGTACTGGCGGTAGATGGCGGCGGTGTTCATGCTTGGATAGGAACGGGTTGTCTGATAAGTGGATTAAATAGAAATTATTGCCAATAATCAAGCGTAGGGATTGGTTGAAACGGGAAAGGTCGTCTGAAAGGGTGTTTCAGACGACCTTTCCCGTTTCGGGAATTTGTTTTGCCGTTTCGGGAATTTTGCGTTTTACGGCGTGGTTTCTGCAGGTTATTTGTTTAATAATAAATATTCTTATTCGTATGCAAAGGAACCGCACACCGTGAAGCCACGTTTTTATTGGGCAGCCTGCGCCGTCCTGCTGGCCGCCTGTTCGCCCGAACCTGCCGCCGAAAAAACTGTATCCGCCGCATCCAAAGCCGCATCTGCCGCCACGCTGACCGTGCCGACCGCGCGGGGTGATGCCGTTGTGCCGAAGAATCCCGAACGCGTCGCCGTGTACGACTGGGCGGCGTTGGATACGCTGACCGAGTTGGGCGTGAACGTGGGCGCAACCACCGCGTCGGTGCGCGTGGACTATTTGCAGCCTGCATTTGACAAGGCGGCAACGGTGGGGACGCTGTTCGAGCCCGATTACGAAGCACTGCACCGCTACAATCCGCAGCTTGTCA
This sequence comes from uncultured Neisseria sp., assembly GCA_963529965.1. Classification (GTDB taxonomy): domain Bacteria; phylum Pseudomonadota; class Gammaproteobacteria; order Burkholderiales; family Neisseriaceae; genus Neisseria. The sequence continues at coordinate 1,614 of CAUSDA010000100.1, forward strand.
TTACCGGCGGGCCGGGCGCGGAAGCGTATGAACAGTTGGCGAAAAACGCGACCACCATAGACCTGACGGTGGACAACGGCAATATCCGCACCAGCGGCGAGAAGCAGATGGAAACCCTGGCGCGGATTTTCGGCAAAGAAGCGCGCGCGGCGGAATTGAAGGCGCAGATTGACGCGCTGTTCGCCCAAACGCGCGAAGCCGCCAAAGGCAAAGGGCGCGGGCTGGTGCTGTCGGTTACGGGCAACAAGGTGTCCGCCTTCGGCACGCAGTCGCGGTTGGCCAGCTGGATACACGGCGACATCGGCCTGCCGCCCGTGGATGAATCTTTACGCAACGAGGGGCACGGACAGCCCGTTTCCTTCGAATACATCAAAGGGAAAAACCCCGATTGGATTTTCATCATCGACCGTACCGCCGCCATCGGGCAGGAAGGGCCGGCGGCCGTCGAAGTGCTGGATAACGCGCTGGTACGCGGCACGAATGCTTGGAAGCGCAAGCAAATCATCGTCATGCCTGCTGCCAACTATATCGTCGCGGGCGGCGCGCGGCAGTTGATACAGGCGGCGGAACAGTTGAAGACGGCGTTTGAAAAGGCAGAACCCGTTGCGGCGGGGAAAGAGTAGGGGTCGTCTGAAAACGGAGCTTCCGAAGGAAGCGGAGTTTCTGCGAAGCTAAAACGCGGGTTCGACGAAGTGAAAAGCAGCCTGTATGTTGAAAATACCGCTCAAGCAAACCTACGGTTTGCCGCCCTCTCCCACGGGGAGAGGGGATGGGGTTGCAGGCTGCTTTTAGGGTTCAGGCAAATTTTAACTCTTGTTGAAGCTGTACTTTAGCTTCGCAGAAACTCCGCTTCCTTCGGAAACCTCGTTTTCAGACGACCTTTTGGAACACCATAGGCACACACATTGAGTGGCTGAATCAAAGATTCAGACCGATAGCAGTCCGCACTCGAGTTGATGCGGCAAACAGCAAGGCTGCGGCAACCCGTCCCCTCTCCCCGTGGGAGAGGGGACGGGAGAGGGCAGTAAGCCGCAGGCTTGCATCAAAGTCGATAACACTTCCGTTACAACCCCGCCCACTGAAAGCAGCCTGCAACGAAACCAAAACGACAAACCGCATCGTAAACCACCCAACCCATAGGAGAACCCCATGCAAAACGAAACCATCAACCTGAAACAGCACCTTGCCGCCATCAAAGAATACTGGCAGCCCGAAATCATCAACCGCCACGGATTCCAATTCCGCCTGGTCAAACTTTTGGGCGATTACGGCTGGCACACGCACGGATACAGCGACAAAGTGCTGTTTGCCGTGGAGGGAGACATGGCGGTGGACTTCGCCGACGGCGGCAGCATGACGATACGCGAAGGCGAGATGGCGGTCGTGCCGAAGTCGGTGTCGCACCGCCCGCGTTCGGAAAACGGCTGCTCGGTGGTGCTGATTGAGCTGCCCGACCCGTCCGAGGCCGCCTGAAAACGAAGTTTCCGAAGGAAGCTGAGTTTCTGCGAAGCTAAAACGAAGTTTCCGAAGGAAGTCGAGTTTCTGCGAAGCTAAAAGCAGCCTGCACCTTCAATATGCCGAAAGCACAACCCCACCGCACACCGATACACAAAGGAAATCCCATGACACGCTTCAAATACTCCCTGCTGTTTGCCGCTCTGCTGCCCGTGTACGCGCAGGCCGATGTTTCTGTTTCAGACGACCCCAAACCGCAGGAAAGCACCGAATTGCCGACCATCACCGTTACCGCCGACCGCACCGCGAGTTCCAACGACGGCTACACCGTTTCCGGCACGCACACCCCGCTCGGGCTGCCCATGACCCTGCGCGAAATCCCGCAGAGCGTCAGCGTCATCACATCGCAACAAATGCGCGACCAAAACATCAAAACGCTCGACCGCGCCCTGTTGCAGGCGACCGGCACCAGCCGCCAGATTTACGGCTCCGACCGTGAGGGCTACAACTACCTGTTCGCGCGCGGCAGCCGCATTGCCAACTACCAAATCAACGGCATCCCCGTTGCCGACGCGCTGGCCGATACGGGCAATGCCAACACCGCCGCCTATGAGCGCGTGGAAGTCGTGCGCGGCGTGGCAGGGCTGCTGGACGGCACGGGCGAGCCTTCCGCCACCGTCAATCTGGTACGCAAACACCCGACCCGAAAGCCATTGTTTGAAGTCCGCGCCGAAGCGGGCAACCGCAAACATTTCGGGTTGGGCGCGGACGTATCGGGCAGCCTGAACACCGAAGGCACGCTGCGCGGCCGCCTGGTTTCCACCTTCGGACGCGGCGACTCGTGGCGGCAGCGCGAACGCAGCCGCGATGCCGAACTCTACGGCATTTTGGAATACGACATCGCACCGCAAACCCGCGTCCACGCAGGCGTAGATTACCAGCAGGCGAAAGAAACCGCCGACGCGCCGCTCAGCTACGCCGTGTACGACAGCCAAGGTTATGCCACCGCCTTCGGCCCGAAAGACAACCCCGCCACAAATTGGTCGAACAGCCGCCACCGTGCGCTCAACCTGTTCGCCGGCATAGAACACCGCTTCAACCAAGACTGGAAAATCAAAGCCGAATACGACTACACCCGCAGCCGCTTCCGCCAGCCCTACGGAGTGGCAGGCGTGCTTTCCATCGACCACAGCACCGCCGCCACCGACCTGATTCCCGGCTACTGGCACGCCGACCCGCGCACCCACAGTGTCAGCGTGTCATTGACCGGCAAATACCGCCTGTTTGGCCGCGAACACGATTTAATCGCGGGTATCAACGGCTACAAATACGCCAGCAACAAATACGGCGAACGCAGCATCATCCCCAACGCCATCCCCAACGCCTACGAATTTTCCCGCACGGGCGCCTACCCGCAGCCATCATCGTTTGCCCAAACCATCCCGCAATACGGCACCAGGCGGCAAATCGGCGGCTATCTCGCTACCCGTTTCCGCGCCGCCGACAAGCTTTCGCTGATTTTGGGCGGACGATACACCCGTTACCGCACCAGCGGCAGCTACGACAGCCACACCGGCGGCACGCCCACCATCCGCGCCAACCGTTTCACCCCCTACACAGGCATCGTGTTCGACCTGACCGACAACCTGTCGCTTTACGGCTCGTACAGCAGCCTGTTCGTCCCGCAATCGCAAAAAGACGAACACGGCAGCTACCTGAAACCCGTAACCGGCAACAATCTGGAAGCCGGCATCAAAGGCGAATGGCTTGAAGGCCGTCTGAACGCATCCGCCGCCGTGTACCGAGCCCGTAAAAACAACCTCGCCACCGCAGCAGGCCGCGACCCGAGCGGCAACACCTACTACCGCGCCGCCAACCAAGCCAAAACCCACGGCTGGGAAATCGAAGTCGGCGGCCGCATCACGCCCGAATGGCAGATACAGGCAGGCTACAGCCAAAGCAAAACCCGCGACCAAGACGGCAGCCGCCTGAACCCCGACAGCGTGCCCGAACGCAGCTTCAAACTCTTCACCGCCTACCACTTCACCCCCGAAGCCCCCAGCGGCTGGACTATCGGCGCAGGCGTGCGCTGGCAGAGCGAAACCCACACCGACCCTGCCACGCTCCGCATCCCCAATCCCGCCGCCAAAGCCCGCGCCGCCGCCAACAGCCGCCAAAAAGCCTACGCTGTCGCCGACATCATGGCGCGTTACCGCTTCAATCCGCATGCCGAACTGTCTCTGAACGTGGACAACCTGTTCAACAAGCACTACCGCACCCAGCCCGACCGCCACAGCTACGGCGCACTGCGGACAGTGAACGCAGCGTTTACCTATCTGTTTAAATAAGGTCGTCTGAAAACGAGGTTTCCGAAGGAAGTCGAGTTTTTGCGAAGCTAAAGCACAGCTTCTGAAAGTACAGCTTCAACAAGAGTTAAAAATTGCCTGAACCCTAAAAGCAGCCTGCAACCCAATCCCCTCTCCCTGTGGGAGAGGGTTAGGGAGAGGGCAGTAAGTCGTAGGCTTACATAAAGCCGATAACGCTTTCACAAAGCCTGTGCACTGAAAACTGAAAGGTCGTCTGAAAACGGAGCTTCTGAAGGAAGTAGAGTTTCTGCGAAGCTGAAACCGAAGCTGCAAAAAATCGAAAAGCAGCCTGCACGTTGAAAATACCGCCCAAGCAAACCTTTGGTTTGCCGCCCTCTCCCTAGCCCTCTCCCACGGGGAGAGGGGATTGGGTTGCAGGCTGCTTTTAGGGTTCAGGCAAATTTTCACTTCGTTGAAGCTCCGTTTTCAGACGACCTTTTGAAGCACCACAGGCACACGCATCGAGCGGCTGAATCAAAGATTCAGACCGATGGCAGTCCGCACCCGAGTTTATGCGGTAAACAGCAAGGCTACGGCAACCCGTCCCCTCTCCCCGTGGGAGAGGGTTAGGGAGAGGGCAGTAAGTCGCAGGCTTGCATCAAAGCCGATAACGCTTTCACAAAGCCTGTGCGCTGAAAACTGAAAGGTCGTCTGAAAACGGAGCTTCTGAAGGAAGCGGGGTTTCTGTGAAGCTAAAACCGAAGCTGCAAAAGAAGTAAAAAGCAGCCTGCACGTTGGAAATACCACCCAAGCAAACCTACGGTTTGCCGCCCTCTCCCATCCCCTCTCCCGCGGGGAGAGGGGGTTGGGTGGCAGGCTGCCTTTAAGGTTCAGGCAAATTTTCACTTCGTTGAAACTCCGTTTTCAGACGACCTTTTGGAACACCACAGGCACACGCATCGAGCGGCAGAATCAAAGATTCAGACCGATGGCAGTCCGCACTCGAGCTTATGCGGCAAACAGCGAGGCTGCGGCAACCCGTCCCTTCTCCCCGTGGGAGAGGGTTAGGGAGAGGGTAGTAAGCCGCAGGCTTACATTCGGAACGAAACGAAAACCGCCGCACGGAGTCTAATCAAACCGGTTAGGAAAACAAATAATGCGGTCATATTCCGCTTTCAGACGACCCAAACCGACCGAAACAGATAGTGGATTAAAATAAAAATGAGACAAGACGGTAATGCCCGCTGTGTACAACTAGAGTACGTAAGGGTATTGGCAACGCCGTATTCATTGCGATTTTAGTCCGCCATAAATTTTGTCTGCAACCAAAGGAAAACCATCATGAAAAACATCAAAATCCAACTTTTCGCCATCCTCATCGGTCTCTCTGCCGCTGCCGCACCCGCCGCCGAAACCGCCCAAGGCACGGGCAAAGTCTTTGAAGGCGCCAACTACACCGTCATCCGCGAAACCCTGCCCAAAGGCAAGGAAATCCCCCGCCACAACCACCCCGGCCACACCCTGCTGGTTACCCAAACCAAAGGCAGCTCGGTATTTTTGTTTGATGGCGGAAAAAGGCAGGAATTGCGGCCAGGCAGCGTCCTGAAGGCGGACGGCAGCGAATATGTCGCCATCAAAATAACCGACGACAGCGAGTTGGTGATTGTGCTGGTGAAGGACGCAGAGAACGGTCGGAACGGAAAATGACATTCGTAAAAGCCGGGGTGGGTGGTAAAAAATACTAACCGTCTGACGACAAACAAAAACAAATTCCCGCTTGTAGGTTAAAATCAGGCTATGCTAATATGCACAACAACAGGTTTTTCCAGAATAATCTGTGTTAGAATGCAGGTTTAGATGGAAAACTCTATCCGAACTCGGTACAATACCGACGAATTTATTTCTCTTAAACAACCCGCCGCAAGGCAAAAGGAACGACTGATATGTCAAACATCGAACAACAAGTTAAGAAAATTGTTGCTGAACAACTGGGCGTAAACGAAGCCGAAGTGAAAAACGAATCTTCCTTCCAAGACGACCTGGGCGCAGATTCTTTGGACACCGTAGAACTGGTTATGGCTTTGGAAGAAGCTTTCGGTTGCGAAATCCCCGATGAAGAAGCCGAAAAAATCACTACCGTACAACTGGCTATCGACTACATCAACGCCCACAACGGCTAATCGGCCGCACCAAACACCCCAGCCTCTGCTGCGTTAGCGCAATAGAGGCTGTTACCTTATATATGTGGGGAAAAATCCGTTATAATAGCCGCCCGGAATCCGATTCCGAACCGCTATTATCATTTTCAGACGGCATCTTGCCGCATCCCACCGAAAACCAACAGCGAGATTATCATGAGTCAGAGAAGAGTAGTCATCACAGGCCTCGGCCAAGTATCACCGGTCGGCAACGACGTCGCCACCGCATGGAGCAACCTGCTCGCAGGCAAAAGCGGCATCGGCCGGATTACCCGCTTTGACGCATCCGACATCAACAGCCAAATCGCCGGCGAAGTGCGCGATTTCGACATCGGCCAATACATCAGCGCGAAAGAAGCCCGCCGCATGGACGTATTCATCCACTACGGCATCGCCGCCGCGCTGCAAGCCATCAGCGATGCCGGTTTGGACGAATTGGAAAGCCTCGATAAAGACCGCGTCGGCGTGAACATCGGCTCCGGCATCGGCGGCCTGCCCAGCATCGAAGCCACCGGTAAAGCCGTTATCGAAGGCGGCGCGCGTAAAATCAATCCTTTCTTTATCCCCGGTTCGTTGATCAACCTGATTGCGGGCCACGTTACCATCCTCAAAGGCTACCGCGGCCCCAGCTACGGCATGGTTTCCGCCTGTACCACCGGCGCGCACTCCATCGGCGACTCCGCCCGACTGATTAAATACGGCGACGCGGACGTGATGATTGCAGGCGGTGCCGAAGGCGCGATCAGCACTTTGGGCGTCGGCGGCTTTGCTGCGATGAAAGCCCTTTCCACCCGCAACGACGATCCCGCCACCGCTTCCCGTCCGTGGGACAAAGGCCGCGACGGCTTCGTTATCGGCGAAGGCGCGGGCGTGCTGGTGTTGGAAGAATTGGAACACGCCAAAAAACGCGGTGCGAAAATCTACGCCGAAATCGTCGGTTTCGGCATGAGTTCTGATGCTTACCACATCACCGCCCCGAACGAAGAAGGCCCTGCGTTGGCGGTTACCCGCGCGCTGAAAGATGCCGGACTGAATCCCGAAGACGTCGATTACGTCAACGCGCACGGTACGTCCACTCCGTTGGGCGATGCCAACGAAACCAAAGCGCTCAAACGCGCGCTGGGCGATCACGCCCGCAAAGTCATCGTCAACTCCACCAAATCCATGACCGGCCACTTGCTGGGCGCGGCAGGCGGCGTGGAAGCGCTGTACAGCGTGTTGGCGGTACATGAGCAAAAATCTCCGCCGACCATCAACATCTTCGAACAAGATATCGAAGCAGGCTGCGATTTGGACTACTGCGCCAACGAAGCGCGCGACGCGAAAATCGACGTTGCCATCTCCAATTCCTTCGGCTTCGGCGGCACCAACGGTACGCTGGTGTTCAAACGTTTCAAAGACTGATTGAAGCGGTTTGAAACAAGACAAAAGGTCGTCTGAAAAACCTGAAACAAGGGTTTTCAGACGACCTTTTTTATGTTGGCAAGCATGGGACTTATAGTGGATTAAATTTAAATCAGGACAAGGCGACGAAGCCGCAGGCAGTACAGA
>CAUSDA010000101.1:0-8787 GCA_963529965.1 uncultured Neisseria sp.
TCTTTGAGCTAAGGCGAGGCAACGCCGTACCGGTTTAAAGTTAATCCACTATATTATTTTTAACGGCAAGATTATGAGTACCGAAACCAAAAACTACATCACGCCCGTCGGTTGGCAGGCGTTGAAAGACGAGCTGTATCAACTGGTCAATAAAGAGCGTCCCGAAATCGTCCAAATCGTCAACTGGGCGGCAAGCAACGGCGACCGCAGCGAAAACGGCGACTATCTTTACGGCAAACGCCGTATGCGCGAAATCGACCGCCGCATCCGATTCCTGACCAAGCGTTTGGAAGCCGCCGTTGTCGTCGATCCCGAATTGCGCGAAGCGACCGACCAAGTGTTTTTCGGCGCAACCGTCGGATTGTTACGCGGCGACGGGCGCGAGCAAACCGTCAAAATCGTCGGCGTCGATGAAATCGATACCGCGCAAAACAAAATTTCTTGGATTTCGCCGTTGGCGCGTTGTCTGATTAAAGCGAGGGAAGGGGACGAAGTCGTCTTGAACACACCGGAAGGGCGCGAAGAGATTGAAATTTTGTCGGTGGAATACATACGGATTGATTGAGCGGCAGTCGGATTATGCCGTATTTGTTGTGATGAAAAGGTCGTCTGAAAACATCAGGGTTTTCAGACGACCTTTTGTTTGAAGCCGCCGCTTCGCAAACTATAGTGGATTAACTTTAAACCGGTACGGCGTTGCCTCGCCTTGTTCTGATTTAAAGTTAATCCACTATAACCTGTCCGCTGGATGTAATAATCTTTCTTTTGAGCCAAAGCAAGGCGGCGCGACCGCATTTTAGGTTTAATACACTATTGTTTTTTATCCGATAAGACCGTACACCGGCATCCCCCGACACTGCCCTACCGCGACAGTTTTGCCGTCTTTCAAAAGCGGCGTTCCCACCTCAATCCACTTTAAGGAAAATCATGGCTTCGCGCGATTTATACCCACAGGAAATTTTACAGGTCGTCCTCGATAAAAGCTGTGCCAAGGCACAATCCAGCGTTTCCACGCTGGCGGTTTTGAGCGTTTTGGCAGGCGGATACATCGGCTTCGGTTATCTGGCCTATTTGAAAGTGGTCAGCGGCATTCCGCACGAATGGGGCGGCTTGGCGACTTTGCTCGGCGCGGCAATGTTCCCCATCGCCTTGATCTGCATCCTGCTCGGCGGCGGCGAGCTGGTAACGAGCAATATGATGATTATGTCTTTGGGGCGTTTGGCAGGGCGGATTTCCACAAAAATGCTGCTGCGCAACTGGGTCGTCGTGTGTCTCGGTAATTTGGCGGGAACGCTGGCGATGGCGTTTTTCCTCGGACACTACGTCGGCATGACCGAAGGCAGCGTGGCGGAAAAAACGATTGCGGTGGCGGAAGCCAAAGTCCATATGGATTTCGGCAGGGCTTTCGTCTCGGCGGTCGCGTGTAACTGGATGGTGTGTATGGGCGCGTGGCTGCACTTTGCCGCCAAGCATACGGCAGGGCGGATGTTGGCGATTTGGTTTCCCGTGATGATTTTCGTGTTAAACGGTTTCCAACACCTTGTCGCCAATATGTTCGTCATCCCCGCCGGTATTTTGGCGGGCGCAGATATTACATGGGGGCAGTTTTTCTTCAACATGATTCCCGTGTTTTTAGGCAATGTCTTAGGCGGCGCATCGTTTGTCGGCGCGTCGTACCTTTATACTTATAAAGATACGCTGAAAGATTGTGCCGAATAATCTATAGTGGATTAAATTTAAATCAGGACAAGGCGACGAAGCCGCAGACAGTACAGATAGTACGACAAGGCGAGGCAACGCCGTACTGGTTTAAAGTTAATTCACTATACATTTGAGCATACAAAACCTGCTTTAAAAAGCAGGTTTTGCCGTTTCAGACGACCCCCAAGCCGATTTTCGACACAGTCCGTCTGATATAATGCCGCCTGAAAATAATCAGATACATGAAACACATGACTCAAGCCTCCCTCCCGCCACGCCGCCTTTCCGTTGCCCCCATGCTCGACTGGACGGACCGCCACTACCGCTACCTCGCCCGCCAGATTACCCGCAACACATGGCTTTACAGCGAAATGGTCAATTCCGGCGCCATCGTCTATGGCGACAAAGACCGCTTTTTGATGTTCAACGAAGGCGAGCAGCCCGTCGCCCTGCAACTGGGCGGCAGCGACCCGTCCGATTTGGCGAAAGCGGCTAAAGCCGCAGAAGAATACGGCTACAACGAGGTCAATCTCAACTGCGGCTGCCCCAGCCCGCGCGTACAGAAAGGCTCGTTCGGCGCGTGTCTGATGAACGAAGTGATGCTGGTTGCCGACTGCCTCAACGCCATGCAGGACGCAGTAGGCATACCCGTTACCGTTAAACACCGCATCGGCGTCGACAGGCAGACCGAATACCAAACCGTCGCCGATTTCGTCGGCACGCTGCGCGACAAAACCGCCTGCAAAACCTTCATCGTCCACGCCCGCAACGCATGGCTGGACGGACTCTCCCCCAAAGAAAACCGCGACGTTCCGCCGTTGAAATACGATTACGTTTACCGCCTCAAGCAAGAGTTTCCCGAGCTGGAAATCATCATCAACGGCGGCATCACCACCAACGAAGCAATCGCCGGACACCTGCAACACGTTGACGGCGTAATGGTCGGACGCGAGGCGTACCACAACCCGATGGTCATGCACGAATGGGACAGGCTGTTTTACGGCGATACCCGCAGCCCGATTGAATACGCCGATTTGGTGCAGCGCCTCTACACATACAGCCAAGCCCAAATCCAAGCCGGACGCGGCACAATCTTGCGCCACATTGTCCGCCACAGCCTCGGGCTGATGCACGGCCTGAAAAACGCCCGCACTTGGCGGCGTATGCTTTCTGACGCGACGCTGTTGAAAGACAACGACGGCAGCCTGATTCTCGACGCGTGGAAAGAGGTCGAGCGGGCGAACGTATGGGAACATCGCGGATAAGTTGATTTTCGATTGCCGCTCTCCGGCAGCTGAAAATTGGTCCTCCGCCGCAAAAAAAACAAAGGTCGTCTGAAAACGGAACAGGTTTTCAGAAGACCTCTATTTATCCCATATGACACAATCGGCTCAGTCTATTATAGTGGATTAAATTTAAATCAGGACAAGACGACGAAGCTGCAGACAGTACAGATAGTACGGAACCGATTCACTTGGTGCTTCAGCACCTTAGAGAATCGTTCTCTTTGAGCTAAGGCGAGGCAACGCCGTACTGGTTTAAAGTTAAGCCACTATAAAATCCCCGTTTCAGACGACCTTTAAGAAAGAACACTATGTATCACGCATTCGGCGGCGCGGCAGGCGTCCGCAACCTGACCGACCGCTTTTACGACCTGATGGAACTCGAGCCGCAATACCGCGCCCTGCGCCAAATGCACGGCGAAGACATGACGCTGATTCGCGAAAAACTCTACGAATTTTTCAGCGGCTGGCTCGGCGGCCCGCCCTTGTTCGAGCAGAAATACGGCCATCCCATGCTGCGCGCGCGGCACATGCCCTTTGCCGTGAATATGCAGGTGCGCGACGAATGGGTCGCCTGCTTCGCCCAAGCCATGAACGAATTGGAAATCGGCAAAGACCTCGCCGAGCCCGTCCTTATTCGAATTTTTGCGATGGCGGACTGGATGCGCAACCAAAACGAAGAAGGTGTAGAACCGCCCATGCCGCCGATGGCGGTCGATTCCGAAATCCGCATTCCTGAGCTGAAAAACGTCTTGAAGCAATACGGTGTAGACGGTTATTTTAGGGAATTTGCAGACTAAGGTTCATCTGAAAATGCCGATATCGATTAATGAATACAAGAGAGTATGTAATGAAAAAATGGTTAGGAAAGATCGCAATTGTTTTGTTTGGATTAGGGCATATGGCTAATGCAAGTAACATCCCAAATTTTGCAGAAACAGAACTAGAGGCAAAACAAGGCAATGCTGCATCGCAATTTAATTTAGGTTTGATGTATTACTCAGGGAAAGGAGCGCCCAAAGATTATAAACAGGCAGAACATTGGTTCCGTAGAGCAGCAGAGCAAGGAGACGTGGATGCGCAGACCAATCTAGGAGGGTTGTATTATCAGGGAAAGGGTGTTGTCCAAGATTATAAGAAAGCTAAATATTGGTTTCAAAAAGCTGCTGCACAAGGCTTTGCTAAAGCCCAATATGATTTAGGATTAATCTATTTTTTGGGTAAGGGTATAGAGCAAGATTACGGGCAAGCAGCTCAATGGTATGAAAAGGCAGCAAAACAAGGATATCTTGATGCTCAATATGATTTAGCCATTATGTATGATAACGGATTAGGTGTCGGTAAAGCGCCTGAGAAGGCGTTCCAATGGTATCAAAAGGCGGCGGAGCAGGGAGATAATCAAGCACAATATACCGTAGCTACAAGATATATGCATGGTTTAGGCGTGCAAAAAGATTTTAAACAGGCGGTGCTATGGCTACATCGTGCAGCAGATCAAGAAAATATCAAAGCTCAATTAGATCTTGGCGTGGCTTACAGCCATGGATTCGGTGTTCGTCAAGATGATAAGCAGGCACTGTATTGGTATCGCAAGGCAGCAGAACAGGGAAATGCAGAAGCTCAATATAATTTGGGTTTGATGTATGAAGAAGGGCAGGGTGTATCCAAAAATCGAAAAGTTGCCAAAGAGTGGTACAAGAAGGCTTGTGATAATGGATTCCAAGATGGTTGCAATGACTACCGAAAGTTGAATAACGAAGGACATTAAACCATTTTCAAAGGTCGTCTGAAATAAATAGATAAACCAAGAAATACTCTAAATAAAACAGGATATTAATATGAACAACTTATTGAAAAAAATGATGTTCGCCTTGCTGGCTGTGGGCATAGGGCAAGCAGCTTGGGCGGATGATATTCCTGATTTTAGGAGAACCCTTCAAGCGGCGGAACGGGGAAATGTGAAAGCTCAAAATAATTTGGGTGTAATGTATGAAAAAGGGCTGGGTGTCCATCAAGACTATACACAGGCAATGAAGTGGTATCGTAAGGCGGCAGAACAAGGGGCTGCCACAGCCCAATATAATTTGGGATTGCTGTATGCCAACGACTCCAGTAACCATCAAGACTACGCACAGGCGGCAGAATGGTATCGCAAGGCTGCGGAACAAGGGCATCCCTCTGCTCAAAATAATTTGGGTGCAATGTATGCCAATGGGCAAGGAGTCCGTCAAGATTACTTACAGGCAATGGAGTGGTATCACAAGTCGGCAAAACAAGGGTATGCTCCGGCCCAAAATAATTTGGGTGTAATGTATGAAAAAGGACAAGGTGTTCGTCAAGACTATGCACGGGCAGTAGAATGGTTTCTCAAAGCTGCGGAACAAGGGACGGCTACCGCCCAATTTAATTTGGGTTTGATGTATGAAACAGGACGAGGCGTCCGCCAAGACTATGCACAGGCAGCGGGGTGGTTTCGCAAGGCTGCGGAACAAGGGGATGCCTATGCCCAACATAATTTGGCGCTTATGTACGCGTTTGGTCGAGGCGTCCCCCAAAATTATACAATTGCCAAAGAATGGCTTGGCAAGGCTTGTACCAATGGAGATCAGCAAAGTTGTGACGCTTACCGTACATTGGATTAAGTAGGATAATGAAACCTTTCCCAAAGGTCGTCTGAAGTACATAGACAAACCCAAAAACATTCTAAATAAAAAAGGATTTTGAGATGAACACCGTATTGAAAAAAATGATGGTTGTTTTGCTGGCTTTGGGCATAGGGCAAGCAGCTTGGGCTGATAATGTGCCGGATTTTAAGAAAACGCTTCAAGCTGCAGAACAAGGATTTGCAGCTGCCCAATATAATTTGGGTGTGATGTACGACAATGGGCAAGGAGTCCGTCAAGACGATGCACAGGCAGTGCAGTGGTATCGCAAGGCTGCAGAACAAGGGCATGCTAAAGCCCAATATAATTTGGGTGTGGCGTATATCAACGGACAGGGAGTCCGTCAAGACGATGCACAGGCGGTGCAGTGGTTTGGCAAGGCTGCAGAACAAGGATATGCTAAAGCCCAATATAATTTGGGTGTGATGTATGACAAAGGTGAAGGAGTTCGTCAAGATCATGCACAGGCGGTGCAGTGGTATCGCAAGGCTGCAGAACAAGGGGATGCTCCAGCCCAATATAATTTGGGTGTGATGTATGCCAACGGACAGGGAGTCCGTCAGGACGATGCACAGGCAGTGCAGTGGTATCGCAAGGCGGCGGGACAAGGTCATGCCAAAGCCCAATATAATTTGGGTGGGATGTATGCCAATGGGAAAGGAGTCCTTCAAAACCTTGTACAGGCAGAGCAGTGGTATCGTAAGGCTGCAGAACAAGGGATTGCGGAAGCCCAATATAATTTGGGTGTGATGTACGACAATGGGCAAGGTGTTCGTCAGAACTATAAGATTGCCAAAGAGTGGTTTGGTAAGGCTTGTGATAATGGAATACAGCTAGGTTGCGATGCTTACCGAGAATTGAATCAGGCAGGATATTGAATCTTTATCCCAAGGTCGTCTGAAATACATATACAAACCCAAAAACCTTCTGAATAAAAACAGGATTTTGAGATGAACACCTTATTGAAAAACATGATGCTTGCCTTGCTGTCTTTGGGCATAGTGCAAGCAGTTTGGGCGGATGATGTTCCTGACTTGCAGAAAACCTTGCAATCGGCGAGACAGGGGAATGCCGCTGCCCAATTCAATTTGGGTTTAATGTATGATAAAGGGCAGGGCGGCGTTCGCCAAGACCATGCCGAAGCGTTCAAATGGTATAGCCAAGCGGCGAAACAGGGATTTGTCCTGGCCCAATACAATTTGGGTGTGATGTATGATAGGGGGCTGGGCGTGCGTAAAGATTACGCACAGGCAGTCAAATGGTACCGCCAAGCGGCACAACAGGGATTTGTCCAAGCCCAATATAATTTAGGTGTGATGTATTACGACGGGCTGGGCGTACGCAAAGATTATTCACAGGCGGCCAAATGGATGCGCCAAACGGCACAACAGGGCAATGCCAGAGCCCAATACAATTTGGGTGTGATGTATGCCGAAGGGCAGGGGGTTCGCCAAAATCTGAAAGTTGCCAAAGAGTGGTTCGGTAAAGCATGTAATAACGGCAATCAGTCAGGCTGTGAAAATTACCGCCGTTTGCAATCGGTTTATTGAACGGTTTATGAAATACCGTCTGAAAAAAACTTAGGACAAAACCAAAATGACTTTCCAAAACAAAAAAATCCTCGTCGCCGGACTCGGCGGTACGGGTATTTCCATGATTGCCTACCTGCGCAAAAACGGTGCGGAGGTTGCTGCTTATGATGCGGAGTTAAAACCGGAGCGCGTGTCGCAAATCGGTAAGATGTTTGACGGGCTGGTGTTTTACACGGGTCGTCTGAAAGATGCGCTGGACAACAGTTTCGATATTCTGGCGCTCAGCCCCGGCATCAGCGAGCGGCAGCCTGATATTGAGGTGTTCAAACAAAACGGCGGGCGCGTGTTGGGCGACATCGAATTGCTGGCGGACATTGTGAACCGCCGCGGCGACAAGGTGATTGCGATTACCGGCAGCAACGGTAAAACCACGGTAACGAGCCTAGTCGGCTATCTCTGCATCAAGTGCGGGCTGGATACCGTTATCGCGGGCAATATCGGCACGCCGGTTTTGGAGGCGGAATTGCAGCGCGAAAGCAAAAAGGCAGACGTGTGGGTGTTGGAGCTTTCCAGCTTCCAACTGGAAAACACCGAAAGCCTGCGCCCGACGGCGGCAACGGTGCTGAACATTTCCGAAGACCATCTCGACCGCTACGACGATTTGCTCGACTACGCGCATACCAAAGCCAAGATTTTCCGTGGCGATGGCGTGCAGGTTTTGAATTCAGACGACGTGTTCTGCCGCGCCATGAAGCGTGCCGGGCGCGAGGTAAAATGGTTTTCGTTGGAACACGAAGCCGATTTTTGGTTGGAACGCGAGACAGGTCGTCTGAAACAAGGCAATGAGGATTTGATTGCCACGCAAGACATCCCGCTGCAAGGCCTGCACAACGCCGCCAACGTTATGGCTGCCGTCGCCTTGTGCGAAGCCGTCGGTTTGCCGCGCGAAGCATTGCTCGAACACGTCAAAACCTTCCAAGGCCTGCCGCACCGCGTGGAAAAAATCGGCGAGAAAAACGGTGTGGTGTTCATCGACGACAGTAAAGGCACGAACGTCGGCGCGACCGCCGCCGCGATTGCCGGTTTGCAAAATCCGCTCTTCGTCATTTTGGGCGGCATGGGCAAAGGGCAGGACTTCACGCCCCTGCGCGACGCGCTTGCCGGCAAGGCAAAAGGCGTGTTCCTGATCGGTGTCGATGCGCCGCAAATCCGCCGAGATTTGGACGGCTGCGGTCTGAATATGACCGACTGCGCCACTTTGGAAGAAGCGGTTCAGACGGCATACGCCCAAGCCGAAGCGGGCGATATCGTGCTGCTCAGCCCCGCCTGCGCGAGCTTCGATATGTTTAAAGGCTATGCACACCGTTCGGAAGTGTTTATCGAAGCGTTTAAGGCTTTGTGAGGCCGTCTGAAACATGAAAAGAGGGTTGTTTTTGCCGTAAGCCTTGTGCGCCATCGCCTCAAAGGTCGTCTGAAAACGTCAAGGCGGTTTCAGACGACCTTTTTACAGCAACGGCAAACTTGTTCTTTGCCTTTATCCGGTGTGACTGTTTCTTATAGTGGATTAACTTTAAACCAGTACGGCGTTGCCTCGCCTTGCCGTACTAT
>CAUSDA010000102.1:0-8410 GCA_963529965.1 uncultured Neisseria sp.
GTACATAAGGGCGTTGGCAACGCCGTATCATTGCAATTTTAATCCACTATATTTGTACTGTCTGCGGCTTCGTCGCCTCGTCCTGATTTAAATTTAGTCCACTATATCTATGTAGGGTCGTCTGAAAAACTGAAATCGTGTGTTTCAGACGACCCCGTATGGTTTGATGATCGATGCGGTAAGGTATGTTTGATGTAACACCTATTACATAAAATCCCCCGAATGTTTCCAATCGGGGGATTGTTCAATGTTGATAAAAAGCTTATTTATTCAACTCATTAGCCAAATACAGCCAAGTTTCGATGACGGTATCCGGATTCAGGGAAACGCTTTCGATGCCTTCTTGAACCAGCCATTTGGCAAAGTCCGGATGGTCTGATGGGCCTTGACCGCAGATGCCGACGTATTTGTTTTGCTTGCGGCAGGCAGAGATTGCCAAATGCAGCATCACTTTGACGGCAGGGTTGCGTTCGTCAAACGATTCGGACACCAAGCCGCTGTCGCGGTCGAGGCCGAGGGTCAGTTGGGTCATGTCGTTGGAGCCGATGGAGAAGCCGTCGAAGTATTGCAGGAATTGTTCTGCTAATACCGCGTTGCTCGGCAGTTCGCACATCATGATCAGGCGCAGGCCGTTTTTGCCGCGTTCCAAACCGTTTTCTTTCAAGGCTTTGACGACGGCTTCGGCTTCGCCCAAAGTGCGGACGAACGGAATCATGATTTCGACGTTGGTCAGCCCCATTTCGTCTCGGACGCGTTTCAAGGCTTTGCATTCGAGCGCGAAGCAGTCTTTGAAGCTTTCGGCGACATAACGCGCCGCGCCGCGGAAGCCCAGCATCGGGTTTTCTTCGTGCGGTTCGTAAATGCTGCCGCCGACCAAGTTGGCGTATTCGTTGGATTTGAAATCGGACATACGGACGATGGTTTTACGCGGATAAACCGATGCGGCCAATGTTGCCACGCCTTCGGCGATTTTATCGACGTAGAAGTCGACAGGGGAGGCGTAGCCGGCGATGCGGCGGGTAATTTCCGCTTTCAATTCATCGTCTTGTTTGTCAAATTCCAACAAGGCTTTCGGGTGGATGCCGATTTGGCGGTTGATGATGAATTCCATGCGTGCCAAGCCGATGCCTTCGCTCGGCAGGTTGGCGAAGCTGAATGCGAGTTCGGGGTTGCCGACGTTCATCATGACTTTAACCGGCGCTTTGGGCATATTGTCCAAGGCAACGTCGGTGATTTGTACGTCCAGCAGGCCGGAATAGATGAAGCCCGTATCGCCTTCGGCACAGGATACGGTAACTTCTTGACCGTTGCTCAGCAATTCGGTTGCATTGCCGCAGCCGACTACGGCAGGAATACCCAGTTCGCGCGCGATGATGGCGGCGTGGCAGGTACGACCGCCGCGGTTGGTGACGATGGCAGAAGCGCGTTTCATTACCGGCTCCCAATCCGGGTCGGTCATGTCGGTAACGAGTACGTCGCCTGCTTCAACGGAATCCATTTCGGAGGCGTCTTTCACCAAGCGGACTTTGCCTTGACCGACTTTTTGACCGATGGCGCGGCCTTCGCACAAGACGTTTTTGTCGCCGTTGATGTCGAAGCGGCGCAGGTTGCGGCTGCTTTCTTCTTGGGATTTTACGGTTTCGGGACGGGCTTGCAGGATGTAGAGTTTGCCGTCCAAGCCGTCACGGCCCCACTCGATATCCATCGGGCGGCCGTAGTGTTTTTCAATCGTCAGCGCGTAGTGTGCCAACTCGGTGATTTCTTCGTCGGTAATGGAGAAGCGGTTGCGGTCTTCTTCGGGAACATCGACGTTCATCACGGATTTACCGGCTTCTGCTTTGTCGGTAAAGATCATTTTGATTTGTTTCGAACCCATGGTTTTGCGCAGGATGGCAGGTTTGCCCGCTTTCAGCGTGGGTTTGAATACATAGAATTCGTCGGGGTTGACCGCGCCTTGTACGACGTTTTCGCCCAGACCGTAAGATGAAGTCACGAAAACGACTTGGTCGAAGCCGGATTCGGTGTCGAGGGTGAACATGACGCCGGACGCGCCGCTGTCGGAACGCACCATGCGTTGCACGCCTGCGGAGAGGGCGACGATGTCGTGTTCGAAGCCTTTATGAACGCGGTAGGAGATGGCACGGTCGTTGTACAAAGAGGCGAATACATGGCGCATGGCTTCTTTGACGTTTTCTAAGCCGTTGATATTCAGGAAGGTTTCCTGTTGACCTGCAAACGATGCGTCGGGCAGGTCTTCGGCGGTTGCAGAAGAACGGACGGCAACGGAAATGTCCGCGCCGCCTGCGTCTGCAACCATTTTGTTCCATGCCGTTTCGATTTCGGCATCCAGTTGTTCGGGGAAGGGCGTATCCAAAATCCATTGGCGGATTTCTTTACCGACGCGCGCCAGTTCGGCGACATCTTCCACATCCAGTTGTGCCAGTGCGGCGGAAATACGCTCGCTCAGTCCGTTGTGCGCCAAAAATGCGCGGTAGGCTTCGGCAGTAGTGGCAAAGCCGCCGGGGACGCGGACGCCTTTTTCAGTCAGCTGACTGATCATTTCACCTAGGGAGGCGTTTTTGCCGCCCACGCTTTCAACATCAGTCATACGCAGGTTTTCAAACCAAATTACGTAGTTGTCAGCCATTTGTGTGTCCAATCCAAGATATGTTAAAAAAGAAACGAATACGCTTTGTTATTTTAAGCGATTCAAACGACCGCTGTCATGCTTTTTCTGTCTCGATTTATTTGCGGGTCGTCTGAAAAATTGCGGGCTTCAGGCGTGTAGTCAAATGAAATCTGATGGGAAAACCAGTATTCCTGTTGTCTATTTCTTTGTAAAACATAAGGTTTGAAATAGATTAATGACTGATTGGTAGAGTTTGGAAAGGTTTTGTATAGGTATAAAATTTTAAGATAATCCAATTATTAAAATAAAAATGCGTTTAAAGGTGGGTTTAATTGCGTTGTAGTTGGGTGTAATTTAAGCGTATTCCCTTTATTTAGAAGGTTTCAGCTGCTATGATAACCGTCTGCAACTGTCTTAAATTTCAAAGGATGACTGAATGACCGCCCCGCGCCATGTGTTTTATATTTCCGACCGTACCGGCCTGACTGCTGAAAATATCGGTGAGGCACTGCTGAATCAGTTTGGCAGAATCGAATTCAAACGCCACACCTATCCCTTCATCGATACGCCTGAAAAAGCGCGTACCGTCGTCGAAATAGTCAACCGCAATGCTCAGGAAAACGGTTTGCGCCCGATTGCCTTCGTCAGCGTCGTCAATGACGAAATCCGTGAAATCATCAAAAAAGCGGGCGCTTTCCATATCAATTTTTTCGAAACCTTCCTCGGGCTTTTGGAAAAAGAACTCAACACCGAGGCGGTTGCCGCCGAACAGGGGCACCACAGTATCGGCAATACGCAACGCTACGATGCGCGTATGGAGGCGGTCAATTTCTCGCTCAACCACGATGACGGCGTCAGCGATAAAAACCTGAAAGAGGCCGACGTCATCCTGATGGGCGTATCGCGTTCGGGCAAAACGCCGACCTGTCTTTACCTTGCACTACAATACGGTATCCGCGCCGCCAATTACCCGCTGATTCCCGACGATTTGGAATCCACCGACCTGCCGCGCATGGTCAAACCTTACAAAGACAAGCTGTTCGGCCTGACCATTCAACCCGAACGCCTGCAGGCCATCCGTCAAGAGCGCCGTCCGAATTCGACTTATGCCAAAATCGATACCTGCCGCAGTGAGATTGCTGATGCGCAAAATATGTTCAAACGCCACGGCATCCCGTTCACCAATACGACGGATAAATCAGTGGAAGAACTTGCCGTCCATATCCTTCAAGCCTGCAAATTGAAGCGGCGTTTTTGAGGCGTAACGTATTGACTATTAATAAAAGGTCGTCTGAAACACGGAAGCGCGTTTCAGACGACCTTTTGCTGTCATGAATGCTTGGATTTACTTACATTTGCTATTATAATGCGCGTTTGGATTGACCGTTTGAAGTCGTCTGAAAAATATAGTTTTTACCAACCGCCGCACACCTGAAACCCTAACTATGCACATTCTCACTTTTAGTGTGCATTATTAGTGTTTTAGCGTGCGGCATTCTGAAAGGAACGAAATGTTCGATAAACACGTTAAAACCTTCCAATACGGCAATCACACCGTTACTTTGGAAACCGGCGAAATCGCGCGCCAAGCCGCAGCGGCTGTTAAAGTATCGATGGGCGATACCGTTGTTTTGGTTGCTGTGACCACCAATAAAGAAGTCAAAGAAGGTCAAGACTTCTTCCCTCTGACTGTTGATTACCTTGAGCGCACTTACGCCGCAGGTAAAATCCCCGGCGGTTTCTTTAAGCGCGAAGGCAAACAAAGCGAAAAAGAAATCCTGACCAGCCGTCTGATTGACCGTCCTATCCGCCCACTGTTCCCAGAAGGTTTCTACCACGACATCCAAATCGTTGCGATGGTAGTTTCCGTTGACCCTGAAATTGATTCCGACATTCCTGCCATGCTCGGCGCATCCGCTGCGCTGGTGTTGAGCGGCGTACCGTTTGCCGGTCCGATTGGTGCCGCACGCGTAGGTTATGTAAACGGCGTGTACGTATTGAACCCGACCAAAGCCGAATTGGCTAAATCCAAGCTGGACTTGGTGGTTGCGGGTACATCCAAAGCCGTTTTGATGGTGGAATCTGAGGCTAAAATCCTGCCTGAAGACGTGATGTTGGGTGCCGTGGTTTACGGTCACGACCAAATGCAGGTAGCGATTAATGCCATTAACGAGTTTGCCGACGAAGTAAACCCTGAAGTATGGGATTGGAAAGCGCCTGAAACCAATGAAGAATTGGTTGCCAAAGTGCGCGAAATCGCAGGCGAAGCAATTAAAGAAGCGTTCAAAATCCGTCAAAAACAAGCGCGTTCCGCTAAATTGGACGAGGCTTGGAACGCAGTAAAAGACGCGCTGATTACCGAAGAAACCGATACTCTGGCTGCCAACGAAATCAAGGGCATTTTCAAACATTTGGAAGCTGACGTTGTCCGCACCCAAATTTTGGAAGGTCAGCCGCGTATCGATGGTCGCGATACCCGCACCGTCCGTCCTTTGAACATCCAAACCGGCGTATTGCCACGTACACACGGTTCTGCCCTGTTTACCCGCGGTGAAACCCAAGCCCTTGCCGTAGCGACTTTGGGTACTTCACGAGACGAGCAAATTATCGACGCGCTCTCCGGTGAATACACCGACCGCTTCATGCTGCATTACAATTTCCCGCCGTATTCTACCGGTGAAGTGGGTCGCGTCGGCGCGCCGAAACGCCGCGAAATCGGACATGGCCGTTTGGCAAAACGCGCACTGGTTGCCGTATTGCCGTCTCCTGAAGAATTCAGCTACACCATGCGTGTTGTTTCCGAGATTACCGAGTCCAACGGTTCGTCTTCTATGGCTTCCGTCTGCGGTGGCTGTTTGAGCTTGCTGTCTGCCGGCGTGCCTTTGAAAGCACACGTTGCCGGTATCGCAATGGGTCTGATTTTGGACAACAACAAATTCGCCGTGTTGACCGACATCTTGGGTGATGAGGATCACTTGGGCGATATGGACTTTAAAGTTGCCGGTACGACCGAAGGCGTAACCGCGCTGCAAATGGACATCAAAATCCAAGGCATTACCAAAGAAATCATGCAGATTGCTTTGGCGCAAGCCAAAGATGCGCGTCTGCACATCTTGGAACAGATGAAAGCCGCCGTGGCAGGTCCGCAAGAGCTGTCCGCTCACGCTCCGCGCCTGTTTACCATGAAAATCAACCAAGACAAAATCCGTGAAGTCATTGGCAAAGGCGGTGAAACCATCCGTGCGATTACCGCTGAAACCGGTACTGAAATCAATATCGCGGAAGACGGTACCATCACTATTGCCGCAACCACTCAAGAAGCCGGCGACGCTGCGAAAAAACGCATCGAAGAAATCACTGCCGAAGTGGAAGTGGGCAAAGTGTACGAAGGTACTGTGGTTAAAATCCTCGACAACAACGTTGGTGCCATCGTCAGCGTGATGCCGGGCAAAGACGGTTTGGTACACATCAGCCAAATCGCCCACGAGCGCGTACGCAACGTCAGCGACTATCTGCAAGTCGGTCAGGTTGTGAATGTGAAAGCATTGGAAGTGGACGACCGCGGCCGCGTGCGTCTGTCTATCAAAGCATTGACCGAAGCTCCTGCGCGCGAAGAAAAAGCGCCTGAATAATCGTTGAGCCGATTTTGATTGATAAAAGGTCGTCTGAAAGATTTCAGACGACCTTTTTTACTGAATGCGGATGAATAGAGTAAGGGGAGTAAGAATGTATAGCAGATTAAAATAAAAATGAGACAAGGCGGCAACGGGTGCCGTGTACGGATAGTACATAAGGGCGTTGGCAACGCTGTATCATTGCAATTTCAATCCACTATAGAATTGAGTTGTCTTGTGTTGAAACTTTGATTTATCGTTCTTTTTGAACAGCAATTAGATTGAATGTTGAAAAGGTCGTCTGAAAACCATTTTCCTTGGTTTTTAGACGACCTCTTTCCTTTATAGGCAACATTTGCCGAAACGCAGTTTTTTATTCAGGCCGGAAGCGTAAGTAAGCTGCTTGATGATCAGTATATTGGTGTGGTCTTCTAGGGCACGTATGCCGTGGGTTTCGTTGGGCTCAAGGCGGACGACTTGAAGTCCTTGCGTGGAGAGGGTTTCGGTTTGGGTGATGATTTTGGCGCTGCCGTTGAGTACCAGCAGGAGAATAATGGCATCGGCTTGATAATCGGGGATTTCATTATCCTTTTGCAGGGAGAGTTGAACGATTTCTTGGTCGATATCGCTATGGATAACGCCGCCGAGCAAGGCTTTGGGATCTAGGGTGTATTGTTGCATGATGACTCCTTGAAAAGAAAAGCTTTGAGAAAGATTTCAAAAGACGGAAATGTCTTGAGGGTCGTCTGAAAAATACTGGAGACGGCAATAAGTTTGATTGTACGGGTGTATCGGCGGGAGAAATTCAATATAAGTCAATATTGTTGTGAATTGGGGCGGTTGGCTTTTGTATAGTGGATTAAATTTAAATCAGGACAAGGCGACGAAGCCGCAGACAGTACAGATAGTACGGCAAGGCGAGGCAACGCCGTACTGGTTTAAAGTTAATCCAATATATTTGAAAATAAAAACCGCCCAATTTGGGCGGTTTTGTATGGCATTGATTTTAAAATGCAACGTAGTTTGCAGGATTGACCGGTTTGCCGTTTTGGCGCACTTCAAAATGCAGTTGCGTGCGGCTGGCGTCTGTGTTGCCCATGTTTGCGATGGTTTGGCCGCGTTTGACTTGTTGTCCTTCGTTGACCAGCAAGCGTTGGTTGTGGCCGTATGCGCTCAGATAAGATGAGTTGTGTTGGATGATGACCAGGTTGCCGTAACCGCGCAAACCTGAGCCGGCATAGACGACTTTGCCGTCAGCAGCGGCAACGACGGGTTGACCGGCTGTACCGCCGATATCTACACCTTTGTTGCTGCCGCCGAAGTTGCTGATGACGTTGCCGACGGTCGGACGTTGCCATGTGATGCCGCTGACTGTGCGGGTACCGCCTGTGGAAACGGTCGGGGTGTTAAGCGGTGCGGGAGTAGGTTTGGGAGAAGCGGTGTGTGTCGGAGGAGGTGTCGGAACAGACGCAGTAGCGGCTGGGGCGCTGTAACCGTTCGGTTTGACGCGGAGGGTTTGACCGACGCTGATGGTGTTGTCTGCCAAGCCGTTCCATGCGCGGAGGTTGTCTTGCGTAATTTGGTAACGTTTGGAAATGTTATAGACGGTATCGCCGCGCACTACGGTGTGTGTTGCAGCATTGATGTCCACCGGCGCGTAAGAAGGCGTGTAAGAACCGGTAGGGCCGGAAGGGTAGCTGCTGTTGGTAGGAGGAGTAGAGGCGGGAGGGGTATAAGGGGCGTCGTTGTTGGCCGCATTGGTTTCGTAAGGCGCTGCACCATATGGATTGTTGGAGGCTGTGTTTGCAGAACCGGAATTGCTGCCGGAATTGCCTACGACGACGGGCGCAGGTTGTTGGCTGGCGCATGCGCTGAGTATGAGGGCGAGGGCTGCCGACCCTGCGTAAAATGCGGTTTTTTTCAACATGATTGGATGACCTTTATATCGGGTTGTTGTTTTATTGGGACATATCATAATAAAAATACGCCCTGTTCTCAAGTATTGCAGCCGTTAGTAACTGTTAAAGTGCCTGATTTTGACTGGTTTGCCTGTTTGAAAATCTGACGGACAGCGGTTATGGGCTTAATGTAGGGTTTCATTTCAAAATAACTGTTTATAGTGGATTAACTTTAAACCAGGACGGCGTTGCCTCGCCTTAGCTCAAAG
>CAUSDA010000103.1:0-8361 GCA_963529965.1 uncultured Neisseria sp.
TCTTTGAGCTAAGGCGAGGCAACGCCGTACTGGTTTAAAGTTAATCCACTATATCGTTAATGAAATCACTATCACTGACAATATGCTGTTTGACGAAAAGGTCGTCTGAAAGATTCAGACGACCTTTGACTGATAAATGCAATATCAGCAGTTTAATTCAACTGACTGAATACACTTATTTTTTCTTTTGAGCCGGCAGGTCGGTACAAGTACCCAGCGCCACTTCGGCAGCCATACCGATGGATTCGCCCAAGGTCGGGTGCGGGTGGATGGTTTTGCCGATGTCTTCAGCGTCGCAGCCCATTTCGATGGCCAAGCAGATTTCGCCAATCATATCGCCGCCGTTCGGACCAACGATACCGCCGCCGATGATACGGCCGGTTTCGGCATCAAAAATCAGCTTGGTGAAGCCGTTATCGCAACCGTTGGCAATCGCGCGGCCGGAAGCCGCCCACGGGAAATTGGCTTTGGTGATTTTGCGGCCGGATGCTTTGGCAGACAATTCGGTTTCGCCAACCCATGCCACTTCGGGAGCGGTGTAAGCCACGCCCGGAATCACGCGTGCGTCGAAGTAAGCTTTGTGTCCGGCGCAGTTTTCAGCGGCAACGTGGCCTTCGTGAACGGCTTTGTGCGCCAGCATAGGCTGACCGACGATGTCGCCGATGGCGTAGATGTGCGGCACATTGGTACGCATTTGTTTGTCGACTTCGATGAAGCCGCGGTCGGTTACGGCAACGCCTGCTTTTTCGGCACTGATGAGTTTGCCGTTAGGCGCACGGCCGGCGGCAACCAATACGGCATCGTAGCGTTGCGGTTCTTTCGGCGCGTTCGCACCTTCGAAGGTAACGTAAACGCCGTCTTCTTTCGGTTCGACTGCAACGGTTTTGGTGTTGATCATGATGTTGTCAAAACGGTATTCGTTTTGTTTTTGCCATACTTTCACCAAATCACGGTCGGCACCTTGCATCAGGCCGTCCATCATTTCAACGACGTCAAGGCGTGAACCCAGCGTGCTGTAAACCGTACCCATTTCGAGGCCGATGATACCGCCTCCTATAATCAACAGCTTGCCCGGTACTTCTTTCAGAGCCAAAGCGCCACTGGAATCGATGATGCGCGGATCTTCAGGGATAAACGGCAACTTGGTTACGCGGCTGCCCGCTGCGATGATACAGTTTTTGAACGCAACGATTTTTTTCTCGCCGGTAGGCGTAGCCTGCTCGTACACGTCGCCGGTAGTCAGCGACACTTCCAAGTGGTGCGGATCCAAGAATTGGCCGTCGCCTTGGATAACGTCCACTTTGCGACCTTTAGCCATGCCTGCCAAACCGGTAGTCAGGCGGGAAACCACGCCGTCTTTATAGCCGCGCAGCATGTCGATGTCGAGTTCGGGCTCAGGGTATTTGATGCCGTTTGCAGCCAAGTGGCGCACTTCGTCGATAACGGCAGCGTTATGCAACAGGGCTTTGGAAGGGATACAGCCGACGTTCAAGCAAACACCGCCCAAGGTTTTGTAACGCTCGACGATGGCAACTTTCAGACCTTCGTCAGCAGCGGCAAATGCAGCGGAATAACCGCCGGGACCGCCACCCAATACGACCACGTCGTACTCTGCATCGGCAGAACCGCCGAATTGCGCCGCTTGCGGTGCAGGAGCGGCAGCTTTGGGGGCTTCTTGCGCAGGGGCAGCAGCAGGTGCTTCGGCTTTAGGAGCGGCAGCCGCGCCTTCGGCTTCAACGACTACAATCAAGCCGCCTTCGGAGATTTTGTCGCCGACTTTGACTTTGACTTCTTTGACCACGCCCGCAACTTCGGCAGGCACGTCCATCGTCGCTTTGTCGGTTTCCAGGGTAATCAGGGTATCGTCAACGGCGATGGTGTCGCCTACGTTCACTTCAACCGCGATAATATCTACATTTTCGTGTCCGCCAATGTCGGGCACTTTCAATTCAACTAAGCTCATGTCTAATCTTTCTGAATGATATTCGGACTTCTGTTTTCAGACGACCTGTCAGGTTGTTTGCCGAAGGTCGTCTGAAATACGCTCGGATTACAGGGTAATGCGGCGGAAGTCTTTCAACAGGTTCGCCAGGAATACAGTGAAGCGCATACCGGCGGCACCGTCGATAACGCGGTGGTCGAAGGACAGGCTCAACGGACACATCAGGCGAGGAGCGAACTCTTTGCCGTTCCAAACCGGTTTGATTTGGGATTTGCACACGCCCAAAATAGCGACTTCAGGTGCGTTCACAATCGGAGTGAAGCCTGTACCGCCGATGCCGCCCAAGCTGGAAATGGTAAAGCAGGCGCCTTGCATTTCTTGCGGTTTGAGCTTGCCTTCGCGGGCTTTTTTAGACAATTCGGTCAGCTCTTGGCTGATTTCTTTCAGACCTTTTTGATCCACGTCTTTGATTACGGGAACAACCAAGCCGTTCGGCGTATCAGCTGCGAAACCGATGTTGAAGTAGTTTTTCAGAACCAGATTGTCGCCGTCCAAAGAAGCGTTGAACTCTGGGAAGGCTTTCAGCGCGGAAACGGAGGCTTTGATGATGAACGCCAACGGAGACAGTTTCACGCCTTCGCGTTCCCATTCTTTGTTCAGCTGTTTGCGGAATTCTTCCAATTCGGTCATGTCCGCTTCTTCGTGAACGGTAACGTGCGGGATAACTACCCAGTTGCGGGACAGGTTTTGACCGGAAATTTTCTTAATGCGGGACAACTCTTTAACTTCGACATTGCCGAATTTGGAGAAGTCCACTTTAGGCCACGGCAGCAAGTCTAGACCGCCGCCCAAAGATGCGCCGGCAGCAGCAGGTTTCGCCGCACCGCCTTGCATTACAGATTTCACAAAGGCCTTAATGTCATCGCCCATGATACGGCCTTTCAAGCCGGTACCTTTGACTTGACCCAAATCCACACCCAATTCGCGCGCCAGTTTGCGTGCGGAAGGACCCGCGTGTGCTTTGGCGAAAGCGGCTTCGTCGATTTTGGCAGCGGCAGGTGCAGGTGCGGCAACAGGAGCCGGAGCGGCGGCAGGCGCGGCAGCCGGAGCAGGTGTCGCTGCCGGCGCAGCGGCTTGAGCAGGAGCGGCGGCAGAACCGGCAGTTTCCACTTCGATAATGGCAGTACCTTCGGATACTTTGTCGCCGACTTTCAGGAATACGGCTTTAACGACACCGGCGGCAGTACAAGGTACGTCCATAGTCGCTTTGTCGGTTTCCAGAGTAATCAGCGTGTCGTCTTCGGCAACGGTGTCGCCAACTTTAACTTCAACGGCGATTACATCTACATCAGTATGACCGCCAATATCAGGAACGGCTACTTGAACGGTTGCGCCGCCTGCGGGAGCGGCAGCGGGTGCAGCAGCAGGCGCAGGTTGTGCTTCAGCGGCAGGAGCCGGAGCGGCTTCCGCAGCGGCAGCACCGGTTTCAACAGTCAGAATCACGCCGCCTTCGGAGATTTTGTCGCCGACTTTGACTTTCACTTCTTTCACAACCCCTGCTGCATCGGCAGGTACGTCCATAGTGGCTTTGTCGGTTTCCAGTGTAATCAGGGTGTCGTCAACGGCGATGGTGTCGCCCACTTTGACTTCTACTGCGATGATATCGACGTTTTCATGACCGCCAATATCGGGTACTTTGATTTCTACGATACTCATTTGAGTTCCTTTGATGATTTCGGTTTGAGGTCGTCTGAAAAACAGTTTCAGACGACATCACTTATGTTTTCCGGCACGGATAACCATTTCCAAGACAACGTTTCTGCGCTTCGACCCTTTTGCACGACTTGCGCCCGCTGCCCGGTAATTCAAGGTTTATCCGTTATACAAACCGTTAACGTATTCTTGATTCAGACGACCCCGCAAGCAAATTGACTTTGAGGTCGTCTGAAAACAGGATTAGCGTTTCCAGCTTGGCGCCACGTCGGCATTGATGCCGTATTTTTCGATGGCTTGTTGAACGGTTTCTTTGCTGACTTTGCCTTGTTCTGCCAATGCGCTCAATGCTGCCACGGCAACGTTGTAGCGGTCCACTTCGAAGAAGCGGCGCAGGTTGGCACGGCTGTCGGAACGGCCGAAACCATCGGTACCCAAGACATGGTAGTCGTTCGGGATGTACGCGCGGATACGGTCGGCATAGCTGCGGATATAGTCGGTAGCGGCGATAACCGGACCGTCATGACCTTGCAGTTGTGAGGTAACGAAAGGCACTTTTTCAGCTTCCAGCGGATGCAGGCGGTTGAAACGTTCTACTTCGATGGCATCGCGATGAAGTAGGTTGAAGGACGGGCAAGACCAAATGTCTGCTTCTACGCCGAAGTCGGCTTTCAGCAATTCGGCACCGGCAATCACTTCTTGCAGGATGGTACCGGAACCCATCAATTGAACTTTCTTGTCGCCTTTACCGCCGGCTTTCAGCAAGTACATACCTTTCAGGATGTCTTGTTCCACGCCTTCGGGCATATCCGGGTGAGTGTAGTTCTCGTTCATCAAGGTGATGTAGTAGAACACGTCTTCATGGTTGACGTACATACGGCGCAAGCCATCATGTACGATAACGGCCACTTCATATTGGAAGGTCGGATCGTATGTTACGCAGTTCGGGATCAAATCAGCTTGAATGTGGCTGTGGCCGTCTTCGTGCTGCAGGCCTTCACCGTTCAAGGTCGTACGGCCAGCAGTACCGCCCAAAAGGAAGCCGCGCGCGTGCATATCGCCGGCTGCCCATGCCAAGTCGCCGACGCGTTGGAAACCGAACATAGAGTAGTAAATGTAGAACGGAATCATCGCGAAGTCGCTGTTGGCATAGCTGGTCGCCGCAGCAATCCAGTCAGCCATCGCGCCAGGCTCGTTAATACCTTCTTGCAGGATTTGACCGTCAACAGACTCTTTATAGAACATCAGTTGGTCTTTGTCTTGCGGGGTGTATTGTTGGCCTTTCGGGTTCCAAATACCGTATTGGCGGAACATGCCTTCCATACCGAAGGTACGGCTTTCGTCAGGAACGATAGGTACGACGCGTTTGCCGATTTTTTTGTCTTTCAGCAAAGTAGACAGGATGCGGACGAAAGCCATAGTGGTTGAAAATTCACGGTCGCCGCTGGATTTCAGTTGAGTCTCAAATGCTGACAACTCAGGCACTTCCAGAACTTCTTGGGTAGGCTTGCGTTGAGGCAGGTAGCCGCCCAAAGCTTCGCGGCGTGCGTGCAGGTATTTGTACTCTTCGCTGTCGGGAGCGAAAGTCAGGTAAGGCAGATCGCCGCTGTCGATTTGCTCGTCGGTAACCGGAATGTCAAAGCGGTCGCGGAATTGTTTCAGAGACGCTTTGTCCATTTTTTTGGCTTGGTGGGCAACGTTTTGACCTTCACCGGATGCACCCATACCATAACCTTTAATGGTTTTTGCCAAAATTACGGTAGGTTTGCCGTCTGCATGGTTAGCTGCGCGGTCATAAGCGTTGTACACTTTTTGAGGGTCGTGACCGCCACGGTTCAATGCCCAAATTTCGTCATCGGTCATATCGGCAACCAATGCTTTCAATTCAGGGGTATTGAAGAAATGTTCGCGGACGTACGCACCGTCTTTGGATTTGTAAGTTTGGTAGTCGCCGTCCAAACATTCTTCCATGCGTTTGCGCAGGATACCGTCTTTGTCTTTTGCCAAGAGGCGGTCCCAACGGCGGCCCCAAATGACTTTGACAACATTCCAGCCTGCGCCGGCAAAGTTGCCTTCCAATTCTTGGATGATTTTGCCGTTACCGCGGACAGGACCGTCCAAACGTTGCAGGTTACAGTTGATGACGAAAATCAGGTTGTCCAAACCTTCACGTGCTGCCAATGCGATGGCGCCTTGTGATTCGGGTTCGTCCATTTCGCCGTCGCCGCAGAAACACCATACTTTACGGCCTTTGGTTTTTGCCAGACCGCGGGATTCCAAGTATTTCAGGAAACGGGCTTGGTAAATCGCCATAATCGGACCCAAGCCCATAGATACGGTCGGGAATTGCCAGAAATCAGGCAGCAAGTGCGGGTGCGGGTAAGAAGGCAGACCATGTCCGTCTACTTCCTGACGGAAATTGTTCAGTTGGTCTTCAGTCAGACGGCCTTCAACGAAAGCGCGGGCATAGATACCTGGAGAAACGTGGCCTTGGAAGAATACCAAATCACCTTCTTCGCCTTCGCCTTTAGCTTTCCAGAAGTGGTTGAAACCCACTTCGTACATGGTTGCGGCAGATTGGAAAGATGCGATATGACCACCCAGCTCCAAATCTTTTTTACCGGCGCGCAATACGATGGCGGCGGCGTTCCAGCGCACGAATGCACGGATGCGGTGTTCGATGTTTTGATCGCCCGGAATGCCTTTTTCGTCTTCAACCGAAACGGTATTCAAATACGGGGTGGTTGTGCCGTGAGGCATACGGACGCCTTTGTCGCGGCTGTATTTAACCAGATGCTCCAACAGGTATTGCGCGCGTTCGCTGCCTTCGTATTCTAGAACTGAGCTTAACGCGTCCAACCACTCTTGGGTTTCAATCGGGTCAACATCGTGTAATTGGGTGGACATAGTATCTATCCTTATGTTGAGTGTTATTCAATGACAGAGGGTTATACCCCTAATGTTTTCGTTTGCGAAAATTGATATACAAAAACGAAAAATCCTAAAATTAAATCAAACGCAAAACCACAATTACCCTAATATTATCAATTAATTAAAAATAAAATTGAAAACAAAGGGCGCAATGAGTCATTTATTTGAATTTATTCCGCTGCAAATCGTATCAGTAATTGGAATAACTGGCAAATTACAATTTATAACATCGGTTTTATTCTGAACAATGGGTATATGGATTTGATTAAATTCTGCTCGTTTTTAAACAAAAAAGAAAATTTTTAGATTGATTATTTTCTAAAACCAACAAACGGTCGTATTTTCCGTTATCAGCCGAATAGAAATACTTCATCAAATTTGTTAACAGTTAAATAAAATCAATAAAATTCAGACGAGCCATTCCGTTAATGCAGCCTCCAAGCGTTTCAGACCTTCTGCCATGTCCTCATCGTTTAACAGCAGGCTGGGGGCGAAACGCACGACGTCGGCTCCGGCAACCAATACCATCAGGCCGTGTTTCAGCGCGGCGGCGGTGATTTCCGAAGCGCGGCCTTGGTATTGGTCTGCCAGCACGCAGCCGATTAGCAGCCCCATGCCGCGGACTTCTTTAAATACGCCGGTTTTTTCGCCTAATTCCCGCAAGGTCGTCTGAAATTTTTGTCCTTGTTTTTCCACATGCGCCAAGGCTTCGGGCGCGCTGATGATGTCGAACGCGCGGCTGCCGACGGCGCACGCCATCGGATTGCCGCCGAAAGTCGAACCGTGCGTTCCCGGCCCGAAGGTCGGGGCGATTTTATCGGTGGTCAGAATCGCGCCGATGGGAAAGCCGCCGCCTAAGGCTTTGGCGGAACTGAGAATATCGGGTGTAATGCCGTAGTGCTCGTAGGCAAACAGTTTGCCCGTGTGTCCCATACCGGTTTGCACTTCGTCCAGAATCAGCAATGCGCCGTGTTCGTCGCACAAACGGCGCGCAGCTTGCAGATATTCCTGCGTGGCGGGCAGGATG
Source organism: uncultured Neisseria sp. (assembly GCA_963529965.1). Lineage (GTDB taxonomy): Bacteria > Pseudomonadota > Gammaproteobacteria > Burkholderiales > Neisseriaceae > Neisseria. The sequence continues at coordinate 7,614 of CAUSDA010000103.1, forward strand.
CCGCTTTCGCCTTGAATCGGCTCGATAATCACCGCGCAAGTGTTTGCGCCGATGGCGGCTTCCAATGCGGCAATATTGTTGAACGGAACGTGGGTAATACCTGGCGGCAGCGGCGCGTAGTCTTTGCTGTATTTGGGTTGGCCGCCGACCGATACGGTAAACAGCGTGCGGCCGTGGAAGCTGTTGAGGCAGGAGATGATTTCGGTTTTGTGTTCGCCAAAATGATCGCGACCGTATTTGCGCGCCAGTTTCAGCGCGGCTTCATTGGCTTCCGCGCCGGAATTGCAGAAAAACACTTTATCAGCAAAGGTATGCTCTACCAGCTTTTGCGCCAACTCCTGCGCGGGCTTGGTGGTGTAGATATTGGAAATGTGCCACAATTTTTGCGACTGCTCCGCCAGCGCGGCAATCAAATCGGGATGGCAATGTCCCAACGCGTTGACCGCGATACCGCCCGACAAGTCGATATATTCACGGCCTTCGGTATCCCAGACGCGGCTGCCGAGGGCGCGTTCGGGAATCATGGGGGCGAATGAAAAATTGGGGGTCAGGTAGTTTTGCATCCGATTTCCTTTGCAGTTTTAAGTCTGATGTATAGTCAATGAAAGGCGTTGCTTCGTACGGTCTCGTCCGACAGGGTATGAGACATTTCCTATCCAGATTGTCTTTGAACCGAATACAACAACGCCGTTGCAGATATAGTGGATTAAATTTAAATCAGGACAAGGCGACGAAGCCGCAGACAGTA
>CAUSDA010000104.1:0-8335 GCA_963529965.1 uncultured Neisseria sp.
GAGCGCCTGAATAGGCTTTTATGAGTGTCCAAGATTTGGGGGCCAGTTCAGTTTTTCAGACGACCTTTTTACTTCCTTAACACTTTACCTGACGCGCTTTACCTGCCCGACTGTACCCACACGTTTTGCAGGTAGGCGTAGGTCAGCTCGGCGGTGCCGGAGACCAGCGCGATGTCGCTGCCCAAGTCTTCGGCTTTGCCCACGCCGATGGGCAAGGCGCCGGCTGCTTTGATGGCGGCGACGCCGGCGGCGGCGTCTTCGATGCCGATGCAGTGGCGGATGTTCGCGCCCACGCCCTCGGCGGCGGCGAGGAAGATGTCAGGGGCGGGTTTGGAATGCGCGACGGCGGCAGGGTCGGCGACGGCGTCGAAGAAGTGGGTCAGCCCCATGCGTTCGAGCAGGAACGGGCCGTTTTTACTGGCGGACGCAAGGGCGATTTTTTTGCCGTTTGCCCTCAATGCTTCCAGCAGGGGCAAAATGCCGGGGTACACGTCTTCGGGTTTGACTGCCTGAATCATCTCGACGTAGTTGTCGTTTTTGCGGCGGGTCAGTTCGGCGAACTCGGCTTCGCCGACGGTTTTGCCGCCGTGTGCGAGGATGCGTTTGAGCGAATCGTCGCGCGACACGCCTTTGAGCTGCTCGTTAAACTTGCGGTCGATGCTGATGCCCAGTTCTTCGGCGAGCTTTTTCCATGCGCGGTAGTGGTATTCGGCGGTATCGGTGATGACACCGTCGAGGTCAAAAAGCACTGCGGTGAAAGTCATTTTGCATCCTCCTTATTTGTTTAACGCAACGGTGTGGCTGCCGTTGAGCGTGATGTCTTTACCGTACACCTGCAATTCGAGCGGCTCGCCTTTGAGCAGGGTGAAGACGACGTTTTCTTTGCCGACGGTGACTTTAATCAGACGGCCGCGGTAGTTGATGTGGAAGACGTAGCCTGTCCACGCACTCGGCAGGAACGGTGCGAAGCTGAGTTTGCCGCCCCAGGTTTTCATTTGGGCGAAACCTTGGACAATGGCGAGCCACGAGCCGGTCATGGAGGTGATGTGCAGGCCGTCTTCGGTGTCGTTGTTGTAGTTGTCCAAGTCCAGGCGGGCGGTGCGCTGGTACATTTCCACGGCTTTTTCTTCTTTGCCCAGTTCGGCGGCGAGGATGGCGTGGATACAAGGCGACAGCGAGCTTTCGTGCACGGTCATCGGTTCGTAGAAGTCGAAGTTGCGGCGTTTTTCGTCCATGTTGAAACGGTCGCCGAAGAAGTAGATGCCTTGCAATACGTCCGCCTGTTTGATGAAGGGCGAACGCAGGATTTTGTCCCACGACCATTTCTGGTTGAGCGGCAAATCGTCGGGCGAAAGCGCGGACACGGGGCGGATGTCTTTGTCGAGGAAGCCGTCGTGTTGCACGAATACGCCGAGTTCTTCGTCATGCGGACGGTACATATTGGCGCTGATGTCCGCCCATTTTTCCAGCTCGGCGGCACTCACATTCAAATCCGGACGCGGATATTTCGCCAAGGCTTCGCGGGTGTAGTCCAATACCCATGCGGCGAGGGTGTTGGTGTACCAGTTGTTGTTGATGTTGTTTTCGTATTCGTTCGGGCCGGTTACACCGTGAATCATGTATTTGCCGTTGCGTTTGGAGAAGTGGACGCGGTCCGCCCAGAAGCGGGACACTTCGACCAAGACTTCCAAGCCTTCTTTGGCAAGATAGCTTTCGTCGCCGGTGTAGTTGGTGTAGTTGTAGATGGCGTAAGGAATCGCGCCGTTGCGGTGGATTTCCTCGAAGGTAATTTCCCATTCGTTGTGGCACTCGATGCCCGTAAACGTTACCATCGGATAGAGTGCGCCCGCCAAGCCCTGTTCGCGCGCGTTGTGTTGCGCCTGCGGCAGCTGGTTGCGGCGGTATTGCAGCAGGTTGCGGGTAACTTCGGGTTCCGCCAGTGCGAGGTAAAGCGGCACGGCGTAGGCTTCGGTGTCCCAATAGGTCGCGCCGCCGTATTTTTCGCCGGTAAAGCCTTTCGGGCCGATGTTCAGGCGTGCGTCTTCGCCGTAGTAGGTGGAGAACAGTTGGAACAGGTTGAAGCGGATGCCCTGCTGCGCTTCGTCGCTGCCTTCGATAACCACGTCGGCGATTTCCCAACGGTGCAGCCAGCCTGCTTTGTGCGCGTCCAGCAAGGTTTCAAACGCAACGCCTGCAATTTTTTCCGACAAGGCGCGGCCGGCGGCTTTCACTGCTTCCAAGCCCTGATAATCGCGACTGGTGGTAACAATCACGCGTTTTTCAAAGGTTTCGGGCGTACTGCCGACTTCGGCTTCAAAAGAATTGGAGACCTGCCAGTCGGTTTGGCTGCCGCCGAGGGCTTTGAAGCTGCCGGCGAAGGTTTGCTCGGCGTTGACGATGAATTGCTCTACGCCGAAGGGATTGGCGACGGTTTGGGTGGCAATGTAGGAGCGGTCGTCTGAAACGCCTTTGTCCAATACCTGCCAGAATTTTTCTTCGTAGTTGGAGTCTTCGTTTTTCACGTCGGCGTCGATGATGGAATCGATGCGGACTTGGTGGGTTTTGCCGTCGACGGATACGGCTTCCCAGCGGATGACCGCCAGCTCTTTTTGCGCGACGGACAGGAATTTGCACACATCGAAACGCACGCCGAATACGGTAAACGAGCGGCGCAACACGCCGTGCTGCATATCGAGTTCGACGGAGAAGCCGGCAACGTCGTTTTTCGCCAAGTCCACTTCCTGACCGTCGACAAAGATTTTAACTTTGCTGAAATTGAGCGCGTTGATGGCTTTGCCGAAATATTTGGGATAGCCGTTTTTCCACCAGCCGACGCGGGTTTTATCGGGGAACCACACGCCGGCGATGTAGGTGCCCAAGTGGCTGTCGGCAGAATAGGTTTCCTCAAAGCTGCCGCGCATACCCATATAGCCGTTGCCCAAGCTGGTCAGGCTCTCTTGCAGCCGTTTGTGTTCTTTTTCCAGTTTTGCCGAACGCAGCGTCCAAGGGCTGACTTCCATGATTCTTGTATACATCGTAAAGCTCCTGTTTTGATGGTTTTATGGCAAACCGTTTTGAAATACGGTTCGTCTTACTTAAATCAAATAAAGCGTCGGCAGAAGTTTCAGACGACCCTCCTGCCGATAAATGAAGAAAATTATGCGCCGCCGTGTGTTTCTTTAATCAGGAACACGGAAAACGCGCCCAACAGCAGGACGACGCCCCCTGCCAAGAACATATTGGCCTGCAAACCGCCCAGCATCGGGAAAAGCACGAAGCTCAACAGCGAAGCGACGATTTGGGGCATACAGATAGAGCCGTTGAACAAGCCCAAGTAAGTGCCCATGTGCTTGCCCGACAAGGCGTTGGTCACAATCGTCAGCGGATAAGTGATGATGCCCGCCCAGGCGATGCCGATTAAGGTGTACGACAACACCAGCGCGTATTGGTTGCTGATGAAGAATACGGAGAAAAAGCCGAGCGCGCCCAAAGCCAGGCAACTGAAATAACCGGCCTTATGGTATTGGTTGGGGACTTTCGCCAGTACAAACGAACAGGCCACAGCCGCAACCGACTGCACCGCCGCCAATACACCATACCAGTTGCCCGCTTCCTGATAGCCTACGGAAGACGCATCGGTGGTGTGCCAGACGTTTTCTGCAATCGCGCCTGCGGAATAAGTCCACATATACTGGAAGGCGAACCAGCAGAAAAACTGCACCAGAGTGACCGTCCAAAACGCTTTGGGTGCGGTTTTCAAGAGTTCGAACCAGTTGGCCTTTTCCTGATTCGCCGCCACGTCGATGCCGTGGTAGCGGGCGTAGGTTTCCGGATCGTATTCCTTCACTTTGAAAATCGTGAACGCGCTGGTAATCACCAGCAACGCCGCGCCCACATAAAACGCCACGACCACAGTCTGCGGCACGACGCCTTTCTCGGCCGTGTTCGCCAAACCGATATACGCGAACACAAACGGCAAGACCGCCGCCACAACCGCGCCCGTATTCGCCAAGAAGCTCTGAATCCCGTAGGCGTAGCTTTTCTGCTCTTCGTTGACCATGTCGCCGACCATCATCTTAAACGGCTGCATCGCCATATTCGACGACACGTCCAACAGCGCAATCATCAGCGCGCCGAACGACAAAGCCGCCAGCGACGCATAACCGAAACCGAAGCTGCCCGAGTTCGGCATCAGAATCATCACGATAACCGCAATCAGCGTGCCGTAAAGCAGATACGGCAGGCGGCGGCCGCCCAAGCGCGGCTTCCAAGTACGGTCGGAGTAATAACCGACAATCGGCTGCACCAGCATCCCCGCCAAAGGCGGCAGGATAAAGAACCAGCCGAGGCTGTGCGGGTCGGCGCCGAGCGTCTGGAAGATGCGGCTCATCTGCGAGCTTTGCAGGGTAAAAGCCGTCTGAACGCCGAGAAAACCGAAACTGATCATCCAAATCGTGCTTTTCGGCAGCGAGGGCAAGCCCTGCCGCGTGGGTTGCGTATTGTCCGACATGAGGTAGTCCTTTCGTTTTTTTGTAATAAAACCGGTTTCGGTAAACATCATCGAGCGATGGATACCGATAAAAAGGGGCGTGTTGTGACAGCGCATGATGTTGAGTCGCGCGGGTCAAGGGTCGTCTGAAAACGAAGACAGAAGACGGTTTCAGACGACCTGGTGTCCACATCACACTAAGCTATTTTTTAATCAACAGTTCGGGCAATTCAGCCCCATCGGTGCAATTTCGGTAACGCAGGCAGCGGCTAAACCATAATCATCGTTATGATGAAGTTGGTTTGGGAGAGGACATCGGGCTGCGAAGCGGCAAGAAATTGTTTAAGGAATTCAATTAAAGAGGAGGCGTCCTCACTTGGATAACAGTCGGATAAAACCATTTTCCGCGCTTGTCACGGATAGAAAGCGTAGTGTTCAAACATTTGTTTTCAGACGGTTTTGAGTAACGTGTCATCAGTAAAAACGCGCAGGGGATGTTGTCGGAAGAGTAGGGTGGGCGCGATTTGCTGAGGGATGGTATTGTTGTTGTGAAGCATCTGGTATAGATAAGCGGGGTCATTATGTTTTAAAACATACATGCTGGCAAGTGGCTATCAGTACCATAGTTGACTATCCGCAAAGTTTGAGTGGAGAAGCAAAGAAACGGCTTGCAAGCTGTTTACTGATTCGTCCTATTTTTCGTAGGACATATCGGAAAGGCGGCAGAGAGTTTGGGGATAAGGTATGCAGGTCGTCTGAAAAAGGTTCATCCCGTTTTCAGACGACCTTTTTTGACAATGTGATACACTGTCATTCTGACGACATAAATTATTGATGCAAAGCCAAACGCTTCAGGAATACAAATTGAACATCCTCATTACTTCTCCCCGCGCGCCCGTTGCGCTGGAATGGGCGCGGTTCGCCAAACGCGGCGGACATCAGGTTGTGTTTTGCGACAGCCTGCATTTTCCGGTCGGCATTTTTGCCGGATTGGGCGGGTACCGCCGCATTCCCGCGCCGCGTTTGGATTTCGCCGGCTATGCGCGTGCCATGACGGAATTGGTGGCGCAGGCGGATTGTGTGATTCCGACTTGTGAAGATATTTTTTATTTGGCGAGGCTAGATTTGCCGGAATCGGAGCGCGCCAAATGTTGGATGCCTGATCATGAAACGTTGTTTACCCTGCATGACAAATTCCGTTTTTTCGAGCGGATGCCGCAGGATACGGCGGTGCGTTTTCCGGCTACGCGCCGAATTACATCGGTCGGCGAGGTTGAATACGACAGCGTGAAGAAAACGGTATTGAAGCCCGTTTATTCGCGTTTCGGGCGTTCCGTAATACGCGGCGTAACGGAAGGTCGTCTGAAAAACATCCATATCGGTACGGATTATCCTTGGGTGCAGCAGGATTTCATTACGGGGCAGGGGGTGTGCAATTATGTGATTTGCGAACACGGCAAAGTGTTGGCGCATGCCGCCTACCGCCCGCGCTACCTGCTCAATGATTCGGCATCGACCTATTTCGAGCCGCTTTCCGACCCGCGTTTGGACGAATTTGTGACGAAATTTGCCGAGCAAAACGCGTTTCACGGACAGGCGGCTTTTGACTTTATCGATGACGGAAACGATTTGTGGCTGTTGGAATGCAATCCCCGCGCGACCAGCGGCCTGCATCTTTTACGCGAGGATTTGATATTTGACGGAGCAGGGCGCTTGCAGCAACGGAAACACAACACGCCGTCCAAACCTTTACGGGTCGGTGCGACCTTGCCGCTGCTTTTCGGTTATCGGGCTTGGAAAGAGGGAAAATGGACGGCGCTTTGGCAGGACTTCCGTCGAGCCGATGATGTGATTGCCGATTTGCCTTTCTATGCGCAATGGCTGGCATTGGGCGAGATGATGTGGCGCAGTATCCGGCATCATAAGCCTTTAACCAGCGCCAGCACTTTCGATATTGAGTTTGATGGCGATGAAAACTGATCTGTCCCACGAATTTGCGGCATTGTTCCGAGACATCCCGCTGCAACGCCTGTTTGCCAATATGAATGCCCGCGCCGAGGTTTTGAATATCGACGGTTTGGATATTCCCTGCACCGTCATCGACCGGATCACGCCTAATTGCTATACCACATCGCCGCATTCGGCAATCGTGGATTATGCGAGGGACGAGTTGGTCAAACTGCCTGGCGGGCAGCGTATGCTTGCGGCCGGTTTGTTGTCGGCGTTAAGCGGCATTCTGCGGCTGAATCAGATCGACCGTATGGTGACGCTGAACAATTATTGCCTCTCTACCAATAGCTTCTCTGAGGCTTTTCAGACGACCCCAATGTCGAAGCTGACCCAAGCCGCCGTCGCAAAATGGCCGAAACATGCTTTGTCCGTCCGTTCGCTGAATCCGCGCCAGCATAAGGATTTGATTGAACGGCTGGAACAGCTCGGTTGGAAAATGGTTGTGACGCGGCAGGTTTACATTATGGACGATTGGCAGGCAGTCATGGCAAAAACCAATACCAAACGCGACCGCAAGATATTTAATGACGGACGTTATGTTTTTGAGCGCTTGAGTGCCGACAGCCCTGATGCGGATTTTGAAGCGGCGGTGCATTGGTACAACCGCCTGTATCTGAACAAATATTCCAAGCAAAACGTACAATTTACCGCTGAATTTATGCGCGAAGCCGTATCGCGCGATATCTTGAATTTATTTCTACTGCGTGACGGCAAAACCAGTGAAAGCGCCGGAGTATCAGGCGTGGTCATCGACAGCAATACCGCTACTTCGCCCATCGTCGGCTACGATGATGTCAAGCCGCAAAGTGATGCCTTATACCGCCGCTGCATGACGCGTTCCATGCAAACCTGTATCGAAGCGGATGTCCCTTTAAATTTCAGTTCCGGTGCGCCCGATTTCAAAAGGGTACGTGGCGCAATGCCTGAAATCGAATATATGGCGGTCTATACGTCCCATCTCCGACCTGCGCGCCGGCTTATTTGGAAGCTGTTACACGCATTGAGCCAGGGGTATTACAAAAAAATCCTGATTAAATACAAACTGTAAACATATAGTGGATTAACTAAATCAGGATAAGGTGACGAAGCCGCAGACAGTACAGATAGTACGGAACCGATTCACTTGGTGCTTCAGCACCTTAGAGAATCGTTCTCTTTGAGCTAAGGCGAGGTAACGCCGTCCTGGTTTAAAGTTAATCCACTATAAATATTGAACTTAAAACACGGAGTACATCATGAAAAAAACGTTTTTACTCATCTGCCTTGCCGCTACTGCGGCCGCATCCGCCGAAACGATATCGTTGGAAGTATCGGGCAATCCGGCATTCCGTCAATATTCCGCAAATGCAAAGGTAGAGCCTGCGTTCAAATCCATACAAAACGAATGCGGTGATTTTGCCGTTGCACCTGTTTCGCTTTCCCCGAAAAAGGACGCCAAATATTTCGTCGCAGTCTGCACAATGGGCGGCAGCGCATCGACAGAATTCCAAATCCTCTCCAGCGGACGCGGCAAATCAAAGGTCTTGTTGGAAGACGGAGGCTATGGAATCAATATCTTGCCGAAACAACATAACGGCTTGCGCGATATCGCCGTTACAGAAGGCAATGCAGGATATTGCACCGAGACGCGTTACCGCTTTAATGGAAAAGCCTACCGCCCCTATAAGCGCAAGAGCTGCCTAGGTTAATCCATGCTGTAAGTTTCAAAAGAGGTGGATCGACATTATAGTGGATTAACTTTAAATCAGGACAAGGCGACGAAGCCGCAGACAGTACAAATAGAGACCTTTGCAAAAAAGCCCTTCCTCCGACAACCGAAACCCCAACACAGGTTTT
>CAUSDA010000105.1:0-8173 GCA_963529965.1 uncultured Neisseria sp.
TACTGTCTGCGGCTTCGTCGCCTTGTCCTGATTTAAATTTAATCCACTATAAAAGCATCAGATGAAGCACCGAGTCAATCTCATTTTTTCCGTAAACCATAAGAAAGCACATTGATGAAAACCCTCGCATTCCTCCTGCTAACAAGCTTTTCCCTGCACGCTGCCGCACAAGATTATTTTCTGACGGAAGACCGTCTCAGCAGCGGCTCATTGACACTCAACGGCAAACAGGTTTCTGTCAATACAGTCAATCCAAACGGCCATGTCTGTAATTATGAAGGCACAATCAAAAACCGTACCAGCAAAAACCGTAATGGCTGCGTCGTACATTTTTCCTTTACCAACAACAGCGTGAAGCTGAACATTCCTGATTCAGCCCGCGAAGCCTGCCAAGAATACTGCGGACATAATGCATCTTTCGAGGCGACCTATGAAAAATTGCCTGCCGCCTGTTCCGCAAAAGGCGCGGCAGCAATGGAAAAACGTTTTCAGGCCGCCTATCAGGGCAAACGCTACCGCGATGCTGTCGCTATCAAACAACGTTATCTCAACGAATGCGACAAGTTCCTCGATCTGACCGAATGGATGCGGACGCTGAACGACTTGTCCGTCAGCTATAAAAATGCCGGAGACAAAGCGGCATGCCGCAAGGCGCTTGCCCCGATGGACAAATGGCTGGAGGGTTACCAGCGGAGCTACCTCTACGAAGAAGAATACAAACGAGAAGCCGCTGCCGCACAATTTAATTTGAAGCAATGCAGCGACAAATAATCGCCGCCCGTCATCGAATCCCACGCTAGTCGGGAAATGGGATAAGTTTGCTTCTTCGGCAAAAAAGGTCGTCTGAAAACAAACGCCGCAGGTTGTGTTCAACCTGAAGCCGTTTTCAGACGACCTTTTGTCTGGTTTGGAAAGTCGGCGTATTAAATTTAAATCAGGACGGGCAGGGCGATGCCGTACGGGGTTGAACTTAACCCATACCCTTCAAAACAAAACGGGCGGCTTGGATGGCCGCCCGTTTGTTTGTCCCGTTGTTTATTTGATGATTTGGTTCAGCTCGCCTTTGGCGTAGCGGTTTGCCATTTTCTCAAGGGAAATGGGTTTGATTTTGCCTGCCTGACCTTCGCAACCGAATGCGAGGTAGCGGTCGAGACAGATTTGTTTCATGGCTTCGACGGTTTTGCTCAGGTATTTGCGCGGGTCGAATTCGGACGGGTTTTCTGCCATGAAGCGGCGGATGGCGCCGGTGGAGGCGAGGCGCAGGTCGGTGTCGATATTGACTTTACGCACGCCGTGTTTGATGCCTTCGACGATTTCTTCTACGGGTACGCCGTAGGTTTCGCCGATTTTGCCGCCGTATTCGTTGATGACTTTCAGCCATTCTTGCGGAACGGAGCTGGAGCCGTGCATGACGATGTGGGTGTTGGGCAGGGCTTGGTGGATTTCTTTGATGCGGTCGATGCGCAATACGTCGCCGGTGGGCGGACGGGTGAATTTGTATGCGCCGTGGCTGGTGCCGACGGCGATGGCGAGCGCGTCCACGCCGGTGTCTTTGACGAAGCGCACGGCATCTTCGACGCTGGTGAGCATTTGGTCGTGGGAGAGTTTGCCTGCCGCGCCTACGCCGTCTTCTTCGCCGGCTTCGCCGGTTTCGAGGTTGCCCAATACGCCGATTTCGCCTTCGACGGATACGCCGCAGGCGTGGGAGAAGTTAACGACGGTACGGGTGGCGTTGACGTTGTATTCGTAGGTGGACGGGGTTTTGCCGTCTTCGAGCAGCGAGCCGTCCATCATGACGGAGGAGAAACCCAGTTGGATGGAGCGTTGGCACACGTCGGGCGATGCGCCGTGGTCTTGGTGCATGACGACGGGGATGTGTGGGAATTCTTCAACGGCTGCCAAAATCAGGTGGCGTAAAAACGGCGCGCCTGCATATTTGCGCGCGCCGGCGGATGCTTGAACGATAACGGGAGCGTTGACTTGGTCTGCGGCTTCCATGATGGCGCGCATTTGTTCGAGGTTGTTGACGTTGAATGCGGGCAGGCCGTAGCTGTTTTCGGCGGCATGGTCAAGCAGTTGACGCATGGATACGAGTGCCATTTAAATCTCCTTGGTGAGGTAGCGGGATGGTGATGTGGGAAATTATAATGTTTTTCTTATTAAAAAACTACACAGGGCTACATCAGTTTTATATATTAATGAGATTTTGGGCGGCTGCGGCGGGCAAACGGTGCGGTCGGTATTTGTCTGACATGGCTTATAATAACGGTTTGTTTTCGGGGTCGTCTGAAACGGCGGCGGGAGGTGTGTGATGGCTAAGTTGGCAGTGGCGGATGTGGATGCGGTGTTGTTTCAGACGACCTTGTGCGTGCAGGTGGGCGATGTGAATTACGGCGGCCATTTGGCGAACGATGCCGTTTTGCGCTTGTGCCATGAAGTGCGGATGCGTTGGCTGGCGGGTTTGGGCTGGAGTGAAACAGACGCGGGCGGCGCGGGGCTGATTATGGCGGACGCGGCGGTGCAATATTTGGCACAAGGCTTTTACGGCGATGAATTGTCGGCGGAAATGGGCGTCGAGGACATCGGCAAGGGCGGGTTTGCGCTGCTGTTCCGCCTGACGCGCATCGCGGACGGCAAGGTGCTGGCGCGGACGCGCACGGGCATGGTGTGTTTCGATTATGCGCGCCAAAAGGTTTGCCGGTTGCCTGAGGCTTTGAAGACAGTATTGGAGGTCGTCTGAAAATGTTGGCGCGCGATTTCGGGCTGTCTTTGGACGGCTATTTGAAAATGTTGGGGCAACAGGGCAAGTCGGCACACACGCTGTCTGCCTACGGGCGCGATTTGACCGAACTTGTGCGGCTTTTGACGGAAGGGTCGTCTGAAACGGCGCAGGATTTGACGCGGCGCGATTTTGTGGCGGCGTTGAAACGGCTGTCGCAACAAGGTTTGAGCGAACGGACGCTGGCGCGCAAATTGTCGGCGTGGCGGCAATATTGCGGCTGGCTCGTGCAGTCGGGCATGATGGACAACGATCCGACCTTCAACCTGAAAGCCCCGCGCCTGCCCGAACGCCTGCCCAAAGCCCTGCCGCAGGAAGAGTTGAACCATATGCTCGACAGCGCGCCTGCCGACGACAGTTTGGCGGTGCGCGACCATGCCTTGTTTGAACTGATGTACGGCAGCGGCCTGCGCCTGAGCGAGATACACGGCTTGGATTTGGGTGATGTGTTGCTGGACGAAGGCTGGGTGAGCGTAACCGGTAAAGGCAGGAAAGAGCGGCAAGTCCCGCTGTCGGGCAAAAGCGTCGAAGCCTTGCGCGCCTACCTGTCCGAACGCGTGGCGGCAGACGGCGAAGCCGCGCTCTTTACCGGCAAAAACGGCACGCGACTCGGGCAGCGACAAATCCAAAAACGCCTTCAGGCATGGGCGGTACGGCAGGGCAGCGGGCAACACATTTCCCCGCACATGATGCGCCACAGCTACGCCAGCCACCTTTTACAATCCTCGCGCGACATCCGCGCCGTGCAAGAACTGTTGGGACACAGCAACCTCTCGACCACGCAGATTTACACCAAGCTGGATTTCGACCATCTGGCCAAGGTTTACGACGAGGGGCATCCGCGGGCAAAACGGAAAAAGTGAAGGGGCGGCTTAAGAAGTTTCCATATCGAAGGCTTGGCATACGCAAAGGTCGTCTGAAACCGTTTCAGACGACCTTTAAACCTCTAAACACCCCATCCAACATCAATCCTCCCGCTTGCGCACTTCCGCAGGCGTGCAGTCGAAATATTGCTTGAATGCCTGCGTGAAGCTGGATGTGTGTCCATAGCCGCAACGGTAGGCGATTTCGCTGATGCTCTCTTTGCCCGTCGTCAACGCATACAGCGCATATTGCATATGTTTGTGCCGCAGCCAGTCGCTGACGGTAATTCCGAAATAATCCCGCAGGCGGCGTTGCAGCGTCCGTTCGCTGACGTGCAGTGCGGCGGCGAGTTCCGCCACTTGGTGCGCGCCTTGGTCAAATGCCTGATTCAAACCATGCACAAACCCGTCCCCATCCGACGGGCGAACCGTCCCGCCTGATTTTTCAGACGATGGCGACAACGGATAACGGCTGCAAAAATCGCGCCACAATCCCGCGAGCAACTGCAAAGCATCGGCTTCGCGCTGCAAAACATCGCCCAATCCGTCGCCTTGCGCCGACAGCATCAAACTGTTTTCCGCCAAAGCGCGCAATTGATCGCTCAAATGCCAATGCCGCACCGTCTCGCGGTAAACTGCCGGCAGCATCGCCGCGTATTGCGGTTGCGACAGCCATTGCTCTATGCCTTTCAACGTGATTTTCGCTGTTTTTTCCCCTTGGTAGAGATAACGGCTGAACAAAATCTCCTCCTCCGCAGCAATCAACACCACCCGTCCGCCGTCAGCCTCAATCTGATAGCGGTTTTGATTGATGGCGAAATCCAAACGCCCTTCCAGCAGCAGGATGAACGAAATATACGGCTCGGCAAGCTGCGTGCTTTGGAAATCCTTTTGCGCGGTCACGCAGCCGCCATGCAGGGAAATGCCGCTGTGCAGCGTATCGAAACGGTAATTGCCGCTTAGATAATCGCTGCCGCCGCCTTGTTGCACCAGTCGGACGAAATGTTGGCTGTTTAAAGAGTCTCTTTCCATAAATCATTTTATTTTCAACAGACTGCCAAACACAATAACACCGATTTCCCTTCAGGTAAACCGACACGAAGGTCGTCTGAAAACCAAGTCCGCGCCCTTGTTCCCCAAACGCTTCCGATAAAAAAGGGGAGGTCGGTTGTAGGGGGATGATGGAACGCGGATACAAAAAGGTCGTCTGAAAACCTGATTTCCAAGGTTTTCAGACGACCTTTGCCATATTTGGCGGTTAAGCGGCGGCAACGGTAAAGCGTTCAAACAAATGCGCTTTGTTTTCCGCATCGTCGGCGATGGCGACTGCCAAATCCGCCACGCTGATGCCTGCCGGAATTTCACCGTCCATCAGCAAATCGTCTTTGCCCAAGCGGTATTTGCCGGTTTTGTCTTCGCTGAAACCGCCGTCCGCGCCCAGTCGTGCCGGAGGGGAAACGAAAGACCAGTTCACATCGCGGCGCGGCAGGAGTGCCGTCAAGAGATGGCGTGCGGCATTGGCGCCGTCGTAAATGGCTTTGGGGAAGTCGGGCGTATCGACAACTTGCAAATCAGGCGCGGCATACAGGCTGCCTGCGCCGCCGACGATTAAGAGATACGGTACTTGCGCCGCTTTTGCCGCTTCGACGATGCTGTTTGCGCCGCGTGTAAAATCCGCGCCGATATTGGGATTGCTCCAGCCGGGATTGAACGCGCTGACCACGGCGTCAAAGCCTGCCAGCTTGTCGGTGAAGTCCGCCGCGTTCACGTCTGCGGAGACGGCGGCAACATTTTGCGCTTGGAACACTTTATTCGTATTGCGCGCGAAAGCGGTTACTTCATGACCGCGGCCTGCCAATTCTTGCACGACTGCGTTGCCGACATAACCTGTTGCGCCGATGACTGCGATTTTCATGTTTGACTCCTGGTTGAGGTGTGATTGATTAGATGAACGCATTGTAAGGTCGTCTGAAACGCTTGATAATCCCCGTTTTGCTGTTATGATTGTGAAGTTAAACTAAACAATCAAAATAGAAGGTCGTCTGAAAGCGTTTGGACTTCGTTAAAACCAAACTTTCAGACGGCCTCATCATAGAAGAATGCAAGACATCAAACCCCTGCTCGTTTTCGCCGCCGTCCTCGAACACGGCAGCATGAACGCCGCCGCTGCCGCGCTGGGCATGACCCCGTCTGCCGTCAGCCAGCACATCAACCGCCTCGAAACCCTGCACGGCATCAAGCTGTTAAACCGCAGCACGCGCAGCCTTTCGCCGACCGATGCCGGCCGCGCTTTGGGTGAATACTGCCGCCGCCTCGCCGCCACCCTTGCCGATACGCGTACCGTTATCGACAACCTCAACACCGAACCCGTCGGCGAATTGCGTATTTCCCTGACTTCCAGCGTCATCGGTTCCCGCGCTTTTCAGACGGCGTTTGCAAGATTGCAAACCGAGTTTCCCAAAATCCGTCCCGTCCTCAATTTCAGCGATACTTTGGACGACCTGCAACACAATCAGACCGACATCGCTATACGCGGCGGCGACCGCGCTTTGGACGATCCCAACCTGGTCGCGCGTCATCTCGTTACCTGGCCGTACACTATTTGCGCCGCCCCTGATTATCTCGACCGCCATCCGCCCATTACCCATCCCTCGCAGCTTCATGCCCACCGCTGGCTGCACTTCCTGCCCGTGCGCACGACCTTGCAACACGGCGGCGAAAGCTATTTCCTCGATATCGCCGACAGTATTGCCTGTACGCATCTTGCCGCCGTGTGCAGCCTGACCGAAAGCGGTTTCGGTTTGTCGTTGCAAGTGGGCGGCGAAGTTCGGGAAAAAATCGCCCAAGGCCGTCTGAAAACCGTTTTGCCCGAATGGACGCTGCCGCCGGTCAGCCTCTATTTGATTACGCCTTACCGCGTCCAGTCCGCCAAAACCGAAGCCGCCGTCCGTATCTTCACGGAAAGTTTCGCCAAGGAAGCAGACGCATGAACGCGGAAAATTGGCGCGTTTACCTGATTTTGTGTGAAAACGGCGCACTCTACTGCGGCATCAGCAACCGCCCGCAAGAGCGGTTTGCCGCCCACCTCGCCGGCAAAGGCGCGAAATATACGCGGCTGAACAAACCGACGGCGATGCGTATCGTTTCAGACGACCTCTCCAAAAGCGAGGCGCTGAAACGGGAAATTACCATCAAAAAACTGACGGCAGGGAAGAAGCGGGAATTGTGGGAAGCGGCGGCGGGAAATGCGGTTGCTTTAGAATAGCGGGTTTTGCCGCAAAATAGGCTTATGTCGGTAAGGGAAGAAACTTCTGCGGATGAGTAGGTAAAAATTCATATTGGATGTTATCATTCTTCATATCTTAAAGGGCTTGAGCCAAAATGAATGGGTATTTAAGGAAAGATATGATTTTTTCTCAACTCAACAGCGCAATCTTATTCGTGTTTTCACTCACTGCTTTAGCGGCTTGCCACGTCGAACCGGCAGCTTCCCAAGAAACTCTTGCGGATAAAAACAACAAAAAAGAGCCTGCCGTATCGTCTCAAAAAACCGACAAGGATAAGTGCTACATCAATTATCCTAAGGAACAGAAGCATTTGGCAGAGGCGGAATGTTTAACCTTGCCTATTTCATCTAAAACCTGGTTTCAATCCTACCCGAGACTGTCAAATGGCTTTCTGGATTTGAATAAGATTAAGGCACCAAAGGATGTTAAAGAATATATATATGCTGTTCCAACAAGTGTCCCCGAGCATGCAAAAGTTTTGGGTGTGATTCCTTATAATGATTCATTTGCATGGCTTGTTGTTGCCATTAATGGAGAGTCGGAAGAATCTGAAGGAAATAGCATTGTTGAACAAGAATATGTTATCTATCTGGTCAATAGAAAGGATGGAAGCATAGGTCAAGACCATACCGGCCTCCCAACTTTAGGCTCGATAGATGTGATATATGAATCATTCTATGACAATAAAAAATTGTTGCGCCCGCCCTTCAATTTTAAAAAAATAGATGGAATACTGAGTTACCATGTAGCAGATACCTTGTCCTTGAAGCCGCAAGGAAAGTGTGTGATGGAGTTTGAACTCGGCAAAGAGTTTGTATTAAAAA
This sequence comes from uncultured Neisseria sp., assembly GCA_963529965.1. Taxonomy (GTDB): domain Bacteria; phylum Pseudomonadota; class Gammaproteobacteria; order Burkholderiales; family Neisseriaceae; genus Neisseria. The sequence goes on from CAUSDA010000105.1 coordinate 7,754, forward strand.
CAGATAGGGTCTGCTATGAATTTCATCAGGGTAAAAAATCCATATCTTCTAAGGATAAGACGATTTGGAAGCTAAATCCGGAAAGTATGAAATTTGAAGATCAAGAAATTTCTTCAGAAAATTAAAAGCCGTATCACATTAATATTTTGGATTGATTGGAATCTGCCTCAAGGCGGATAAGTTTGTCAGCCGTATGAAACTGAAAATACGCGGACGGCGGGTGTGCAGAGTCTGCATAGTTGTTTGACTTTGAATGATTGAACCACCCTGAGAAGTCGTCTGAAAACGGGTATTCAACGGATGGGAAATAGAAATTTTCGTTGAAGTCGATATTTCAGACGACCTTTTTGTAACGGTCATTCTGATTTTATAGTGGATTAACTTTAAACCAGTACGGCGTTGCCTCGCCTTAGCTCAAAG
>CAUSDA010000106.1:0-8172 GCA_963529965.1 uncultured Neisseria sp.
CTTTGAGCTAAGGCGAGGCAACGCCGTAATGGTTTAAAGTTAATCCACTATAAAAGGTCGTCTGAAACATCAAGCAAAGACATCATCCCTTGCCAATATTCTGTCATTTCATTTTTCGAAAGTCCGCCATGCTGACCATTACCACCTGCCTCACCTACCCCGAGCCGCCGTCCAACCTGCTGCCGTTGGCGGACGCACTGACGCGCGACAACATCCCTACCGCCTTCGAGCCCTGGCAAAACCGCCCGAAATCCGCCTTCATCCTGCCTTTGTGCGCATGGGATTATGCGGCGGAGCCTGAAGCGTTTGGGCAGTGGCTGACCGAAGCGGAAGCGTGCGGGCAAAGGTTTATCAACCCCGTCGGGCTGATGCGTTGGAACATGGACAAACGTTATTTGTGCGATTTGGAAGAATGGGGGGCGGACATGATTCTGAGCGTGCAGACGTCGTCTGAAAAAGAAAAATTGGAAGACATTTTAAAAAATCGGGGCTGGCGGGAAGCGGTCGTCAAACCCGTTATCGGGCAGAGCGGGCGCGGCGTGGCGAAAATCAGGGCGGGAGAAGTGTCGTTGAAGGCGGAGGATTATCCGCAAGGCGTCATCGTCCAGCCTTATATCCGCGAAATCGAAACGGCGGGCGAAACCTCGCTGGTGTTTTTGGACGGGCGTTTCAGCCATGCCGTACTGCGTATGCCGCCCCAAGGCGAATGGCGCGCCAATTCCGCCTACGACGTCGCCGTCAGCCCTGCCGCGCCTCCGAAAAAAGCAATCGAAACCGCACGGCAGATATTGGACATGCTGCCTCAAATACCGGCATACGCCCGCATAGACGGGACGCTGATCGGCGACAGGTTGCTGCTCAACGAATTGGAACTCGTCGAACCCGCCCTTTACCTGCATACCGCTGAAAACGCGGTTGCCGATATGGTGCAGGCGGTAAAGCGCGTTATCGCGGGTTGATGATAAAGAATTAATGCAAAAAAGGTCGTCTGAAAACAAAGGTAGCGGGTTTAAACCGTGCTATGCTTGTTTTCAGACGACCTTTTTAGTAAAACCGACTGCGTTCGGCAGTCAACCTTTGATCGGTATTACAATTTGGGCTCCCCCATCCAGACTGCGGCGAGTGCGACGATGGATACCAAACTGATGATCATGATTAAATTTAAAAACAAAATTGACATATAGCCTCCGAAATGTTTGCTGTTGTGTTTATTATTGATACTGCCGTTCGGTATCATGGCGTACCGTAAGGCAGTGGCGGCTTCATGCGGATACCCTTTTATAGTGGATTAACTTTAAACCCGTATGGCGTTGCCTCGCCTTGTCCTGATTTAAAGTCAATCCACTATATTGAACCGCTTTGCCGGGCGGTAGAATAGCATTGTCAGAATAGTTACTTTGTGTATTTACCTAATTTATCAGTAAGAAAAAGGCAATAATTATCAACAATCAATAAAAAGCACTATCACTTTCGGATGTTTTTTATCAAACATGGCTCATTAACAGGAAAACTTTTCCAAATCTCTATTTTTATTTGATTTATGCACAATTTTCATATCCGTTTCCGCCGCACGGCGCTCATAGCCGGTGTGGTATTTTTGCCTTTGGCGGTGTTGATTGCCGTCCGTTTGCACACGCACGGCGGTTTTGAATTTGAAAAACCTTTGATGATGTGGGTCCACCATAACATCGGCGAAGGCTTTTTCCCTATTGCCACTGTTTTGCATTATTTGGGCAAAACCGCCATCGCCGTGCCTTTAATCGGCATCGCGGCATGGTGGCTGTATCGGGTCGGCAACCGTCGCGGCGCGTTGTTTTGCGTGAGCGCCGCCTTGATACCGACGCTGAATATGCTGCTGATTAAAGATTGGTTCGAGCGGCCGCGGCCGCTGTTTTGGCCGCGCATGATTGAAGAGACTAATTTTTCGTTTCCCAGCGGACACAGCACCTTTTCCGCCGCCATCGCCGTCATGATGATTATGTTGTGCAGTGAGACGCCCTATCGGCGTGTCGCGTGGCTGATCGGCATTGCCTTTGCCCTGAGTACCGGCTTTTCGCGCGTTTATTTGGGCGTGCATTACCCGACCGACGTTTGGGCGGGCTGGACAAACGGCACGCTGACTGCGTTGTTGGTTTATTATTTCGTGTTCAGGGGCCGCTATCTTTCAGACGACCCGGCTGTTTCCCAAATATCCTCCGATGAATAATTTATCGCCCAATACGCCGTTTTGGCTGCGCAACGGCCACGCCGACACTATTTTCGCCAAATTCCTGCAACGCCCTTCCCCCGCTTACCGGCGCGAGTTGCTGCCCGACAGCACCGGCAAAGCACAGGTTGCCTACGATTTTGTCGACAGCCCCAATCCCGACGCGCCGCTGGTGGTTTTGTTTCACGGCTTGGAAGGCAGCAGCCGCAGCCATTACGCGGTCGAACTGATGCGCGCGGTACAAGACAAAGGCTGGAACGGCGTGGTCGCCCATTTCCGCAGTTGCGGCGGCATCCCCAATACCGCGCCCGTGTTCTACCACTTGGGCGATACGCCCGAAATCGCCTTTATGCTCGACACGCTTGCCGCTCGTTATCCCGTCATTTATGCGGCAGGCGTTTCGCTCGGCGGCAATGCTTTGGCAAAATATTTGGGCGAACAAGGCAGCAATGCGCTGCCCCGCGCCGCCGCCGCCATTTCTGCGCCGGTCGATGCGACGCTGGCGGGTACGCGTTTCGACAAAGGCATGTCGCGCCTGTTATATACCCGTTATTTTTTGAATTCGTTGCTGCCCAAAGCCCGCGACGTTGCCGATTTAAAGAATGCCCATCCCGACCGCGATGTCGCCGCCCTGTTGAAAAAATGCAAAACGCTGGGCGACTTCGACGATACGTTTACCGCGCCGCTGCACGGCTTCGCCGACCGTTTCGACTATTACCGCCGCGCCTCGTGCAAACCTTGGCTCAAAACGGTAGCCGTTCCTTTGCTGCTGCTCAACGCCGTCAACGACCCCTTCCTGCCGCCCGAAGCCCTGCCGAATGCGGACGAAGTGTCTCCGTCCGTCACGCTTTTGCAGCCCGAACACGGCGGACACGTCGGCTTCGTCAGCCGCGACGGGGGTCGTCTGAACCTGCAATGGCTGCCGCAAACCGTATTGTCTTATTTCGCACAATTTGAATAGCGTTCCCGAACGGCTGTCGGCGTTGTGTTGGGATAAATTGGTTGAAACAAAAAAAGGTCGTCTGAAAACCTATATTTCAGGTTTTCAGACGACCTTTTTACTGCTCAAACGGTTGACCGCTCAATCAGTCGTGACCGATATCGACGGTTTTCTCTTTGTAGCGCGTATCGGGGACAAGGACGATTTTTTCGTCCACTTTGCCGATGGCTTTCACGTCTTTGCCCGGGTAGTCCAACTGATGCAGGAAGTAGCGGATACAGTTGAGGCGGGCGCGTTTTTTGTCGTCGGAACGGATGATGACCCAAGGCGCGTCGCCGGTGTGGGTGTGGAAGAACATGGCGTTTTTGGCTTCGGTGTAGTCGTCCCAACGGTCGAGCGACTGGATGTCCACAGGGGAGAGTTTCCAGTGTTTCAGGGGATCGTCGCGGCGGGAGATGAAGCGGCGCAGTTGTTCTTCGCGGGATACGGAGAACCAGAATTTGAAGAGGTGGATGCCGCTGGCGACGAGCATACGTTCCAATTCAGGGGTTTGGCGCATGAAGAGCAGGTATTCGTTGGGTTCGCAGAAGCCCATCACGCGCTCTACGCCGGCGCGGTTGTACCATGAACGGTCGAAGAAGACCATTTCGCCCGCGGTCGGCAGGTTTTGGATGTAGCGTTGGAAATACCATTGGCCGCGTTCGGTGGTGGTCGGTTTTTCCAGTGCGACAACGCGTGCGCCGCGCGGATTCAAATGTTCCATAAAGCGTTTGATGGTACCGCCCTTGCCTGCGGCGTCGCGGCCTTCAAACAGGCTGACGATGCGTTGGCCGGAGTCTTTGACCCAGCTTTGCACTTTCAGCAATTCGATTTGCAGCTTTTGTTTTTCTTTCTCGTATGCGGCGCGGCGCATACGTTGTTTGTAGGGGTAATTGGCGGGAAGCGGTGCGCTGCCGGAATCTTCGTCCGTACCGCGTCCTTCGTGTTCCAAAACGGCTTTTTCGAAAACTTGCAACTGGTCTTGCTTTTCGCCCAATTCAACGTTTTCAAACGGTTCTAACTGATGATCTGCCATAGGGTCTCCTTATTGATTAAGTTTGAAATGATATGGTGTGGTATGGTTTGATTCTACTCCTTTGCCCCTCAGCGGACTACATAAAATTACACTGCGCCATTTTTTTCGGCGCGGTCTGCTAATTTGTGTAAAAACAGCGTATAATCAGGCTATTTGCACCACAGCCATGCCCTATTTCGCCCTGTTTGACGATGCCGTAAGCGGCCGCGCAAAACTCTATCAAAATCATGTGGAAAGCCGCCTTTTCCATCATAACGAACTGGATTCGCTGGACGATGCGCTGCAAAAGGGCTGGCAAAAAGGGCTGCATGCTGTGTTGTTTGCAGACTACGAATTCGGTTTGCCGCTGATGGGGATGGCGTCCAAACGCGGCGGCAACCTTGCCCTGCACTGGTTTGCCGACTGCGCCGACATCGATGCCGAAAGCTGGCTTGCCCAAAATTCAGACGACCTCCCCGCCGGTATTTCCACGCCGCAATCCTCCGTATCCGAAGCCGATTACCTCGACCGCATCCGCCAAATCCACGAAGCCATCCGGCGCGGCGACACCTATCAAATCAACTACACCACCCGCCTACACCTGCAAGCCTACGGCAATCCCGTCAGCCTCTACCGCCGCCTGCGCCAACCCGTCCCCTATGCCGTTTTGTCCCACCTGCCCGATGCGGCAGGGAAATCCGCGTGGACGCTGTGTTTCTCGCCCGAACTCTTCCTCAAAATCGGTGCGGACGGCACCATCAGCACCGAACCGATGAAAGGCACCGCGCCGATTTTGGGCGACGGTCAAGACGAACGCCGCGCCGCCGAGTTGCAAGCCGACCCGAAAAACCGCGCCGAAAACGTGATGATTGTCGATTTGCTGCGCAACGACCTCGGCAAAATCGCCCAAACCGGCAAAGTATGCGTGCCCGAACCGTTTAAAGTATCGCGTTTCGGCAGCGTCTGGCAGATGACCAGCACCATCCAAGCCCAAGCCCTGCCGCACATTACCGCCGCCGACATCCTCCGCGCCGCCTTCCCCTGCGGCAGCATCACCGGCGCACCCAAACGCATGAGCATGCAGATTATCGAATCGCTCGAAGCCGAACCGCGCGGCCTGTACACCGGCAGCATCGGCTACCTGAAACCATGTGAAGGTGGACTGGGATTTGAAGGCATATTCAACGTCGTCATCCGCACCTTGCTGCTCAAACCCGTTTCTAACTCAGTTTCAGACGACCTAGATAGTGGATTAAATTTAAATCAGGACAAGGCGACGAAGCCGCAGACACAGCAAGGCGGGGCAACGCCGTACCGGTTTAAAGTTAATCCACTATATCAAGGGGTGTACGGCGTCGGTTCCGGCATCGTCATCGACAGCGACCCCGCCGCCGAATATCGTGAATGCGGCTGGAAAGCCCGTTTCCTCAACGAACTGCGCCCCGCCTTCGGCATCTTCGAAACCATGCGCGTGGAAAACAGGCAATGCCGCCTGCTCGACCTGCATTTAGGTCGTCTGAAAACCTCAGCCCAAGCCCTCAACCTGCCCCTGCCCGATGACTGCGAAACCCGAATCCGACAATACATCGCCAAACTGCCCGACGGCCTCTTCCGCCTGAAAGCCGAACTCGTTTCAGACGGTCTCATCCTCAGTCATGCCGCCACCGCCGAACTGCCCACCTCCCAGCGCATCATCCCCGCCCCGCAACCCCTCCCGCGCCGCGACTACCTGCGCCGCTTCAAAACCACCCGCCGCGCCCTCTTCGACCAAGCGTGGCAAACCGCCGAAACACAAGGCGCGTTCGACAGCCTGTTTTTCAATTCAGACGGCCTCTTGCTCGAAGGCGGCAGAAGCAACGTGTTCGTCAAATACCAAGGACAATGGCTCACCCCGTCTCTGGATTTGGACATCCTAAACGGCGTCATGCGCCAAGCCGTATTGCAGCAGCCGCAAACCTATTTGGGCGCGGACGCAGTCATCGAAACGCACATCACCCGCGACATGCTGGAACACGCCGAAGAAATCCGCCTCTCCAACGCCTTAAGGGGCGTGTTTGAGGCGGATTTGGTCGTTAAAGAATAAAATTATTTCCTGAAAACGGATAAAGCCGACAGGCGGAGTATTTGTGAAACGGGTTATATATCTGAAACTTGAGTGTTCACAAACATGCGCACGGCCTTACCCTCATAACGCTGGTTCAACCACGCCTGTAAGCGTTCGCGGTCTTTGGCAGGCAAAGACTCCTTAAATTCGAGCGAAACCACGACAATATCGTCATGTTCGCCTGTTTCCGATTTAGTATTTTTGCCGCTTTCAGGCTGCTCGGAAACAGGCTCTGTTTGCGCTTTCTCCCAAACCAAGCCGCGTCCGACAACGATTTTTTCCGCTTCCGGATATTGGGCTTTTAATTCCTTGAGTACCGCTGCATCGTCAGCACCGGCGGTATCGGCAGTTTTGCCCGCAAGCACGGTATCGATATAGGCCTGCTGCTCTTTCAGTTCATTTTGCTGCTGAACCGGATTGTTTCGGCTTGCCAGCAATTCTTCGATTTTGGCACCATCCCCTCCCGCATAAACCACGTTCACCTCCGGCTCTTTTACCCCCGACGCATTAAGGCTTTTTTCCAACAGGGCGATGATTTTCTCGGCATTACCCGTTCCGTTGACAATCAGACCGACTTTATTTTCCTTGTAGTTCAATACCTTACGAAGAACAAAAAAACTTTCCTGCTGCTGCGCGGCGGTGATCGCGGCATTGGCTTTTGTGTTGAACAGTTCCTGGCGCACCAGTCCTGATGCCATATAGCCGCTCGGAATCATCACAGCCAACACGACAACAGTAATCATGATACTTTGCAACCGGCGTTTGGATTCCGTTACCAACCCCCTGCGCGGCAGCTTGAGCAGTTTGGAAAACAACAAGGTCGAAAAAGCTATGAACACGCAGTTGATGGCAAAAAGATATGAAGCGCCGAAAAAATATTGCCAGTTGCCATGTGCCAGTCCGTAGCCCGCAGTACACAGGGGCGGCATCAATGCGGTCGCAATCGCCACACCCGGTATGGCATTGCCTCCTTCTTTTCGGGTCAGCGCCACAATGCCCGCACTACCGCCGAAGAAGGCAATCAACACATCCCAAAGGGTCGGCTGAGTACGCGCCAAAAGCTCGCTTTGCGCCTCTTTAAGCGGGGTTAATAGAAAATACAGTGTAGCAGTAACCAAACTGATGGCGACGAATACCATAATATTGCGCACCGCTTGGCGGATCAGCGCAGTATCGCCCACCGCCAAACCGTAACCCATACCGACGATCGGCCCCATCAACGGGGAAATCAACATTGCTCCGATCACTACCGCCGTGCTGTTTACATTTAGACCGATACTCGCCACAGCAATGGCAAACATCAATACCCACATATTCGTTCCGGACACCCGAGTATTGGCACGGATAGTGGCATCGATCTTATCGGGATGAGCTTGGTCATGCGCAAGATTGAACACATCTTGCAACTTGGTCATGGCACCCTTGTCTTCTTGTTCCTGCTTTTCTTGTATTTCCTGATTTTTACTTTCTTCCTGATCTTGCATGTGCGTATCCTAAAATTTTAATATTTTATTTTAAATATCTAATTCATAGAGAATTTTTGAGTAATGAAATAATGCCTTGCCATTACGGCTAAATCTGACAGGCACAATTCTCGCAATATATTAGCATACGTACGCAAATTTCCCCCGCCGGACGGGGAAGGGACAAGTTGCCTTGCGGCAACGAGTAGCGTGGGCTTTGCCCACGAAAGCCACCGTCTGACAACCGCAATCATCCAACAACCAAATCAAACAACAGCCGAATTGGCGTTCATTTTGTGGGTAGAACCCACGCTACGCATTGCTGCCGTATCCGTTTTCAGACGACCTTTTATAGTCAATTAAAAACAAAATAGTACAATACTCAACTTTAAAGGTCTTAACCAT
>CAUSDA010000107.1:0-7909 GCA_963529965.1 uncultured Neisseria sp.
CTTTGAGCTAAGGCGAGGCAACGCCGTACTGGTTTAAAGTTAATCCACTATAATCTGCCAACAGGTTTTCAAGCCCAGAAATCGCGCGGCGGGTCGAGGACGGGTTTGACGATGCCGGTACGGACGGCGAAGTCGCCGAAGCCTTCGTCGTCGAGGCGGTTTTGCGCCCAGTTGCCGACCCAACCGTCGACGATTTCGAGGATTTCGGGTTCGGTAATGTTTTCTTTGAACAGGCGCGGGATGCGGGTGCCTTCGCGGTTGCCGCCTGCGTAGAGGTTGTAGCGGCCGACGGCTTTACCGACCAAGCCGATTTCGGCGAGCATGGCGCGGCCGCAGCCGTTGGGGCAGCCAGTTACGCGCAGGACGATGTATTCGTCTTCCAAACCGTATTTGGCGAACATTTCGTCGATTTTGTCGGAGAACGACGGCAGGAAGCGTTCGGCTTCCGCCATCGCCAGCGGACAGGTCGGCAGGGCGACGCACGCCATGGAGTTTTCGCGCTGGATGGTGATGGATTTGCTGATTAGGCCGTGTTCTTTGGCAATTTTGTCTATGGTGTCTTTCAGCTCGGGCGGAACGTTGGCAACGACAAGGTTTTGGTTGGCGGTCAGACGGAAGTCGCCGGGGTGGATTTTGGCGATTTCGCGCACGCCGGTTTTCAACGGCCTGCCGGGGTAGTCGAGCAGGCGGCCGTTTTCGATGAATAGGGTCAGGTGCCAGTTGCCTTCGAGGCCTTTAACCCAGCCGATGTGGTCGCCGCGATGGGTGAAGGCGTAGGGGCGGATGGGTTCGAACTTGATGCCCATGCGCTTTTCGACTTCTTCTTTGAATACTTCGACGCCGACGCGCTGGAGGGTGTAGCGGGTGCGGGCGGCTTTGCGGTCGCTGCGGTTGCCCCAGTCGCGCTGGGTGCTGACGACGGCTTCGGCGGCGTTGAGGGTGTATTCGAGGGGGACGAAACCGAATTCGTAGGAGGTGTTGGGATAGGTTTTGGTGTTGCCGTGTTCGCTGGACAGTCCGCCGCCGACAAGGACGTTGAAGCCGACAAGTTTGCCGTTTTCTTCGATGGCGACAAAGCCTAAATCGTTGGAATGGATGTCCACATCGTTGTCAGGCGGGATGACGACGGCGGTTTTGAATTTGCGCGGCAGGTAGGTTTTGCCGAGAATGGGCTCGATATCGTCGGCGATTTCTTTGTTGCGCGGTTCGGTCGGTTCGGTGGTGAACACTTTTTCGCCGTCCAGCCAGACATCGGCGTAAGCCATGGTGCGCGGCAGAAGGTGCATGCTGATGCGTTTTGCCCATTCGTAGGCTTCTTGGTGCAGCGGGCTTTGGACGGGATTGCTGGTGCAGAGTACGTTGCGGTTGACGTCGCTGGCGGTGGCGATGGAATCGAGGCCGAGTTTGTGCAGGGACTGGTGCGCCAGTTTCAAATCGGTTTTTAAAATGCCGTGGTATTGGAAGGTTTGGCGGTTGGTCAGGCGGATGGAGCCGTAAATGGTGTGGTCGCCGGCAAATTCGTCTATGCCCAGCCACTGCGCCGGCGTGATGATGCCGCCGGGCAGGCGGCAGCGCAACATCATGTTTTTTAAGGGTTCGAGTTTTTGGTCGGTACGCTCGGCGCGGATGTCACGGTTGTCCTGCTCGTACATGCCGTGGAAACGGATGAGCTGGAAATTGTCGGCGGTAAAGCCGCCGGTAAAGTCATCGGTCAAATCGTCTTTGATGGTACCGTGCAGATAGTCGCTGCGGTCTTTCAGGGCTTCGTTGCCGGAAAGCGGGGTGTCGGGCAGCTTGGCGCGTGGGTCGGCGGTGGTAGTCATAGGGTGCTCCTTATTCTCAGTTTGGAGCTACTTTAATCAGGTCGTCTGAAAATGGGAAAGAATGGTTTGTTCGATTTAAAGATGATTTCGTTATATGAATCTGATGTTTTCAGACGACCCCGGGTAATCTAAATTTTGCCAATCGCACTGTTTGTTTGGAAGCCAACACATTCATTTCAAAGTCAAGTTAAGCTATAATACCCGCCGACACATACCATCTCTCCCACCTTATCCCATGCAACTTACCGCCGTCGGACTCAACCACCAAACTGCGCCTTTGAGTATACGCGAGAAGCTGGCATTCACCGCAGCAAGCCTGCCCGAAGCCGTCCGCAACCTTGCTCGAAGCAAAGCAGCGAAGGAGGCAGTAATTCTATCGACCTGCAACCGCACCGAGCTTTACTGCGTCGGCGAAACCGAGCAAATCATCGAATGGCTGGCGCAATACCACAACCTGCCCGCCGAAGAAATCCGCCCCTATCTTTATACCTTGGACAACAACGAAACCATCCGCCACGCTTTCCGCGTTGCCTGCGGATTGGATTCTATGGTATTGGGCGAGCCGCAAATTTTGGGACAGATTAAAGATGCTGTGCGTGTCGCACAAGAGCAAGAAAGCATCAATACCAACCTCAACGCATTGTTTCAAAAAACGTTTGCCGTTGCCAAAGAAGTGCGTACCGACACCGCTGTCGGCGAGAATTCCGTTTCGATGGCTTCCGCATCCGTCAAGCTTGCCGAACAGATTTTTCCCGATATCGGCGATCTGAACGTTCTATTTATCGGCGCGGGCGAAATGATTGAATTGGTCGCCACCTATTTCGCCGCCAAAAGTCCCAAACTCATTACCGTTGCCAACCGTACCTTGCCGCGCGCCCAAGAGTTGTGCGACAAACTCGGACTGAATGCCGAGCCTTGCCTGCTGACAGAGTTGCCCGACATCCTGCACGAATACGATGTCGTCGTTTCCTCTACCGCCAGCCAGCTCCCGTTGGTCGGCAAAGGCATGGTGGAACGCGCATTGCGCCTGCGTCTTAATATGCCCATGTTTCTGCTCGACCTTGCCGTTCCGCGCGATATCGAAGCCGAAGTGGGGGAGCTGGGCGATGCTTATCTCTACACTGTTGACGACATGATGGGCATCGTCCAAAACGGCAAGGAGGCCCGCCAAAAAGCAGCTGCCGAAGCCGAAGCTATGGTGGAGAAAAAGGTCGGTGAGTTTGTCCGTCAACAACAAAGCCGCCAAAGCGTCCCCCTTATCCGCGCCCTGCGTGACGAAGGCGAACGCGCCCGCAGGCAGGTTTTGGAAAATGCGATGAAACAGCTTGCCAAAGGTGCATCGGCGGAAGAGGTATTGGAGCGGCTCTCCATCCAATTGACCAACAAACTCCTCCACTCTCCCACTCAAACCCTCAATAAGGCAGGCTCGGAAAACAGCAATCTGGTCGATGCCGTTGCCCAAATTTATCAATTGGATCAACACGATTAACGATTGGAAAGGTCGTCTGAAAAATTTCAGACGACCTTTCCGTATGCCTCTCTGCCTTATCGATTAAATCCCCAAAATCCGTATCTCAAATATCTGAAAACTTATGCAGACACTTTATCTTGCCTCCGGCAGCCCGCGCCGCCGCGAAATCCTTGAAAACTTAGGCTACCAAATTCGGCGTATTCCCGCCGATATCGATGAAACGCCATTTCCTGACGAAAATGCCGCCGATTATGTTCAGCGTATGGCGAACGAAAAGAACACTGCCGCCGTCGCCCAATGGTTTGCACAACATGATACGCCGCCCGAATTTCCCATTCTGACCGCCGATACCACCGTTGCCTATCAAAACCATATCCTCGGCAAACCCGAAACCCAAGAACATGCCGCTACAATGCTTGGGCAGTTGTCAGGACAAACCCATCAAGTACTGACTGCCGTATGCGTGTATTGGCAAGGCAAAACGCGCAGCGTCTTGCAAACCAGCGATGTGCGTTTCAAAACCTTATCCCCTGACGAAATCTTTGCCTACATTCAAAGCGGCGAACCGATGGATAAAGCCGGTGCATACGGAATCCAAGGCTTGGGCGGCGTGTTTGTCGAGCATTTGCAAGGCAGCTTTACCGGTGTGATGGGGCTGCCCGTTTACGAAACCGTCGGTTTATTGAAGCAATTTGATTTGTCTGTTCCGCCTTTTTCCTGAGATTCGGGCTGCTCAGTTGCAGTAAAAACCATCAATCTTCTTTGTTTGTCTTTATTGCTGTATTTTGTGGATTTAGAAAGAGTAAAAGAAAATGAAAAAAATCGGTTTGTATTTATTCATATTGTTGTTTTCTGTGTCAGTAAACGCCAATAATTACGAACCAATTGGAGATAAAAAGCAATCGATTGAAATAAATAATTTTTTTAGTGACGTAAAGAAGGAAAATATTACGTCTTATGAGGAGGGTGATTTTATTGTCGTTACGGTTGATGATTTTGGCGGAAGGTTTTATGAAGAATATTACATAAAAAGAAATGGGGAGTTATTAATTTTAGATAAATTGAAAACGATTAGTCTGTATAAGGAAGATTTTGACGTTAAATCTTTAGAGTGCAGAAAAAATATCCATAAACCCATAAAAGATTATGATAGACAGACTGTTTTAAAGATGCATGGTGAGAAATGTAGAACTTTTTATGCACTTGAAAATACATTGGACGATTTAGAAGAATATGTCAAAGACCACTCGGGTTTTGATATAGATAAAAGTAGAATGGATTGGTATCTTGGCAGATACCCGATTAATCAGAAAAATATTGCAACATATAATAATATTGCATTTTATCTTAATAATCAGGAGCATCATCAGTCTGCAATATATCTCTTGAATAAAATTATTGCGGCATTCCCCAATAGGACTGTTGCATACTTAAACCTTGCAGATGCGTATTGGGATTCAAAAGATAAACGGAATGCGAAAATATTTTATAAAAAATACTTCTCCCAAATAAAGAAAACCGGGGAGAAAGCCTCCATTCCTTCTCGGGTATCTAAAAGGATAACTCAATAAATCTTATGACGGATTGAGGTTTTGTATAGTGGATTAAATTTAAACCAGTACGGCGTTGCCTCGCCTTGCCGTACTATCTGTACTGTCTGCGGCTTCGTCGCCTTGTCCTGATTTAAATTTAATCCACTATATTTGAAAAGCTGTGATAAACCGTAGACTTGAATAATTCTCAGTAATGAAAAAGGTCGTCTGAAAACGCTAACTTGGTTTTCAGACGACCTCTTTGTTTGTCCACTTACGTCAATTACTCAAGCGATAACGCGGATATTTTGTCTGTCTTGTTTGAATTTGATCTTCAGTATAGAGGGCAGCAGGTTGTCGAAATACCAGTGTCCGTTCGGCAGCTCCAAAGCGCCTCCGGCGCAGCGCATGATGACGCTGCGGCCTGATAATTCGTCTGTTTCCGTGATTTCCACTTCATGCACTTTCCCCCAGTCGGCAACAGGCAGCTTGGATGCCATGGCATGAATTCGGGTATTTTGTTCTTCGATTCCGTCACCTTTATGGCATGTCCCATGGCACTTGCCGACAGCCTGCACGGGGCATAACGCTCCCTGTGCGTGACTGACCGGCAAAATGTTTAAGGCATCGGGACAGAAATTATGTTCTTGCGCCCAGATGTTCAATGCGCGTTTTGCCGCTTTTTTGTGGATAAACAAACCGTACGGTCGGGTGGTGCTGCTGCCGTTTTCTAGCGGCACAATTCGTGCTTTCAGTACGCCATGTTCGTCGGGGATGAACTTAACAGTTATAAATGTTTTGGGATTCAATTGCTTGAGGGGAAATGGTGCAGATAACTCCTCTTGATATTCCTGCATAACCTGAGCTTTCAACCACAAGGCATGCAGGCTCCCTACCGCGGGGATGAATTTCACATCTACGGCATTTTGAATATAGTGCAAGCCTTCTTTGCTGTGGAGTAGGGCGGCGATTTCGCTATACGTTTTTTCATAGGCTTCGACGGACAGCACTTTTCCTGAATGGTCAAACCAGACAAGTACGCCTACCGTATCGGGTAATGAATAGAGTTTTGCCGTCAAAGAATCGGATAGCTGCGTCGGCAGCATTTTCGGATTCATCAATGTACGGCAATGATTGTCCCATTCTTCGGAGGTTTTCTCTTTCAGGCTGTGTTCCAAATAATCGGCAAGCGCCAAAACATCGGCCAATGCACGGTGACGATCGTCCGTTTGGATTCCCATCCTGCTGATAATACTGTCAAGATTGTGTTTATAAAATTGAGGGTATAGACGGCGGGACAGTTGGACGGTGCACAATGCCGGAGCGGCAAAATCGATGCCTGCACGACAAAATTCATGACGCAGGAAGGTGTAGTCGAAACGGCTGTTGTGTGCCACAATCAAAGAGCCGCGCAGTAAAGGCAGTATGTCGGGAGCAATTTGGTCGAAAGCGGGAGCCTGCGCCACCATTTCATTGGTAATGCCGGTCAGTTGGACGACAAATTCAGGAATCAGCTTTCCCGGGTTGATCAATTGTTCGTAATGTTCTACCCGGCCGTTTTCAAAGCGCAGAAAAGCAATTTCCGTCACCCTGTCTTGATACAGATTGCCGCCGGTAGATTCTAAATCAACGACCACAACAGGGCGGTTCAATCGGGTAAAAGCTTCCGATAATCTCAACCAGCGAGAAAGATGAAACATCCTAAATTCCTGAAAATTCACACAACAGGGCAGTATTCTACACTTTGCACATCGTTTATCCAAGAAAACCCTTGACAAGTCATATATGGGAAAATATAATCCAAATCTTTCTTTCAGTGCACCCGTAGCTCAGTTGGATAGAGTATCTGGCTACGAACCAGAGGGTCGGGCGTTCGAATCGCTCCGGGTGCGCCAACAAAACTTATCCGCGCCCATCGTCTAGCGGTTAGGACATCGCCCTTTCACGGCGGTAACCGGGGTTCGATTCCCCGTGGGCGTGCCAGATTCTGACAAGCCCCTGAATTTTCAGGGGCTTGTCTTTTTTGTATCTCCAAAAAAATAAAACTCTGGTTGCTTGTGTTCATGAATATTTAAATATATCAATCAGATATTCTTTTGATTAGGTTGGCGGTACAATAGCCGAACTTTGAAATGATGAAACTTTTGTTTGCCCGCTTATGAAAAATCCGAAAATTATCTTCTTCGATATTGATGACACCCTCTATCGAAAATATACCGATACCCTGAGACCTTCCGTTTATAAAGCAATGGGTGCGTTGAAAGAGAAAGGGATATTGACCGCGATTGCAACGGGTCGTCCTCCTGCGGCTATTCCGAAAAAAGTACGGGAGCTGATCCGTGAAAGCGGAATCGATATGCTGGTGACCATTAATGGGCAATATACGTCGTTTCACGGGGAAGTGTTGCAGGAATACCCGATGGATTCTGCGAATATGATGGAAATATGCGCGTCGTTGGACAATAAAAATATTGATTACGCCTTTGTGAATAACAATGAAATTGCGGTTTCCAGCCCTTCATCGCTTGTTAAAGATGCATTGGCGCATATTTTTCCCGATTTCTTGGTGGATAAAGAATATTTTCATCGGGCAAAAGTGTATCAAATGCTGATCTTTGCGGATTCCAATCAAGAACGCGCCATTGAAGATGAAATTCAACAAAACGGATTTAAATTGGTTCGGTGGCATGAATGTGCCATGGATATGCTTCGTTCTGAAGGTTCTAAGGCAAGGGGAATTGCTCATGCCGTAGGTAAGCTGGGGATTGAAATGAAGGATGTTATGGCATTTGGCGACAGCTTCAACGACTTGGAAATGTTGTCTGCTGTCGGATTTGGAGTGGCAATGGGGAATGGCGAGGCTGAGGCAAAGGCTGTGGCAAAATTTGTATGCCCGAGCGTGGACGAGGATGGGGTGTTGCGGGGATTGCAGGAATTGGGCGTTATTGACTGAATACGTCGTCTGAAATTTCAGACGACCTTGCGAGAAAGTGTTGATATAGTGGATTAACTTTAAACCAGTACGGCGCTGCCTCGCCTTAGCTCAAAGAGAACGATTCTCTAAGGTGCTGAAGCACCAAGTG
>CAUSDA010000108.1:0-7792 GCA_963529965.1 uncultured Neisseria sp.
CTCTTTGAGCTAAGGCGAGGCAACGCCGTACCGGTTTAAAGTTAATCCACTATATTTTGAAGGCAAGTGGCGTTGTGTCATGCCGATGGCGGTATCGTTTCCTTTGAATTTGAACCAAGTCAGGCTGTATACTTTATGACTTGCCGCTGCTCATACCACAACAAGGAAATCTATGGATTGCTGGGAAATTCTGCACATTGCGCCTACCGGTGACGAACGGGCCATCAGGCGCGCTTATGCGAAGCTGTTGAAATCGACACGTCCGGACGATGACGCGGAGGGATATCAGCGGCTGCGCGAGGCATTTGATGAGGCTTTGGCGCGCGCGCCCTACATCGATGAGGAAGAGGACGCGGACGATTGGTCTTGGGATCATGCCGATAACGATGAGGCGGATGTTTCAGACGACCTTGATGAAGCACAGACTGAATATGTTGACGGGGCGGCGGCAGAATATGAATCGACCCAAGCCTATCCGTACGATACATGGAAAGACGCAGAAACAGACCGTATTGAAGAAACTGATGTTTCAGACGACCCCTACGGATATAGCGGCGCGACTGCCGAGGCTTATTCATACCATGGATACGATGGCGTAGATGCGGATTATATTTTGGCGGAAATCGGACGCATTCAAGATGAAGGGAAAAGTGAGGCGTTGGAACGCTCCTGGCCCGACATCCGCGCTTTATTGGACCGGCTGCCTTTGGGCGAATCGGAATATATTGCTTGGGATTTTTTGGATTTTCTGCGCGATCGGTATATTTCAAATATCATCGTATGGGCGCAATGGGCGTCTTATTTCCGCTGGCACGAGAGCCGCGAAGTCCTCCACCGTATGAACACGGACGAGCTGGAGTGGGTTTATGACTGCATCAATGCGGCGGAAGTTTTGTCTGACAACGCCAATGGCAAATTCCCGCTCTTGCACAGCTTGAACCGTCTGACTGAGCAAGGGCGCGATATGCGGGCAACGGTGAATGCGTTTTTCCTGAATACGGCTTTACAGGAAGAAATATCGCCATCCGTACGCACGGCGCTGATGAGGCGCAAGACGAAACTGACGTCTGTTTTACAGAAAGCGCAATCATGGCGGCAGATGCGGATTGTGCTGCCGATTGTGGCAATATTCGTCGCCATGTTTACAGCGGCAGCCGATGACGCTTTATCCGCCTATATCGAGGCGTATTATTCGTTGGCCCTCGTCTCCTCCCTCACGCTGGCGCTCTTGTGTTTCTTGGTCAATGCCTTCCGAAGCATGTTTTTTATATGGCTGCCGTCTCTCTACAAACTCTTCACGGCGACTTTTGTGTTTAAAAAAGCGGCGATTGTACGCGCTTTCGTATTGCCTGTCGTGATGACCGCGGTGTGCCTGACCCCGACCGGTTCGGTAATGTTCTTCCTACTGACCGTACTCGCATGGATATATTCATGGTGTACCTTTTTCTCCTACATCAAAAGCGAACGGAGTATTGTCGGCGGTCTAACGGTCAATCTGTCCTTGATGTCCATGTTTCCGATAATCAATGTGCTAAACAAACATTTGAAGCAAACGGCGGGCAACTCGGTATTGCTTATCCTGACGGCTTTGATGATATTGTTGTGGTTCAACGCCAATCTGTATCTGCGGTCGTTCCATCCCCATCTGTCAAAAAAACAGGCGCAATTCCTGCTGGCACCTTGTTCGCCCAACGCATCCTTCCCTATCAGAGCAGTCGCTTCATTCGCCTCCGCACTGGTTTGGATGCTGACGCTGCCGCAGCGGTGCGCCGACTATACCGAACGGGATGATATTTGGACGCCTTTGGGTTTCGGCGTACTGGCATGTATGCTGACGCTTATCCTGCCGCTTGGCGGCAATCGGATGCTGTGGTTTTACCCGACCGCATTCGCACTCGGCTGGCTGGTGCTTGTTTTGAAACAAAATGCCTACCGCAGCCTGATGCGGGCATAAGCTAAAGGTCGTCTGAAAAGTTTTCAGACGACCTCAACTATACCGTACAACGCTGTTTTCATTTTTCTGCAACAGATTTATTCCATAAGGAATCCGCATGACTTTACCTGTTTTAGCCGTGACTTCGGGCGAACCTGCCGGCATCGGCCCCGATATCTGCTTGGATTTGGCGTTTGCCGATTTGCCGTGCCGCTGCATCGTGCTGGGCGACAAAAATCTGCTGCAAAGCCGTGCCGAACAATTAGGCAAAACCATCACCCTGCAAGATTTCGACCCGCAGGGCGGCAAGCCCGAACGCGGCATATTGGAAGTGTTGCACATTCCTTTAGCCGCGCCCTGCCAAGCGGGCAAACTCAATCCCGCCAATGCCGCCTACGTCCTCAAACTGCTGGACACTGCCTATCAAGGCATTTCAGACGACCTCTTTGACGGCATGGTTACTGCGCCGCTGCACAAAGGCGTCATCAACGACGGACACGCCAGCGATCATTTCTTCAGCGGCCACACCGAATACCTCGCCGAAAAAAGCCAAACCGAACAAGTCGTCATGATGCTCGCGGGCGGCGGATTGCGGGTGGCGCTCGTCACTACCCACCTTCCGCTCAAAGACATCGCCGCCGCCATTACCCGCCCGCTGGTCGAATCCGTGACCCGCATCCTTCATGCCGACCTGCGCGACAAATTCGGCATCACCCGCCCCCGCATCCTAGTGACCGGACTGAATCCGCACGCAGGCGAAAACGGCCATCTCGGCCATGAAGAAATCGACATCATCATCCCCGCGCTCAAGCAGCTGCAAAGCGAAGGCATAGACGCACGCGGCCCCTATCCCGCCGATACGGTGTTCCAGCCCTTTTTACTCAAAGACGCTGATGCCGTTTTAGCGATGTATCACGACCAAGGGCTGCCCACGCTCAAATACGCGGGCTTCGGGAAAGGCGTCAACGTCACGCTCGGACTGCCCTTTATCCGCACTTCGGTCGATCACGGCACCGCCCTCGACCTTGCCGGAACGGGCAAAGCAGACTCAGGCAGCCTCATGACTGCCGTTGCCACCGCATTGGAAATGGCGCGCAATATCGACCCGCGTTCCTGAAACCGGATTTCGTTTATCACATAAGTTCTTGAAGCCCAAGGTCGTCTGAAAACCAGCAATGCCAGCCGAAACGATATGCGGCCTATCTGACAAACGAATCCACAAACTCGGCACAGCCCTCGCTGCTGCACCTTGTTTTTAAAGTCTTCAAGTGCGCAAACAACTGCTGTTTCTCGCTGTCGCTCAGTTTATGCCCTTTGTCATCACGGACTTGGTTGTACTTAGGCGTATTTTTGACATCAAAACCGCGGTTGATAAAGAAAACCGTTTCCTTGCCTGCCGCGTTGCGCACGGTCAGCATCATGCTGCCGCCGTCTGCCGCGATGGCGCATTTATCTTCAACAATGGCGGTATAGTCGGTGTAGTCGGTGTACATGGCTGATCTCGGTTTGGCTTGGCTGTACGCCGTTTGACTCAATAAAACGGCGACAGCGATCGCGATAAAATGTTTCAACATCATTTGCTCCTTTTGCGTTTTCAGAGTGCGCAGCCTGCCTGTGGTACGACCTCTTCCGATTTCCGACTTCTATGCCGCATCCGACGATTCTTCCTTTACCGCGTCCAGCAGCGGTATCAGCAGCTCTTCCACCAATCTTTGGAACAACGCTCCTTCTAACGGCTCGGTGTCTTCGTTGCCGAACACTAAGGCGACTTCGGTATAGTCTTTTTGCCCTTTGCTGACTTTATTGCCGTGATAGCTTTCCCTGGCTTTGTTCAAGGCATCTTCCCAGCTCTGTTTTTTGCCGTAGGCTTCGGCGGCGGCGAGGCTGGTTTTGGCGAAGAAAGGCAGCGGGCGCGTTTGTCCGAGGTTGAAGAACGTCAGCCATTTTTGCAGCATTTGTTGCGCGTGGCTGCCGGAGATTGTGGGATAAAGCGTTGTTTCTTCAGGCTGAACGATATGGGTTTGGCGGGTTTCGGTTGTCTGAGATTCCACCGCGCAAAAGATTAAATGTTCGAGCAGGAGGGCGATGCGTTGCGGGGCATTGGGTTTGCGGTCGAGGTAGAACACTTGGCCGCATTGGTACAGGTTGCCGAGGCTGCCTTGCAGGGTTTGCCCGTCGAACGGGATTTCGTAGGCGAAAGGCGGCAGTTTGGGGCTTTGCAGCAATGCGCCGTCTATACGTTTGGCGGCGGCTTGGAAATTCTGCTGCCACAATTTACCCAGTTCACCGGCAGGCAACAGGCTTTCGGCATCGAGGCGGACGGCGGTTTCTTGAAAGTCTTGGTTGTGGCGGCGGGCGTCGAGGTAGGCGGCGGCAATTTTGTCGGCGCGTTGCGGCTCGAAGGGTTCGGCGGATTCCCATGCTTCGTCGCGGTAGGGTTCGCGCCAGCCCAAGGTTTGTTGCAGCCATGTTTTGACGGGATTTTTCCAGAAGCGGATGAAGTCGTCCTGCCAGACGGTCGGTGCGGGGCTGTTTTCTTCGAGGGCCTCGCTGAAAAACGGACGCGCCTGTTCGCGCGGGCGGTTGAGGGCTTCGGCGTAGTCCTGCCGCGTGCTGAAGAGGTCGTCTGAAATTTTGTCTGCGATGAAATAGCGGTGGGAGAACGGTTGCAGGGGATGTTGTTCGACCCAGTGTTCCGCCAGCTCTTTGCTGCGCCGTCCGGTCATGGCGGCGATGGTGTCGATGAGTTCGCTGACGAGGGCGGACGGGGCGAGTTCGTCGTCGTTGCGGATGCTGCGGCCGACGTAGGAGAGATAAAGGATGTCGCGCGCGCTGATGATGGCTTCGAGGAAGAGGTAGCGGTCGTCGTCGCGGCGGGCGCGGTCGCCTTTTTGCGGGTGTTTGGCAATCAGGTCGAACACGGCTGCTTTGGTGTTGCGCGGGAAATCGCCGTCGTTCAACCCCAAGAGGCAGATGACTTTAAACGGCAGGCTCCTCATCGGCACCATGCTGCAAAAGGTGATGCCGCCGCGCAGGAATCCTGCTTGGCTTTCGCTGCCTAAAAAGCGGCGGATGTGGCGGATGACGGTGTGTTGCGGCAAAGTGCCGCGAAAGCCTGCCAACGCGGTTTCTTCCTGCCATTTTGCCAACGCCTGCTCGAACTGCTGCAAGGCGTATTGGTCGTCGGCGTCGGGCAGGAACAACGACTGCACCAAATCGCGGCAGCGCTCCGTCCATTCTTCCGCCGCTGCGGGTTTGCGCCACTCGGCGGTGATGCGCGACAGCGTGCGGATGAAGGCGGCAAAGCGGCCGAACACATCAAGGCGGTTGACATCGCCGTGCCACGCGCTGACGTTTTGCCAGAGCGGGCTGCCGTCGTCGGGCAGCATCCAGCCCAAGACGATGCGTTCCAACGCCTGCTGCCAAGTGAACAGATTGTCCGCCGCGCCGCGCATCGTTCCGTCCAAACCCCAATGCACGTTCAACTCGGCAATGGTGTCGTGCAGCAGCGGCAAATCGTCCGCCGTCAGCCCGAAACGGCGCAGCACCAAACCACTTTCCAACAGCGGCAGCACTTTATCGACTTCAAACCGGCTCTCCAGCAAATCCAGCGTCTGCTCCAGCGCGTAAAGCAGCGGCTGGCGGCAGCTGAGTTTCACGTCCGACACCGAATACGGCAAAGCCTGCGCCCCGCCCTGCGCCTGCCCGAACACCGCCTCGATAAACGGGCTGTACGGCTCGATGTTCGGCGTCAAAACGGCAATATCGTGGGGCTGCCAGTCGGGATGTTTGTGCAGAATCCGCAACAGCTTGTCTTTCAAAATCTGCAATTCGCGCAGAGGGCTGTGTGCCGAAACGATACGGACGGAGCCGTCATCCAACAAATCCGCGCGGCTGTGTTCAGACGGCATCCGCAGATTTTGAATGTCGTTTTGCAGGCAGTGCAGCAGCGTGTCGTCTGAAACCTCTTCAAACACAGGCTGCTCCTCCAAGCCGATTTCCGTCAGAAAATCAAAAAAATCACGCCCTTGCTTGCCCAGAGACGCCAAGAGCGGATGCCCCGTTTGCGACAAATCCGCATCGTCGCCGCCCTTCAAAAGCTGCGCCGCCTCAATCACATTGCCCCAATACTGGCCGCTCGGATTGAGCGCGAACACAAACACATCGCAATGTTCCGAAATTTTCTGCAAAAGCTGCAAATACATCGGCGCCATCGTCGAAATGCCGAATACGAAAAACCGCTCGGGCAGGTGCGCCTTATCCAAAGACGACAGCAGCTTTTCCCACAGCGCCACACGGTGCGGCGCGGATTGGTTGCCGTCGTCCAAATACCGCCAAAGCTGCGCCTGCCAGACCTCGTCCTCGCCCAGCCCCAGAAGTTTGCCCTCCTGCCAGGCATCAATCCACTGCGGTCGGTACACTAGATACTGGTCGAAAATATCCGCCAACTGCCCCGCCAACTGATAATCCGCCGACTCGCCGCTGCCCAAATAGCTTTGCAAGACAGAACGGACGTTTTCAAATTCAGAGGTCGTCTGAAAACGCTCGCTGCGGAACAAATCCAACAGCCGCCAGCGCATTACCTCCGGCGAAAACGGACTGAGCGCGGGAATATCGGGAATCAGCTTCTGCATCAACTGCCACGTCAAACCTGCCGGCAGGCTGAATTGCAAATTCGCCGCCACCCCCAGTTCGCGCGCCAGATACACGCTCAAATAACGCCGCATCCCCTGACTCTGCACCACAATCTGTTCCGCCGCCAAAGCAGACTCAAGCGGCCCGACCCTTTGGATTCCGGCAAACAGGGCGGCTAGCGATTCGAGGCGGTTGGATTGGTAGAGGTAGAACATGGCGATTAAAAGCAAAAGGTTAAGAACGCAAGACAGATTATAAAGTCCCTTGATTTCTCTGCAAGCGCAACCATATAGCCGTCAACCCATCATTCAGAAAAACAGAGGAATTTATGCCGCAAACCGACATCAACCACGCCGATATCCGCACGCGTTTCATCTTTGACGATATGCCTGTGCGCGGTCTGCACGTCCGCCTTGAAAACGTGTGGGAACACATCGCCGGACAAAAACACTACCCTGCCGCCATCCGCCGGGCATTAGGCGAACTCCTCGCTGCAGGTGCGCTTCTCTCCAGCAACCTTAAAAACGAAGGCACGCTCATTATCCAAGTACAGGGACAAGGTCGTCTGAAAATGCTTGTGGTCGAAGCCACATCAGACAACACCGTTCGCGCTACCGCCCGCTGGGATGAAACCGCCGACATCCGTGATGACGAAAGCCTGACCGACCTTTTGGGCAGCAACAGCGTTTTCGTACTCACACATCAACCCAAAGATGCCGAACCTTGGCAAGGCGTTGTCCCGCTTGAAGGCGACAATATCGCCCAAATGCTCATGAACTATATCAAACGTTCCGAGCAACTCGATACCCACATCGTTCTCGCCGCTTCAGATCATGTCAGCGGAGGATTGCTGGTACAACGTCTGCCCGAAGAAGAACTGGACACCGAATCGTGGGAACTCATCAGCACACTGACCCAAACGCTGACCCCGGAAGAGCTAACCACCCTAGACGCACAACACGTTCTCTATCGGCTCTATCATGAAACCCCTCCACGGGTTTTCGATCCCGAAAGTATCGAATTTGCCTGCACCTGCTCACACGGCAAAGTCAGCGATATGCTGCTTATGTTAGGCGGAGAAGAAGTTGGCGGTATTGTTGCAGAACAAGGCAGTATCCAAATCGATTGCGACTTTTGCCACACTAAATACGTATTTGACGAAACGGATGTCAACGCGCTATTTGGCGGAGACGTAGTCGGCATAGTGCGCCGGCAAGGCAGTCG
>CAUSDA010000109.1:0-7655 GCA_963529965.1 uncultured Neisseria sp.
GTTCTCTTTGAGCTAAGGCGAGGCAACGCCGTACTGGTTTAAAGTTAATCCACTGTAGTGCCGCTCAAACCTTATCGGTTTAAAGTTCAAGAAGGATAGCGCGACAGGCTCAAGTCGTCGCTGCGGATTTCGGTGTCTTTGCCGCACACGATATCGGCGGTCAATTTTGCCGAGCCCAGCGACATGGTCCAGCCCAAAGTGCCGTGACCCGTATTCAGGAACAGGTTGTCAAAGCGGGTGCGGCCGATTAGCGGCGTGCTGTCGGGCGTCATCGGTCTGAGACCGCTCCAGAACAATGCCTGATTCAAGTCGCCGCCTTCGGGGAACAAATCGTTGACGACCAAAGCCAGCGTTTCGCGGCGTTTTTCGGACAGTTTGATTTCGTAGCCGGACAATTCCGCCATACCGCCGACGCGGATTCTGTTATCGAATCGTGTGATGGCGACTTTGTAGCTTTCATCCAAAACAGTGGAAACCGGCGCGCCGTCTGAGTTTTTGACGGGCAGGGTCAAGGAATAGCCTTTGACGGGGTAAATGGGCAGATCGAGGCCCAACTGCGCCAAAACCGTTCTGCTGAAGCAGCCGAGCGCGCAGACGAAGGCATCTGCTTCAAACCGTTCCGTTTCGGTTTCGATTGCGCTGATGCGCTGGCCGTTGTGTTCGATGCGGCGGATGGTTCGGTTGAAATGGAACTGTACGCCTTTTTCCAGACACAGTTTGTACAGGTTTTGGGTGAAGAGGTGGCAGTCGCCGGTCGCGTCCGCAGGCAGGTGCAGGCCGCCGGCAATTTTGGCGGTAACGCGTGCAAGTGCAGGCTCGAATTCTGCGCATTCTTCGGGTTTCAGACGACGGTAGGGTACGCCGTACCGTTCCAAAACGGTAATGTCTTGTTCTGCCGCTTCGACTTCTTTGGCTTGGCGGAAAATCTGCAAAGTTCCTTTTTTGCGTCCTTCGAAATTCATGCCGGTTTGCGCTTCAAAACGGCGGAACATTTCACGGCTGTATTCGGAAATCCTGACCATGCGCTCTTTGTTGATTTGATAGCGGGATGCCGTGCAGTTTTGCAGCATTTGCCACAGCCATTCGACTTGATACAGACTGCCGTCGGGGCGGAACAGCAGAGGAGGATGGCTTTTAAACAGCCATTTCAGTGCTTTGGTCGGAATGCCGGGTGCCGCCCAAGGCGTGGTATAGCCGTAAGAGAGCTGACCCGCATTGGCGAAACTGGTTTCCATTGCCACGCCTTCGGCGCGGTCGATTACCGTTACCTCATGTCCGGCTTCCGCCAGATACCACGCGCAAGATACGCCGGCAACTCCGGCACCTAAAACAAGCACTTTCATTTTGTTCCTCCGCCGACTGGTTTGATATAGTGGATTAAATTTAAATCAGGACAAGGCGACGAAGCCGCAGACAGTACAGATAGTACGGAACCGATTCACTTGGTGCTTCAGCACCTTAGAGAATCGTTCTCTTTGAGCTAAGGCGAGGCAACGCCGTACTGGTTTAAAGTTAATCCACTATAAATACAGATATCGGGTCGTCTGAAACACCTTTCAGACGACCTCAGGCATCAATGAGGCAACGCTCCGTCTTTGACTTTCTGTTTGAAGTCGCGCGTTTCATTGACGATGACTTTAATCATCAAAAGGAGTGCGATCAGGTTGGGCAATGCCATCAGGCCGTTGAACGTATCCGAAGCCAGCCATACCAAATCAAGGCTCAAGACTGTACCCAGCATGACGGAAGAGACATAACCGACGCGGTACAAACCGGCAAACTTCTCGCCGAATACATAAACCGCGCATTTCTCCCCGTAATAGCACCAGCCCAAAATGGTTGAGTAGGCGAAGAAAATCAGACCGATGGTGACAATCCAGCCGCCGATGCCGGGCAGCATTTTTTGGAACGTGACGGTCGTCAGTGCCGCGCCGCTCAATTCAGGTTTGACAAACTCGCCGCCCACGCCGAGCAGGCCCATGACCAAAATGATGCCGGTAATCGAACAAACGACGATGGTGTCCAAAAACGTACCGGTCATGGAAACCAATGCCTGACGGACGGGATGGTCGGTTTTCGCGGCTGCGGCGGCAATCGGTGCAGAACCCATGCCCGCTTCGTTGGAGAACACGCCGCGCGCCACGCCGTAGCGGATTACCGTGCCGATAGCGCCGCCCGCCACTGCCTGCGCGCTGAACGCATCGGAGAAAATCAGCTTGACGGCAGGCACCAGCGCATCGGAATTGATGACGATAATGGAAATACCGCCCACCACATAAAACACCGCCATAGCGGGTACGATGAAAGAAGCGGCTTTGGCGATGCCTTTAATACCGCCCAAAACAACGATGGCAGTCAGAACCGTCAACGTAATGCCGGTATAGACAGGTTCGACGCCGAAGCTCGTCTGAACCGCTTGAGCGACCGAGTTGGACTGTACGGAGCTGCCGATGCCGAACGAAGCGAATGTGCCGAATAAAGCGAACGCCAACGCCATCCATTTCCAGTTTTTACCCAAACCGTTTTCGATGTAATACATGGGCCCGCCGGACATTTCGCCTTTGGAGTTGGTCACGCGGTATTTCACCGCCAATACGCCTTCGCCGTATTTGGTTGCCATGCCGAAAACGGCGGTCATCCACATCCAAAATACCGCGCCCGGGCCGCCGGTCACTACGGCAGTCGCCACGCCGGCGATATTGCCCGTGCCGATGGTGGCGGACAGGGCGGTCATCAAAGCGGCGAAATGGGAAATATCGCCTTCGTGGTCTTCGCCGTCTTCATGCTTCTTTGACGGCACGAAAGCCTGCTTCAGCGCATAGCCCAACATGGTGAATTGCAAGCCCTTCAGCATGACGGTCAGCAAAATGCCCGTGCCGACCAGCAGCACCAGCATGACAGGCCCCCAGACCCAGCCGCTGATGGTTTCAAAAAAGGCTTTGAGGTTGTCTAAAAACCATTGCATGAGTTTCTCCTTTGTCTGTTTTATATTTTTTACGCACCACTATTTTTGTAGTGTCATGTAATTTCAGCACAGAATATTCAAGAACACAATATCTTTCTTTTTTTAAAAGATTTTCGCCGTTACGCCTCAAGCGTGTGCCAAATCAGGCTAAACATATTGTTTACAATCTGAAAAATATAGTGGATTAAGATTGCCAACCTGTAAACGCATACGGTTTAACTGAAAAACCGAGGTCGTCTGAAAAAAAAACGGCGGACGCTTTGGGGATGGAAATACGCCAGAGGCGCATCGGTATGGTTTGGCGATAAAAAACTGCACCTTAATAGTTGGGAGGAGATGTCCAACTTTTGGGGTGCAGTTCGGTTTCAGACGACCTTTGGGAAACGGCCGTTTGTCGGGAAGGGTTTGGCGCCGTTATGGTTTGACGGCTTTTCCGTTGATGGTGACGGATGTGAGTTTGAGGTCGTAAGTTTTGCCGTCGTCGGTGTAATTGATTTCGGCGGGGATGTTGTTGAAGGCGGGGGCGAACGAATAGGTCACGGTGTCGTCGCCGCGTTTGACGCGGTATTTGTTGACTGTGGTGGTACCGCCGCCGATTTTGTAGTTTTCGCTGCCGACTTTGGTCATGCCGTTGACGGGGTAGAGTTTTTTGCCGTTGGTGATGTTCAGGCCGGACGGCAGGCGGGCATCGTTGGCGGCAAGCTGCCAAGCCAGCGTAAAGAGGTCGAGTGTCGTGCCGCCGGTTTTGGCGGTTTCGCTCGAACCGGCTTTGCCGTAAGTGATGCTGTTGCCGCTGAATTTGGCTTCGGCATAGAGTTTGCCGCCGCGGACGTCTTTATAGTATTTGGGACGGAGGGTGTTGCCGCTGATGGTGCCGCCGGATTCGAAGCGGATGCTGTACATCGGGACTTTGATTCTGGACACGATGGTGTATTGGTTGCCGCTGCGTGTGAAGGTCATGGTGGCGGGTATGCCGTAGCTGCCGGAGTATTTCAGGGTGGCTGATTGGGGTAGTCCTGCGGCATAGGCGTTTGCGGCGCTTAGGGAGAGGGCGGCGGCGATTAGCAGGGTGGGTGTTTTCATGGTGTCATTCCTCCTGTTTGGGTCGTCTGAAAGGATTTCAGACGAGCTTGGGTTATTGGAGATTGCCCGAACCGAACATAAATTCTATCTGGCTTTGGTAATGGCTGTTGCCATTGCGTTTGTCGAAGTCTGCGGCAAACTCGCGGGCATGTTGCGCCGCTTTTTCGTCAAAAGGAGAAAGCGCGATGAGGTAGTCCAAATAGAGCATATTGTCGTTTGGGGCATGTCGAATGATGGTGTCGCCGTGCCGGTTCATCAAATCGAGGGCACGTTGCGACTGTCCGAGTTTGTACGCCAGTTGGGAAAAGAGGGGGATCAGGCGGACGAACTCTTCGTCTTCTTCGACGTTGATTTTGTCTATGGCTTCGTCCAAAAGGCGTTCCGCCTCCTCGTATTTGCCCAGCCTTATCATGCTGTCGATGACGGGGTAGTAGGTAAGGTGCGGCACTTCGGCGCAGGTCATTTCGCCCGTTAAGATGGGCTGGGCGGTATCGATGGCTTTTTGGTACTGCCCGATAAAATGGTAGAAATTGACCTGCTCGGACTGTTCGCACGCGGGGCAGTCGGAAAATTCATCTGCGGCGGTTTGCTGCCATTTTTGGAAATTTTCTTTGGCGGCGGCGTGGTCTCCGGACAGGATGTTTTGCAGCATCAGGGTTTTATAAAATGATGAAAGACTGAACCGCATGTTTTCATAGTGGTAACGCATTGTTTCGTTCGCTTCCTCAATTTCCTTTTTGTCGAGAAAGAGGTCGCGGGCAAGCATGGGAATGATCCATTTGAATTTCCACTGGCAATCGATTAAATCGTCGAAGCCTTCGGGAAAGCCGTCGTCTTCAGGATGCTGCTCGTAGCTTTCGTCACAGCGGTCCAAGTGATGGTCGATCAGCCAGTTTAGGCAGTGCAGCTTGAAACCGGGAGAAAAAGAGCGGTTATTGAGCGGGTCTCCGACAACAAAATCGCATACCGCTCGCGTTGTTTCGGGGTTGTTTTTGAGGCTTTGGTTGAATAAATCGATGGCTTTGCTTTGGCGTTTACGGTAGTCGGATTCGGAAATGATATCTGAAAGGGTCAACCGGTTTTGGCTCATGGTGTTTCCTTGTGGGGTGCTGCGCATTGGGCAGGATTACGCGAGTAAGGTTTGTCCTTCGGCGTTGCGCTCTGAATTGAATACGCGGTTGCCTTCGATTTTCAGACGACCTGCAACGAAATCGGCAACGGCTTGCGGGAAAAGGCGGTGTTCGACGGTCAGGACGCGTGCGGCAACGTCGTCGGGCGTATCGCCGTCGAGGATCGGGACGATGCCTTGCGAGATAATCGGACCGCAGTCCAGCTCGGGGGTTACGAAGTGGATGGTGCAGCCTGCGACGCGGCAGCCGGCTTCAAGGGCGCGTTCGTGGGTATGC
Organism: uncultured Neisseria sp.; assembly: GCA_963529965.1. Classification (GTDB taxonomy): domain Bacteria; phylum Pseudomonadota; class Gammaproteobacteria; order Burkholderiales; family Neisseriaceae; genus Neisseria. The sequence goes on from CAUSDA010000109.1 coordinate 5,455, forward strand.
AGGCCGGTGAAGGCGGGGAGGATGGACGGGTGGATGTTGATCAGGCGGTTTGAGTAATGGGCGCAGAATTCAGGCGTGAGGATGCGCATAAAGCCTGCAAGGACAACCAAATCAGGTTGATAGGCATCGATTTTCTCCATCATGGCTTGGTCGAAAGCGAGGCGGCTGGGGAAGTCTTTGTGGTTGAGGCTGTCGGTGGCGATGCCGCGCTCGGCTGCCCAAGCCAGTCCGGCGGCGGTTGCGCTGTTGCTGAGGACGGCGGCGATGCGGGCGTTTGGAATGGCGGCATTGACGATGGCCTGCATATTGCTGCCGCGGCCGGAGATGAGGATAACGATGTTTTTCATGGCGTCGGTTGTAGGAGGTTGGTAGGTTTTATTGTATAGCAAAACAAAATCGCAATGTTATGGCGCGGGTTTATTGGGGGTTTGATGGGATAGGAGGTCGTCTGAAACGGGGTAAACCATGTTTTGCGAATATACAGAACAGAAATGCCCGAAACGGATTCGGTTCGGGCATCGGGTTAAAGCACAGGTTTATTGGACTTTTTGAATGTCAACTTGACCGGGAGCGGGTTGGAAATCTTCGGGTTTGCCGATTTTAACCAGCTTCACGTCGAATACCAAAGTGGAATTCGGACCGATTTTCCCGCCCGGCATGACTTGGTCGCGGTAGGCGAGTTTGGACGGGATGTAGAAGGTGGCTTCGCTGCCTTCTTTCAAGAGTTGGATGCCCTCGGCCCAGCCGGGGATAACTTGGCTGACGGGGAAGGTAACAGGACCGCCGTTGGCTTTGCTGCTGTCGAAGACGGTACCGTCAATCAGGCGGCCTTCGTATTCGACAACGACGATGTCGTCTTTTTTAGGCTGTTTGCCGTCACCTTCTTTGGTGATTTTGTATTGCAGGCCGGAAGCAGTGGTTTTCACACCTTCTTTAGTGGCGTTTTCTTTGAGGAACGCTTCGCCTTTTTCCAGGTTGGCTTTGGCGTCAGCCTGAAGTTTTTCCGCCGCTTTGACTTGTTGTTCTTTCAGGAATTTCATCATGACTTCTTGTGCTTGGACTTCAGTCATTTTGCTTTCTTTGCCGTCATAAGAGGCTTGTAAGGCTTCGATGAAGACTTTCATGTCGATTTCCGCGCCCTGATCTTTCATTTGTTTCAGGGAGCTGCCGATGTCCATACCCATTGCGTAGCTGGCTTGTTGGACCGGTGTGCCGATAGAGGATGCGTCTTTTGCGGCAGATGCGCCGGAAGCTGCGGATGCCGATGCGGGTGCAGAGGCTGAAGCAGGTGTATTGGCGTCTTTTTTGTCGCAGGCGGTCAGTGCCAATGCGGCGGCGATTGCCAATGCGCTGAATTTGAAAGTTTTGTTCATGATGTTTTCGTCTTTTAAAAGGGGTCAGTAAAAGAAAGTCGGGATTATAGCCCAGTTTGAATCAAAAGGAATCAAGGCTGTTTAAATTTTCGGCTTATCGTGTAAAGCCGTTTTCAGACGACCTTCGATTTTAGGCTTTGCCCGTCATATCGTGGTGTTCGATGGTAAAGCCGTTTTTTCTGTATGCGCTGAAGCGTTCGCGGGCGTCGGCGATCTCTTCCAAGCTGCTGCCTACAATTTCAAGCACGCGGGCGGGGACGACGGGGGCTTCGTTCCAAAAGTCGGGCGAGAGATTGAGGACGGTGGCGTTTTCAGGGACGGTGGGTAAAGTATCGCCGAACGCGAGCCATACGGGTGTTTCAGACGACATGGGTTGGTCGGGTTGCCAAATTTCATGCGGAATGAAGCTTTCGGGAATTTGTTGCCAAAGGTCGCGGTCGAGGCGGCGGATGGTTTCATCGGAATCCGACCAGACCAATATCTGCCCGCCGTTGCGTATGGCGCGCGCAATCAGGCGGCAGGCGAAGGCGGCGGGGTCGGCGGCGTGGGTGTAGAAAGTGGCTTTGGGCATGATGCACGGGGCAGGGGAGGAAATGGGGGATTATAGTAAAAACGTTGTGAAAGGGCTATGGTAGGGTTGCCTTACCGGCTTGGTTATCAAACATATTGATCAGCCGCCTCCTGCATGCGTCAGAATATTCAGGCATCCGGACGCTTGTCAGGATGCCTTGTCAAAGAATATCGGGTTTTCAGACGACCTTTTGGGATGGTTGTTTGTATAGTGGATTAACTTTAAACCAGTACGGCGTTGCCTCGCCTTAGCTCAAA
>CAUSDA010000110.1:0-7506 GCA_963529965.1 uncultured Neisseria sp.
TTGAGCTAAGGCGAGGCAACGCCGTACTGGTTTAAAGTTAATCCACTATATTTTGCTAGAAGGAAGCATTTCAGATATTCTGAAAGCATTTCAAAACATGACTTTTTCGGTTCGCCACCCAAACACAACAATTACTTTTAGAAAGGACACATACCATGTTTGATTTAACGTGCAGCTACTTAGACGATGACGATATAGATCACGAAGCCGAAAAGCAGTGGATTTTTAAAACTCTGCACAGGCTTGAAAAAGAAGAGGAAATTAAATCTTTATTGAACGATTTTTCAAAATTTTCATCGTTGTATGACGAAGCCGTTGCAGCAGGATTGAAAAAAAGTGCAGTCAACGACTACATCATTATTTCCGCCTCAGCACCAGACGAGGTAACCGGCGCGCTTAAAGAATATCTGGGGAAAACCATTTATGACGCATGGGGTAGAACCGTGTCAAAAAGCCAAATGCTGCGGGATTTCGTCAGTGAATATAAATGGGCGCATTTAGATATGGAAACATTCGACGCCATGAATCGGGAGAATTTTTTTAATAATATTGAACTCTAGCAGTATCCGATAGGCGGACAGGAAATTGCAGCGAATCCCAGATGCGTCAAAAGAATGAATATAGGAAACTAAATGAAAAAAATCGATTTCATAATGCATTTCACCGTTATGCAGCATTCCTTCGATCGTGTATTCAAGGATATGTTAGCTTTTCAAAAAGAACATCTCCAAGAGCTATTTGTATGTAACGATACAGTTACGGTAAAACTGTTGACAGAACGTAGAAATATCAAAAACGGTATGGTCAACTTTAAAGACAAAAGCTATCCGGTAATCAAGACCAGTAAAAACTACAATCACAACTATAAAGACAAATACGTCGAGTTTCCTCTGCCTCTCGCTGATCTTGCGCTGATGAAGGATTTTGCACTGACTTCGGAAGAAGTACAGCATGAGCCCGAAATGTTCGACCTGGACTGGCTGAATGTGCCCTATAAGGAATGGCATAAATATGAGGGTGAACATCGTGCAATAGAAAAACGACACGGTTTGTTTAAATTGCGTCCTAGTTTAAATATTGATGGGGATGTTAATTTGGGTCATTACTTTTTGATGAACGAATCCGATATCAGTAAAGCCTTGATAAAAGAATGGATATTCTTTTATTTGGACAAATATCAGGCACATTGTCATTTTCATGGATTGAATCGCTTTTACCCCCCGCCTGTCTGGCCATTTTCCCTTTACAAAAAACGTCTGGCTTTAGAATGGTTTACCTTTCTACCTGCCGAAATCCTACCAGAGGAAGTGCCCAGTGCAAACGAGGTTATCTATCTTCCGAATAGAGGCAGTATTATCATTAGCACCGAGCAGCCCTACGACTTTGAGAATCCTGAAATGCGTAAAGTGGCTGCCGCTATCGAACAGGAGCTGCACCATTTAGGATTGCTGCCTATTGTGAATCATGTGGGCATTCCTCAAATTAACGACTTACCCTTTGTCAATCGTGAGCAACGCCTGAAAAACATGAGTCAGGGAAGCGGGGGATAGGCAAACGAAATAATACGTTTTAACTTTTCAGACGACCCTAGTAGACCATAACTGTAGAAGTTGTTTAGACTTTCCTACGCCCTTTTATAGTTGTAAGCTTTGTCAGTAACTGCGCACCGCCGTCGAGGGAGGCGAGCCACTATAGAGGTCGTCTGAAACCTGTGTTCAGACAATCTTAAAAACATATTGAAAGCATCTAAATTTTAGGATTCCATATAGGCTATAGTTTACTAATATAACTTTCTCAGCAATTCCAAAAAATTATCTGCTACTATCCCCACTTCTTCATCAATAGAATCAATATTATGATTAAAAAAATGAATTTTTCCATCTAAAGATAAAATAATACTATCACCTGAAGGGGTATTCGCAATAGGTAACCCGTATTGTTTAAAATCTGGATATATATCAATAATGGAGTTAAGCTTATAGTCAGATTTAAAAGACAAAAAATGGTCTATAACTATATTATTACCCTTTATTCTAACTTTAGATGGAATTCCTCCATTGTGTTTAAGTAAAAATTGAATATAATTTTCATCAATTCGCCAGCCTAAATTATCTTGTAATTGGGCAATCTCATCAGGCTCGGGATTATTTGAATGATGCGCCTTAATTAAATTTTGTAAGGTTTTTTTATCCGGCAAAATTCCGTATTCTCTCATTTGCTGAACGTCAGTTTGACTCAAACCAAATTTTTTAAATTTAATATTCATCTTCAAATTACTCCTATAACCTATTTAGTCAAACCATTTAAATTTTATATTTTATTTCTTTATATTATTCACAATAAAACAGGAATAATATGCAAGATATTTTACAGAAAACTTAAAATAGCGATACTATATGTTTGATTTTTTCATTAAAAATCCAATCTCTATAGATGAAATTATAGAATTTCTTGCCTCAGCCTTAGGCTGTTCTTCAAATAAAATTCTAGCAACCACTTTTGAAAAACTTAATGATCCAAGTTTTTCAGAAAATGATTTGAATGAAATATGCTGCCTTTGTATTTATTCTAACGTTAATGGTGATGCTTCTTGGCTTGTGAATTTATATCGGATTTCAGCAACAGATGATGAAATTAGAGATAAAATTATAGCAGTATCTCAACTCAAACATATTGTCTGTTATATCCCTAATGATGACTTTAATGGATATTTATTGACCGGAGAATCGGAAAATCCAATTCAAGTTTATGAAAATGAAGATATAGAAGAGAAAAATACATATCTATTTAACAAACCAATATCAACCTACTGAATATAAACAAAAAATTTTTGACTCAAGGATTTAAAACCCAAGGTCGTCTGAAAAATATTTCAGACGGCCTTACCTACACAAAACTCCAATGCAATTTACAATATTGCTTCTAAGATACTGATAATAAATTTGAATTTTATACTTCATAAAGCAAGCCAAAATTCCTTCGATGGCTATGTTAACTATCCAGTCCCATCCATTCCCAAAGACAAAAAAAATAAACCCTTACTGTTCTCCAGTAAGGGTTTATTGAAAATCTGGCACGCCCACGGGGATTCGAACCCCGGTTGCCGCCGTGAAAGGGCAGTGTCCTAGGCCTCTAGACGATGGGCGCGTAACCGAGTTGCGAACTATACATAAGCGTTAAAACGCTGTCAACGGGTTGGGCGTTTTTTATGGTCAAACTCGTTTCAGACGACCCTTCTGCGCCTTATCTTTGTATCCGCTTTGCCTGTATAATGCCGCTTTTAATGAAAAGGAAAACAAACCATGTGGTTCAAGCAGATCAGTTTTTATCCGCTCAACAAAGAAAAGCTGCCCGAAGCGGACGTACTTGCCGACAAACTTGCAGAGGCTGAATTCACCCGCTGCCAAGGTTTGGACTGGTCCAGCGAGGGCTTTGCCGCACCGGTTTCGTTCTCTCCCGAACTCGTCTTCCCTGCCGATTTTACTTTGCGCGTCGCCCTGAAAAAAGAAGAAAAAGTCCTGCCAGCCGGCGTCATCCGCGATATTTTGGAAGAGAAGGTAGCGGAAATCCAAAACAATGAAGCCCGCAATGTCGGTCGCAAGGAAAAACAAGAGCTTAAAGAGCAAATTACAGACGACCTGCTGCCCCGCGCGTTTACCCGCAGCAGCCGCACTGAAGCGGTATTCAACACCCGCCACGGCTATCTGCTCGTCAACAACGCGGCTTCCGCCAAAGCGGAAAACATCCTGACCAAGCTGCGCGAAGCCTTGGGCGGTTTGGAAGCCTCGCTGCCGAATACCAAGCAATCGCCCTCTTCCCTGATGACCGAGTGGCTGTTGCAAGGGCATTGTGAAGGCGGTTTTGAATTGGACAGCGATTGCGAACTCAAAGGCGTAGGCGATGTTGTTCCCGTCGTCAAAGTGTCCAAACAAGATTTGACCGCCGATGAAGTGGTCCAACACGTCAAAAACGGCAAAACCGTGACCCAACTGGGCTTGGTGTGGCGCGAGCAAATCGCCTTCATCCTCACGCAAGACTTCACGCTCAAGCGTATCCAATACCTCGACGTATTGCAGGAAGAAGCCGAAAGCAACGGCGACGATGCCGCCAGCCTTGCCTTCGCCTCGCAAATCCTGATGGCGGAATCCGTCAGCACCATGTTGGAAGAGCTGGTTTCCTATTTGGGCGGCTGGCAAGACTAATTTTTCAGACGACCTTTACACGATATAGTGGATTAAATTTAAATCAGGACAAGGCGACGAAGCCGCAGACAGTACAGATAGTACGGAACCGATTCACTTGGTGCTTCAGCACCTTAGAGAATCGTTCTCTTTGAGCTAAGGCGAGGTAACGCTGTCCTGGTTTAAAGTTAGTCCACCATAAAAGGTCGTCTGAAACCTACATCCGATGGACAACCTTTATGTTTAAACACCTCGCATTCCTGCCGCTTGCCATTATGCTTGCCCTCCCCGCCTCGGCTGCCGTCCTGACTTCCTATCAGGAACCGGGCTGCACCTACGACGGCGATGTCGGCAAAGACGGCAAACCCGCCGGCAAAGGCACATGGCGCTGCCAAGACGGACGCAGCTACACCGGCGCATTTAAAAACGGCAAATTCGACGGACAAGGCGTTTACACCGTCTCCGCCAACCGCGAAACCTTCATCGAGCCGTTCAATTCCAACAGCACCAAGTTCCGCAACATGGTACTGTCGGGCACGTTCAAAAAAGGCCTGGCACACGGCAAATTCACCGCCTCGCAAAACGGCGAAACCGTCTTCATCATGAAATGCGAAAACGGCATGATTAAAGAAGTGAAACTGCCCAAAACCAAATAACCCCGCCCCGCATTTTCAGACGACCTTCCCGCAGACGTCGTCTGAAAACTGCAAGAAACAAGGAAAACATTATGAGCATCAAGTCCGACAAATGGATACGCCGCATGAGCGAAGAGTTCGGCATGATCGACCCCTTCGAGCCGAACCAAATCAAAGAAGCCAACGGACAGCGCATCATCTCCTACGGCACGTCCAGCTACGGCTACGACATCCGCTGCGCCAACGAATTCAAAATCTTCACCAACATCAACAGCACCATCGTCGATCCCAAAAACTTCGACCCGAAAAACTTCGTCACCGTCGAAGACGACTGCTGCATCATCCCCCCCAATTCCTTCGCACTGGCGCGTACGGTCGAATACTTCCGTATCCCGCGCAACGTCCTGACCGTCTGCTTGGGCAAATCCACCTACGCCCGCTGCGGCATCATCGTCAACGTCACCCCGTTTGAGCCGGAATGGGAAGGCTACGTGACCCTCGAATTTTCCAACACCACCCCCCTGCCCGCCAAAATCTACGCCGGCGAAGGCGTGGCGCAAGTCCTCTTCTTCGAGAGCGACGAAATCTGCGAAACTTCCTACAAAGACCGCAACGGCAAATACATGGGACAAACCGGCGTCACCCTGCCGAAAACCTGATGATGGCAAGCCGCCGCCCGTCTTTGGCAGACATTGAGGACATTAGGAAAAACAAATCTGACGGTATCGGGTTTAGCGTATCCGAATCCGTCCGAGGTCGTCTGAAAACTTAAATCCGGCGTTTCAGACGACCCTTTTCATATCCGCCGCAAAGCCCGCCCCCAAACGCTTCCATTGTGAAAATATCCTTAATTTGGTTTACAATGATGCCATTTCCAAATCTTATCGAGAGAACAAAATGTTAGACATCCAACAGCTCCGCAGCCACACCGCAGCCGTCGCCGAACGTTTGGCGCAGCGCGGTTACGAGTTTGATACCGCACGTTTCAATGCCTTGGAAGAGCAGCGCAAAGCCGTCCAAGTGAAAACCGAAGAACTGCAGGCCTCGCGCAACAGCATTTCCAAACAAATCGGCGCATTGAAAGGACAGGGCAAACACGAAGAGGCGCAGGCAGCCATGGATCAAGTCGCCCAAATCAAAACCGATTTGGAGCAGGCCGCTGCCGATTTGGATGCCGTTCAGAAAGAATTGGACGCATGGTTGTTGAGCATTCCCAACCTGCCGCACGAAAGCGTGCCTGTCGGCAAAGACGAAACCGAAAACGTCGAAGCCCGCAAAGTCGGTACCCCGCGCGAATTTGACTTTGAAATCAAAGACCATGTCGATTTGGGCGAACCTTTGGGCTTGGATTTCGAAGGCGGCGCGAAACTGTCCGGCGCGCGCTTTACCGTCATGAAAGGTCAAATCGCCCGCCTGCACCGCGCGCTGGCGCAATTCATGCTCGATACGCACACGCTGAAACACGGCTACACCGAGCATTACACACCCTACATCGTGGACGACACCACCCTGCAAGGCACAGGCCAACTGCCTAAATTTGCAGAAGATTTGTTCCATGTTACCCGCGGCGGCGACGAGAGCAAAAAAACGCAATATCTGATTCCGACCGCCGAAGTGACGTTGACCAATACCGTTGCCGACAGCATCGTCGCAGGCAGCGATTTGCCGCTGAAGCTGACCGCCCATTCCCCATGTTTCCGCTCCGAAGCGGGCGCATACGGCAAAGACGTGCGCGGCCTGATTCGCCAACACCAATTTGACAAAGTGGAAATGGTGCAAATCGTTCATCCCGAAAAATCATACGAAGCGCTGGAAGAAATGGTCGGCCATGCCGAAAACATCCTGAAGGCTTTGGAACTGCCCTACCGCGTGATTACCCTGTGTACCGGCGACATGGGCTTCGGCGCAACCAAAACCTATGACTTGGAAGTCTGGGTTCCCGCGCAAAATACCTACCGCGAAATCTCAAGCTGCTCCAACTGCGAAGATTTCCAAGCCCGCCGCATGAAGGCGCGTTTCAAAGACGAAAACGGCAAAAACCGCTTGGTGCATACCTTAAACGGCTCCGGCTTGGCAGTCGGTCGTACTTTGGTTGCGGTTTTGGAAAACCATCAAAACGCCGACGGCAGCATCAATATTCCTGCCGCTTTGCAGCCTTATATGGGTGGCGTGACCAAACTGGAAGCCCGATAAACCGTGTAGCCGCATTCCATCGCCAACATATCAAAAGGTCGTCTGAAACCCTTAAACAAGGTTTCAGACGACCTTTTCGTTATCGGCTGTATCTGTCGAAATCAAAGCAACCATATCGGGCCTAAGCGTCCGAAGCACGACGGCTCAATGCGTTATTACTGATTGTGCTGGCGGAAATATGCCCATTCTTCGACGACCGTACCGTCCGGCAGACGGCAAAGCGCATATTCGCCGCCGTCTTTGTCTTTTTTCATTTCCAATTTCCCGCCCTGCTTCACGCAAAACTCAGAAGCCGGATTTGCCACGCCGACTGTCGGCGCTTCTTGTTGGGCGGACGTATTGCAGGCTGCCAAAACCGTAGCGGCGGCAATGCTCAAAACAATAGGTTTCATCATATTATTTCCTTTCGATATTGTGATTCAGACGACCTCAGCCCGAATTTCAGAGAACGATTCTCTAAGGTGCTGAAGCACCAAGTGAATCGGTTCCGTACTATC
>CAUSDA010000111.1:0-7276 GCA_963529965.1 uncultured Neisseria sp.
GTACTGTCTGCGGCTTCGTCGCCTTGTCCTGATTTAAATTTAATCCACTATAATGACCAACCCAGCACGAGCAAACCATGAACAAACTTACAAATCTCCCGTTCAGGGAAAAAGTTAACGAACTCAATGAAAATCTCATTGCTTTTGCAGAACCGGAAACTGTATTCTGTGAAAAACAGCCATGGCTAAAAAATCATTTTTTGCCCATGATGAGTATAGATTTGGGAGAATTTAAAACAGAATGGAGTGGCACAATCGTCCATCTTATCAACCCAATCGAACCTTATGAATACTATATAGGTGGCTTCACACCCGCTTACCACAATGAATTTATTGGTGAAAACTGGCTGGCTTTCCGTTTGACAGACGATAACAAATATGAATTTTTGGGAGAAGAAGGCTATTTCACCCGCAGTCCTCAATACAGAGAGAACTTAAAACAAATACTTTGCGCCGATTTCGATCCCAATGCTTTTGAAAACAAACACATTCTGGAAAAGTGTAAAGAAGAGTTTTATCAAGAAGCACTGAAGTATTTCGATGAATCTGTTCAAATCTATCAAGAGAACAAATCAGATTTTGAAAAACGAGAGGGGCTGTACGGCGACGAGCCTTACGATAATACCTATTTTGGTCTATATCTTGATAGATTAGGCGGAGTGATTAAAGGTGGAAATTGGGTAGATAGTAGACCCATTCCTCACGCCTTCACTCTAAAAGAAGACAAGGATTGGAACGTATTCATAGAACACCAGGGCAATCCTTTCTACCATATTGCCTCATGCTCAGGATATGGATACTCCAACGGAGCAGATGACGTAATTCTGCTCTACGAACCCGTCAGCCGGATTGCATTATTTACATTCGAATGGACATAGAACACAGAATATTGTTAAACCCCACCATTATCAAACCACTCATTACAAGAGACAATAAAAATGCCCAAAATCACCGTACTCCCACACGCCGTATTATGTCCCGAAGGCGCTGTCATTGAAGACGCACCCGAAGGCAAAACCGTCCTTGACGTGCTGCTCGACCACGACATCGAAGTCGATCACGCCTGCGAAAAATCCTGTGCCTGCACCACCTGCCACGTCATCATCCGCAAAGGCTTCGACAGTTTGGAAGAACCGAGCGAGCTTGAAGAAGACCTGCTCGACCAAGCATGGGGCTTGGAAGCCGACTCGCGCCTGAGCTGTCAGGCGGTGGTTGCCGACGAAGACTTGGTGGTGGAAATCCCCAAATACACCATCAACCACGCGCGCGAAGATCATTGATGCAAAGAGGTCGTCTGAAACGGATACAGCAATGTTCAGACGACCCCTGCCAAATTTTGAGCAAACAAAAAGTCGTCTGAAACTGCCTTACCGACCGTTTTCAGACGACCTTCCTTCAAATCGCTGCCAAATCGTTTATTTGGAACGTGGAACGACAAACCTTAAGCGGGATACTTTCATCGAAGCGACGGTTTGCGCAACAGGGTAATTTTCCACTCTGCCTTTAGCGTTCAGCATACTGAGGCTGCTGCCATGACGGGTAATGATACTCTTAGGTTCGGGCTTCGGTGTCGGTTCGTTTTTTGTTGCGGTTGTGACGGATTTTGGCGGCTCGGGGACATATCCCGCCAAGCCGAAGCGTTTGATGATTTCGTTTGCGGCATCCATATAACGCTGTTTTGCTTCTTCGTTCTCCACCGCCATATCGTCAAGCGCCACAGACACGTCGTTTCCGCAGCCGACAATGCGTTCCGCAATACGCGAATACACCATCCAGCGTTTCAAACGCAAAGCGCCCGCATCTTCGTCCGGAGCGGCAGCATCCAAAGCAATCATGCCGTAACGCTTGCCATAACGGAGGCGCAAGGAAAGACGCTTCAGCCCTTCGCTATCATCCAACATCTGATAAAGCTCGCGGATAAGCAGCAGCAGGCGGTCGAACACCCCCGCTTTGGCAAGATAATTAGGATCATCGGAGGCGAGCGCGTAAATAAGTTTGGATAATTTGGCATTGAGTGCGTTGTTCATCGATTTTCCTGTTATTCATACTATAATGGATTTCTTTAAGAACCATTCCAAATGATTTGGTTGCATGACAAAGTGTAAATTTTCCTTAGTGAAAGTCAGAAAAATGTATTAACGTACGCCTTGAAAATATTACATAGGAAAATACCATATGCGATTTCAGACGCATTAATCATTGCCGACACGAATTTTCCCCAAAGCATTAAAACCTAAACAAGCCATCCCGAATCAACCCATTCGGACACTCCAAAAGGAACGACATCATGAAATGGACAGACACCCAACGCATCGCTGAGGAACTCTACGACCTGCACGGCGACAGCATCGACCCGAAAACCGTTCGCTTCACCCAACTGCGCGACCTGATTATGGCGCTGCCCGACTTCGACGACGATCCCGCACGCTGCGGCGAACGCATCCTCGAAGCCGTACAACAGGCATGGATTGAAGAGGCTGAGTGAGGCAACATCATTTGTAAGCTAAAAACCAAGACGTCGTCTGAAAATTTTTCAGACGACGTTTGAATGGGTTGATAGCCAACTCAAGCGCGAAACATCTTATTGCTTTTGCGTTACCAACAAAAATACAAACCATTGAAATCCATTTAATTTCAAGATATTCCCACATATCAGAATATGTATTTTCTCGCCGGCTTGCCCTCATATGAATAGAGACAAGCATAATGGCAGTCACATTAAAATAATTCATAAACTTTCTGAAAATTTTGAATTTGACTCATACACAAGGCAAATTTATCATACCAACCTGAAAACGTTTAAAAAAGACAACCGAGGTACACAGCTAATGAGTTACGCAAAAGAAATCAATGCGTTAAACAACAGCCTTTCCGACTTGAAGGGCGACATCAACGTTTCGTTCGAATTTTTCCCGCCGAAAAACGAACAAATGGAAACCATGCTGTGGGACTCCATCCATCGCCTGCAAACCCTGCATCCCAAATTCGTCTCCGTAACCTACGGCGCAAACTCCGGCGAACGCGACCGTACGCACAGCATCGTCAAACGCATCCAACAGGAAACCGGCTTGGAAGCCGCGCCGCACCTGACCGGCATCGACGCCTCTCCCGACGAATTGCGCCAAATCGCCAAAGACTATTGGGACAGCGGCATCCGCCGTATTGTCGCCCTGCGCGGCGACGAGCCGCCCGGTTATGAGAAAAAACCGTTTTACGCCGAAGACCTGGTCAAACTCCTGCGCTCCGTCGCCGACTTCGACATCTCCGTAGCGGCATACCCTGAAGTGCATCCCGAAGCCAAATCCGCACAAGCCGACCTGATCAATCTGAAGCGCAAAATCGATGCGGGTGCAAACCATGTCATCACCCAATTCTTCTTCGACGTAGAACGCTACCTGCGCTTCCGCGACCGCTGCGTGATGTTGGGCATCGACGTCGAAATCGTTCCCGGCATCCTGCCTGTTACCAACTTCAAGCAGCTCGGCAAAATGGCGCAAGTAACCAACGTCAAAATCCCGAAATGGCTGTCGCAAATGTATGAAGGCTTGGACGACGACCAAGGCACGCGCAATCTGGTGGCGGCAAGTATCGCCATCGATATGGTCAAAGTCCTGTCCCGCGAAGGCGTGAAAGATTTCCACTTCTACACGCTCAACCGCAGCGAGCTGACTTACGCCATCTGCCATATTTTAGGCGTGCGTCCTTAAAGCCGAAAACGGTTTCAGACGACCCCAAAGGTCGTCTGAAAAACAAAACGCCGCCCCATCCGCCCTATTCTGATTTACAATACCGACCGATTCGGATTGAACCGGTCCTTACAAAATCCAACTGGAGAGTTCAACATGACAACATTACATTTCTCAGGCTTCCCGCGTGTCGGCGCCTTCCGTGAATTGAAATTCGCCCAAGAAAAATACTGGCGCAAAGAAATCAGCGAACAAGAGCTGCTCGACGTCGCCAAAGACCTGCGCGAGAAAAACTGGAAACACCAAGCCGCTGCCAACGCCGATTACGTTGCCGTAGGCGATTTCACTTTCTACGACCACATTCTCGACCTGCAAGTCGCTACCGGCGCAATCCCTGCCCGTTTCGGCTTCGACAGCCAAAACCTGTCTTTGGAACAATTCTTCCAACTGGCGCGCGGCAACAAAGACCAATTCGCCATCGAAATGACCAAATGGTTCGACACCAACTATCACTATCTGGTGCCTGAATTCCACGCCGATACCGAATTCAAAGCAAACGCCAAACATTACGTTCAACAACTGAAAGAAGCCCAAGCCCTCGGTCTGAAAGCCAAACCGACCATCGTCAGCCCGCTGACCTTCCTGTGGGTCGGTAAAGAAAAAGGCGCAGTCGAATTCAACCGCCTGAGCCTGTTGCAAAAACTGCTGCCCGTTTACGTTGAAATCCTGAATGCTTTGGTTGAAGCCGGTGCCGAATGGATTCAAATCGACGAGCCTGCTTTGGCTGTTGACCTGCCTAAAGAATGGGTGGAAGCCTACAAAGACGTTTACGCCACTTTGAGCAAAGTAAACGCCAAAATCCTGTTGAGCACTTACTTCGGTTCTGTTGCCGAACATGCCGCATTGTTGAAAGCCCTGCCCGTTGACGGCCTGCACATCGACTTGGTACGCGCTCCCGAACAACTGGACGCATTTGCCGACTACGACAAAGTCCTGTCTGCCGGCGTTATCGACGGCCGCAACATCTGGCGCGCCAACCTGAACAAAGTTTTGGAAACTGTCGAGCCCCTGAAAGCCAAACTGGGCGACCGTTTGTGGATTTCCAGCTCTTGCTCGCTGTTGCACACCCCATTTGACTTGTCAGTTGAAGAAAAACTGAAAGCCAACAAACCCGACCTCTACTCTTGGTTGGCATTTACCCTGCAAAAAACCCAAGAATTGCGCGTTCTGAAAGCCGCATTGAACGAAGGCCGTGATTCCGTTGCCGAAGAACTCGCCGCCAGCCAAGCTGCTGCCGATTCACGCGCCAACAGCAGCGAAATCCACCGTGCAGACGTCGCCAAACGCCTTGCCGACCTGCCTGCCAACGCAGACCAACGCAAATCACCGTTTGCCGACCGCATCAAAGCGCAACAAGCATGGTTGAACCTGCCCCTGCTGCCGACGACCAACATCGGTTCATTCCCGCAAACCACCGAAATCCGCCAAGCACGTGCAGCCTTCAAAAAAGGCGAACTGTCTGCCGCCGATTACGAAGCCGCGATGAAAAAAGAAATCGCCTTGGTGGTTGAAGAGCAAGAAAAACTGGACTTGGACGTACTGGTACACGGCGAAGCCGAGCGTAACGACATGGTCGAATACTTCGGCGAATTGTTGAGCGGTTTCGCATTCACCCAATACGGCTGGGTACAAAGCTACGGTTCACGCTGCGTGAAACCACCGATTATCTTCGGTGACGTAAGCCGCCCAGAAGCCATGACTGTCGCTTGGTCTACTTACGCACAAAGCCTGACCAAACGCCCGATGAAAGGCATGTTGACCGGTCCTGTAACCATCCTGCAATGGTCTTTCGTTCGCAACGACATTCCACGCGCTACCGTGTGCAAACAAATCGCACTGGCTCTGAACGACGAAGTATTGGATCTGGAAAAAGCAGGCATCAAAGTCATTCAAATCGACGAACCTGCCATCCGTGAAGGTCTGCCTTTGAAACGCGCCGATTGGGATGCCTACCTGAACTGGGCCGGCGAATCCTTCCGCCTGTCCTCCAGCGGTTGCGAAGACAGCACACAAATCCACACCCATATGTGCTACTCTGAGTTCAATGACATCCTGCCTGCCATCGCAGCTATGGACGCCGACGTGATTACCATCGAGACTTCACGTTCCGACATGGAACTCTTGACCGCGTTCGGCGAATTCAAATACCCGAACGACATCGGCCCGGGCGTTTACGACATCCACAGCCCACGCGTACCGACAGAAGCCGAAGTAGAACACCTGTTGCGTAAAGCCATCGAAGTCGTACCGGTTGAACGCCTGTGGGTGAACCCGGACTGCGGTCTGAAAACACGCGGTTGGAAAGAAACTCTGGAACAACTCCAAGTGATGATGAACGTTACCCACAAACTGCGTGCCGAATTGGCCAAATAAGTTTGAACTAGCGTAATCAAAAGGTCGTCTGAAAATGTTCAGACGACCTTTTTGCCAAATTAATATTTCATTTTTCCATCAAACAGAGCCTCCATAACCTATCCTCCCTATTGTCTTCCACAATAATCTTTTATGACTAATGGGCAAAATAATTTATTTGGGGTATAATTACACGAAACTAAATTAAAACAGCGGCTAACTGTATCTACTCACAAACAGCAAAATCCGCATATATAGTGGATTAAATTTAAATCAGGACAAGGCGACGAAGCCGCAGACAGTACAGATAGTACGACAAGGCGAGGCAACGCCGTACTGGTTTAAAGTTAATCCACTATATCAAACAACACATTACAGCAACAAACAATAAGGATGCACGCTATGGGAATCATCAGTCTTATCTTCATCGCCGTAATACTGACCGTATTACTGCTCAACTTCAAACAAAAATTAGACCGTTGCAAAAGAGATTATCAAGAATCTTTTGTTGCACTCCGTATCGCCCTAGCATGCCGCCATCAGGCAGTCAGACATGTTTTGGATGCTTCAAAAATTTATCTGGGACGAGAAGATGACAATGTCGACAGCAATTTATTGTCCTCATGTGGCGATGCCGAAGCCGTATTGACCCAAGCATCCAAATCATTTTCACCTGAATCCCTTTCGCGCTTGTGCAACGCAGAAGCAAGCTTGAACAACTCACTCCGCGCCCTGCAAGAAGTTTTAGAAAAAAGCCTGAAACAACGCCCCGATCAAGGTCTGAAAAGCCAGCTTGAAATGCTGGACGCCGCCGAAACCGATGTTGTATCTGCGCGACGCGCCTACAATCGCTCAGCAGAACGCTACAACCGCATGTTGAGAAAAACCATGAGCGGACTTGTTGCCAAAGTATTGGGTTATCACGCGAAAGCCAGCCTGATTAAATTTGAGGACAACAGCGTTCCGCAAATGAGCAAACACTTGATGGCTTGATAAACGTGGCACAAATAGATCAGGATGTAACGTTGTAATTTGGTCTTAATCTGAATATCACAAGCCATAGAAATAGCACAGAATCCATCCATTCTGTGTTTTACTATAGTGGATTAACTTTAAATCAGGAAAAGGCGACGAAGCCGCAGACAGTACAGATAGTACGGAACCGATTCACTTGGTGC
>CAUSDA010000112.1:0-7215 GCA_963529965.1 uncultured Neisseria sp.
CGTACACGGCGGGCGTTGCCGCCTTGTCTCATTTTTATTTTAATCCACTATAAATTTAATCCACTATACTTGAATCAAATACAAGAAACCAAGAAAAAAAACCTCTGTCAGACAGAGGTTTTTTAGTATTCAGAAACCGGATTATTTCAATTTGGTTTCTTTGTAGATAACGTGTTTACGGGCAACAGGGTCAAATTTTTTGATTTCCAATTTGCCAGGCATAGTGCGTTTGTTTTTGGTAGTGGTGTAGAAGTGACCAGTACCTGCACTTGACTCCAGTTTGATTTTATCGCGCATTGCAGTAATCCTTAATTAACAGTTTAAATTAAGCTTCGCCGCGAGCACGCAAATCAGCCAATACGACGTCAATGCCTACTTTATCAATGGTACGCAATGCAGCGTTAGAAACGCGCAGGCGAACCCAGCGGTTTTCACTCTCTACCCAGAAACGACGTGATTGCAAGTTAGGCAAAAAACGACGTTTGGTTTTGTTGTTGGCGTGTGATACGTTGTTGCCAGACATCGGGCGCTTACCGGTCACTTTGCAAACTCGTGCCATGGTTAGTCTCCAAACTTCTAAAATAGTAAAACGTGATTTATACCATAAAAAGCAGCATTCATTCAAGCTGTTTGATGAAAAAACGATTGTTTTCGAGAATGAGCCCCTTCAATGTTGTTTTCAGGGAACGCTGTTTCTTAAAACGTGACGGGGACGAATTATAGCGGATTTTGTTATCGAATACATTTGTTTATCCCAATCCTCAGCCCGCGATATCAAGAATGGGGAAAAGCAAGTTGTAAAAATGTTGATGCGAATAGTCCGCATCAACCGCACCGAACATCAACAAAAAGGTCGTCTGAAATTTTTCAGACGACCTTTGTTCAGACAATCCTATCAGTCCAACTGTGCAACCGATACCGGCAAACCGCGCACTGCGGCAAGCATGGTATTGGCAGTTTTCTGCTGTTGGCGGAACGCTGCCATATTGGTAGGCGTCAGTTTCGGAGTCGGCAATGCAACAGTCGTCGGATTGACCGGCTGACCGTTCACGCGCGCTTCGTAGTGAAGGTGTGGGCCGGTTGAACGTCCGCTTGTACCGACGAAACCAATCACTTCACCTGCCCGGACATTACCTTCCGCCGGCGTAAATGCACTCATGTGACCATAAAGCGTCTCGACACCATTAGAGTGTCGGATCATGACGGTATTACCATAACCGCCTTTCCAGCCTTTGAAGGTAATCACACCGTCGGCAGAGGCTTTAATCGGTGTGCCTGTTGGTGCGGCATAGTCAATACCTGTATGCATACGGACGGTATGCAAAACGGGGTGGACCCGGTAGCCAAACGGTGAGGAAATACGGGTATAGACGACCGGCTCGATATTGAATCCCTCTTTTTGCTGGAGGGATTTACCGTTTTGGTCATAATAGCTGCCGCTCTCTTCGTCGCCTTTACCTTGGCTGTAATAATAAGCCTGATAAGTTTTTCCGCCTTTGACGATTTCAGCCGCCAGAATATCGCCGGTACCCATTTGCTGGCCGCGGAAATACATATTGTTGTACAGAAGACGCACGACATCGCCTTCCTGCAAATCCTCCAAACTCAGTACGTCAGAGAAAATTTCGCTGAGTGACTCGCGGATTTCGACAGGTATTTCGGCCTGCGCCATCGCGCCGCGTGCGGAAGTCCGTACGACGATAGAGCGCAACGTCGGCATGACTTTCATATCCACTTCAGAAGTAGACAGCTGCCATTTGCCTTTGACTTTCTCCAACGCGACAAGGTTTCGTTCCAATTCTTCGTCGGTAAAGAATTGTACGTCCGTTACCTGACCTGATGAATCGACACGGATGTTGACGGATTGGTTGGCGCGCAAATGCTGCATATTTTGATCTGCGCTGTTTTTCGCCATGATTTGTTTGATGTCGGTCTGCGCCACACCCATACGCGCCAAAACGTCGGCAAGGGAGTCGCCCTGTTGGACAACTTCCTGCGCCCAATAGCTGGACTGGAAATTGTTGGTTTCAACATAAACGGCGGGCAATTCCTCAGAAATCCGCTCCAACGCAATGCCTTGAGGATTGGAAACCGGCTCAGTGACCGCATAGGCAGTCATTACTCCTGACACAGGCAGCAGGATGCCCAACAACGACCAACGAACGGGTTTGTTGTGCCAGAAACGGCGCATGAATGAAAATCGAGTTGTTTTAGTCACGCATTATCCTTCAATGCGGTAATAATTACTCTACCACCGCATTTCTTATGTCATTTGAAATTATTGAGTTTAATTGTTTATCTTATCAACCGTGTTTACGGTCTCTCCCAGACAATATATATACCAAGTGAATAAAATAAACAATCAAATTTACTCAGAACCGAGCATGATTATCGGGGCTATTCTTTTGATTTACACCCCTTTTTTCTGAAATTTACGAGAACTTGATTATAACATATGCACACTTCCAACTCAAAAACGCCATCCATCATCCAACCTGATAATGACATTGGTTATTTTGAGTATGTTGTATTTTCTCGCGTAAAATAAGCTTTTTCCGTTCTGACCACCGCCATGAATCTGACGCTTGCCCTCCCCTCTCTCAACCGTCAAAAAGATGAGACACTCCCTCCTCTCCAGCTTCCTGCTTTTAACCAAATCTTGCGATATGGGTTATTACATAAACAAGAAATGAAGCCGTCTGATTTTTATCGCCGGCATTTATGGAAGGGAAGCTTGTTGGCCCAAATCAAAGAGATGGCGGGGATTCCACCGCATCAGGCAGCAGCGTTTGCCAGCCCGATATGGCAGCAAATGGGGTTGCACCAAGTCAGCGTAGTCAGCGGCGAACATCTGCAAATCACAAAAGAAGAAGCCGCTCGATTATGTTTGGAACTGTCTGAGTTTTACAGCAAAGAGGGTTGGCATTTTCTACCTGTCCGTCCCAATTTGTGGCTGATTACTTTGCCATCGGAAAGCGATTGGGGGATTGCGTCGGTATTGGATATCTACGGACAAATCGGTTCGGCGGACCAAGCTGATGGAAAAGACGCCTTGCAATGGTTGGGAATGCAGACTGAAATTCAAATGTGGCTGCATCAACACCCGCTCAACGCCGTCCGCACTCAAAACGATACTCCTACAATCAACGGGCTTTGGCTGTGGCAGGATTTAACGGGGCTGCGCTCTGCGGACTTCGTCGCTTCCGACAGCATTTGGGCGCAATTTTCAGACGACCCCCGCTTGGATGCGCCTTATGATTTTCAGGCTTGGCTGGATGCGGTGGATGAATCGGGTATTCATCCCGCCAACCCCGTCATTTTTCTGGACGACTTGGCTGTTACGGAACAAACAGGCGATATGCAGACATACCAAGAAATTTTAGAAAGCTGGGAAACCCGCTGGTTTGCCCCGCTTTGGCAGGCAGTCTCGCAAGGTCGTCTGAAAAATCTGTCTATCAGTACCGACGGTGAAAACGGCGGCACTTTACGCATCACACCGTTTTCAAAATGGAAATTCTGGCACCCGAAAAAAACATTTACCGGCAGATGGTAATGCGCCCGCCCCGCCTCGCCGCCCTGTTTATAGAAACACCAATAACGTTTACAATACGCGACCATTCCACTATTTGCACACACCGCCCATGAAAATCCGACTCGGTCAGCACAATGCACCTGATTTTCCGCAAGGAGCGGCCGTCACGATCGGTAATTTCGACGGCGTACACCTCGGTCACAAACACATCCTGCAAAAACTCAAAAACGAAGCCGATTCGCGCAACCTTCCCGTTATCGTCGTCATTTTCGAGCCGCAACCCAAAGAATTCTTCTCCCTAAAAGCAGGCTTTACGCCCCCATGCCGCATCAGCCCCTTGCGTACCAAGCTGGATTTGTTGAGCGATACCAGTTGTATCGACGCCGTATGGGTGCTGCGTTTCAACCAAGAATTTGCCGATATGAGCGCACAGGATTTCATCGACAAACTGCTGCGCCAAACCCTCAACACACGCTACCTGCTTATCGGCGACGATTTCCGCTTCGGCGCCGGACGCGAAGGCTGTTTCGACTTATTAAAGCAGCAAAGCGATATACAAACCGAACGCACACCTTCCGTCATCGTTGAAGACATCCGCACCAGCAGCACAGCCGTGCGCGAAGCCTTGACAGACGGCAACTTGGCGTACGCCAAAAAGCTTTTAGGTCACGATTACGTTTTGAGCGGCAAAGTCAAACACGGCAAAAAACTCGGCAGAACCATCAACGCCCCTACCGCCAACATCCAACTTCCGCCCCACCGCTATCCCCTGCGCGGCGTATTCGTCATCGAAGCGGACGGTACATTCGGCACACGGCGCGGCGTTGCCAGCTTCGGACTCAACCCGACCGTCAGCAGCAACAATTCACAAAAACTTGAAGTCCATTTGTTTGATTTTGAAGGCAATCTCTATGGGCAACGTTTGAAAGTACGTTTCCTGCACAAGCTGCGTGACGAACAAAAATTCAGCAATATCGAAGCATTGAAACGGCAAATCGAACAAGATATAGAAGAGGCGAAGCAATGGCAGGAAACGGATTATAGTAGATTAAAATTGCAATGATACGGCGTTGCCAACGCCCTTATGTACTACCCGTACACGGCGGGCGTTGCCGCCTTGTCTCATTTTTATTTTAATCCACTATAAAAACATCTGCGGTCATTGTCGGATAAAAATGAAAAAGGTCGTCTGAAATCTTTTCAGACGACCTTTTTCACAATATGCAGACATCTGCCTGCGAGATTTCTAATGGCCTAAATTTAAAAAGG
Source organism: uncultured Neisseria sp. (assembly GCA_963529965.1). Taxonomy (GTDB): domain Bacteria; phylum Pseudomonadota; class Gammaproteobacteria; order Burkholderiales; family Neisseriaceae; genus Neisseria. The sequence continues at coordinate 4,802 of CAUSDA010000112.1, forward strand.
ACGACAACCGTCAAAACGGTGCGCGGGGAACAGAATCCCTCTTTTAATTCAGTCCACTATACCCTACTTATTTAGCAGCAGGAGCCTGTTCTTGGGCAGCGGCAGGTGCAGTTTCGGTAGTAGTTTTACCTTGACCGGTCAGCGGGCTGGCAGCTTCGGCTTCCGGTGCAGCAGTTTCAGCAGCTTTGTCGGTTTTCAGGTCGTTGGCTTGTTTTTTAGCTTTATTGGCTTTTTTGTGAACGTGTTCTGCTTTAGCGGCTTTGCCGGAAGCAGGTTGGGCCATAGCCACAGGAGCAGCGATCAGACCGGCAGAAACAAGAACGAGAGAGGTCAATTTAGACAATGTTTTCATGTGTAATATCCTTTCGGGAAATTTGTCTGATAAAATCATTCCGTCAAATGCCAAATGGCAATTTGCGTAAAGACAACCGCATAACCACTTGGTGCGATTGAGTTTTTATTGTAACGGTTTGTTTGTAAACCGAAGTCAGCTCGAGCGAAATTGAAATAAAGTTTCAAAAGGAGGGTTAACCCCCTTGTCCTGCTTTATTAATCGCACCTCATAGCTTGATTGTTTAAATTTATATATTTCATGGCATTACATCCGATGATTTTCGAACACCCCCGATTCCGCAATGCATCCTACATCCTGATGGGGCTTGCCCTGCTTGCGGTGTTGTATTTCCACTTTTTGCCCCTTTTGCTCGCCGTGATACTGACCTACGTCTTCATCACCAAGACCAACGGCCTGATTCTCTGGCTGCGCCGCCGTACGCTCGCGCGCAATACGTTTCTGCACAAATCGCTCAACGCGCACAATATCAACCTGATTTCGACCACGCTGACCATAGGCATCGTGTTGACGGTTATCCTCTTGATGTCTCTGGGGATTTACCACCTGATTCACGGCGGACACATCACCGTCATGCTGACCAAGCTGGCGGCGATTCTGGAAGACACGAAAAACAGCAGCAGCCTGCCGCAGTCGGTTTTGAACATGCTGCCCAACAATACCGCCGAAATCAAAGCCTATGCGGTCAAATTGATTGAAGAATACAGCGCCGCGCTGACGCGCATCAGCAAAAACAGCTTCACCTCGTTCGTGTATATCCTTATCGGCATCATCATCGGCGCGATGCTCAGTTTCCACCGCCTCAACATGCGCAAAAACCGCCGCAAAATGCCGCCCTTCAAGGCAGAGCTGGTGCGGCGGATTGTGAACTTCGAAACCAGCTTCGAGCGCGTGTTTCTGGCGCAGGTCAAAATCTCGTTGATCGATACCGCGTTGACGGGCGTGTACCTCTATCTGATCCTGCCGCTTTTCGGCGTCGAGTTGCCGTTTAAAATAACCGTATTGGTGATCGCCTTCATCGTCGGGCTGATTCCCGTGGCGGGCAACCTGATTTCCAACACCATCATTATCATCTTGAGCCTCGGCGCTTCTTTATATGTAGCGGTCGCTTCGCTGGTGTTTCTGGTCGTCATCCACAAGCTCGAATATTTCCTGAACGCGAAAATCATCGGCTCGGAAATCGAATCAAGCGCATGGGAACTCTTGGTGGCGATGGTCGTGTTCGAACGGATTTTCGGCGTCGGCGGCATCATCGTCGCGCCGGTTTATTATGCGTATCTGAAGAATGAGTTGAAACAGCAGAAGCTGATTTAGATAGTGTTTGAAATATAGATGAAAGGTCGTCTGAAAAGCTCGAAATAGGTTTTTCAGACGACCTTTTTTCAGTTACGGCAACCTTATTCCTTCCTCCGTCTAGCGGGGGAAGGTTAGGATGGGGGTAGTTTGCGGATATACGGTATAAAGGGCAAGAGCCACCTTCTCCCCAACCCTCTCCCGCCGAACGGGAGAGGAGGCAGATTACTGAATGCCGCCGTTACTGCTTTTTAGTGTCGTATTGAAGCGATAATGGATTTAGAGTGTCGGAATGCAAAGAGGTCGTCTGAAAAGATTGAGATAGGTTTTCAGACGACCTCTTTCCGTTACGGCAACCTTATCCCTTCCCCCGTCCGGCGGGGGAAGGTTAGGATGGGGGTGGCTTGCAAATATACAGAATAAGGGCAAAGAGCCACCCTCTCCCCAACCCTCTCCCGCCAGACGGGAGAGGGGGCAGATTACCGAATACTGCCGTTACTGTTTCTTAAATATTTCATTATGTTTCTTTTCTGTCGGACGAAACAGCCGATTCATCAGCCGCCGTCATTCCCGCGCAGGCGGGAATCCAGACTCTGAAAGGCCGCTGCAATTTTTAAATATTTCCATAGCTTCCAAAACCTAGATTCCCGCCTGTGCGGGAATGACGAAGCCGGTATTTTCTATTTGCATCTGCTAAAGAGGCCGTCTGAAAAGCTGAACTGGCCCCCAAATCTTGGACACTCATAAAAGCCTATTCAGGCGCTCTGTG
>CAUSDA010000113.1:0-7110 GCA_963529965.1 uncultured Neisseria sp.
CACCAAGTGAATCGGTTCCGTACTATCTGTACTGTCTGCGGCTTCGTCGCCTTGCCCTGATTTAAATTTAATCCACTATATGATGTGGCGCAGGCTTGGCGGTGAGTCGCGCAAGCAGACTTATGATTTTCTAAAACGGCATAGAAAAAGGTCGTCTGAAACCCTGAAAAGAGGTTTCAGACGACCTTTTGCATGGAAACCGGATTAATCGTTTGCCGCATCATCGGCTGGTGTTACCGGTTTGGATAGGGGTGTATAAATAAAGGTCGGCAGTTTCGCCGGCAGAGGTATTGGAGGCATCTGCCCCGGCTTCGACAGGCAGATCGCTGTCCACTAATTCGTCGATGTCGATATTGTCATCCTCGCCTTGCGGTAATGTTCCGCCGGTTTGGCGGCTGCGCACTTTCATGTAGAGGTCGCGGGTGTAGCTGTATTTGTCGATGGCTGCGCCTTCGAGGCTGTCGGTCAGGTCGAGCAGTTCTTTACGGGTGTTGATGGCCTGCAGGCCGATTGTGCCCCAGCGTCCTGCTCTGGTGTGGAAGACGGCGTTTTTAACTGGGTAGACGGTGGTAACGGCGTTGCCAATGGTATCGCGTACGGTAGATGGGCCGAACAGGGGGACAACGAAGTAGTTGCTGTTTTTCCAGCCCCATGAGGCGAAGGTGTCGCCGAGGGTGTTTTTATTGCTGGGTACGCCGCCTGCACCGGCTACGTCGATTAAACCGCCAAGGCCGAAGGTGGTGTTGATGCCGACGCGGACGAGGTCTTCGCTGGCGCGTTTGACGTCAAGGCGCAGAACATTGCTGCCGAAGCTGACGACATCGCGCAGGTTGTTGAAGAAGTTGCTCACGCCGGTGCGGACGGGCTTGGGCGTTATTTTGCGGTAGCCGCGTGCGACGGGGGCGAGGACGTATTGGTCGGCCTTGTCGTTGAATTTGAATACGGCGCGGTTGTAGCCTTCGTAGGGGTCGGCGGGATTGGTTTCGGCAAATGCGGGGGTTGAGGCCATGCCGATGAGGAGTAGGAGTGAAGCGGTGGTTTTTTTCATGGGTTTAACCAGTCTTTGATTTCGTAAAGCTCGGACAGGGTACGCACGGATTCGGGTATGCCTTGCAGGGTGATTTTTCCGTCCGGACGGCGCAGTGCGTCAAGCAGCAGGGACACGCAGGCGGAATCAGCGCGTCCGACGCCGCTCAAATCGACCGCGCGGGTGTCTTTCAGACGACATTGCTGCCTGAAGCGGGTAAAGGCGTCGGCGGTCAAGGTTTTGACGGTAATGTCGCCGCTGATGTGCAACGTGCCGTCGCGAAGTTCGGTTTGCATGGCTGTCTTGTCAACTTAATCTTGGATGATAAAACCTGAAGGTTATTGTGTGCGAAAGCCATGTCGTCTGAAAACGGACGGCATGACTTATCTTTGCATTATTTGCTGCCGTTTTTGGCTTTCAGTTCGGCAATCAGTCCGTCCACGCCTTTGGCTTTGATGGTTTCGCCGAATTGGTTGCGGTACACGGTTACCAAGCTTGCGCCTTCGATGGCGACGTTGTAGGCGCGGTATTTATTGCCGCTTTGGTAGGTGGTAAAGTCCATGTTGACGGGTTTTTGACCGGGTACGCTGACTTCGGCGCGGACGATGATTTCTTTGCCGCCTTTATTGACAACGGGGTTGTCTTTGACGTTGACGTTGGCGTTTTTGAATTTCAACATGGTGCCGGAGTAGGTGCGGATCAGCAGGGTTTGAAATTCTTTGGTCAACGCTTGTTTTTGCGCGTCAGACGCGGTACGCCAAGGGTTGCCGACTGCCAGCGCGGTCATGCGTTGGAAATCGAAATAGGGAATCGCATAGGCTTCGGCTTTTTGGCGGGCGGTGTTGGCATCGCCGTTTTTTAAGATGCTCAATACTTGAGTGGCGTTTTGACGGATTTGGTTCACTGCGTCGGCAGGGGCGGCAACCGCCATGCTGATGCTCAAGATGCCGATGCTCAGTGCGCTGATGAAAGAGGTTTTTTTCATGATTAAGTGTCCTAAAAGTATGAATATGATGGTGTACGTTTACTCGGTGGCTTTTGCCGCATCGTCGCCGCCTGCCGCGTTTTTCTCGGCGAAGCTGGTCATGAATTTACCGATCAGGTTTTCCAGAACCATGGCAGAGCTGGTAACGGAAATGGTATCGCCTGCGGCGAGGGGCTCCGTGTCGCCGCCTTGTTGCAGACCGATATATTGTTCGCCCAACAGGCCGGAGGTCAGGATTTGCGCGGAAACGTCGCTGCTGAACTGATATTTGCTGTCCAAATCGAGACGGACTTTCGCTTGATAGGATTTCGGGTCAAGCTCGATGGAGCCGACGCGTCCGACCAATACGCCCGCAGATTTGATCGGCGCGTTGGCCTTCAGGCCGCCGATGTCGCTGAAATCGGCATATACGGTATAAGTCTTGCCGGAATTGCCGAACGCTGTACCGCCCGCCACGCGGAAAGCGAGAAAGCCGACCGCTGCCACGCCGAGCAGGACAAACAGTCCGACCCAAAATTCCAATACATTCTTTTTCATTAAAGTTCCTTGAATATCCAATGTTCTTTGTTTCGTTTTCAGACGACCTGTCAATCCGTAAACATCAATGCGGTCAACACAAAGTCAATCGCCAAAATCGTCAGGGCGGACGAAACCACCGTACGCGTGCTGGCGCGCAAAATACCTTCCGAGGTCGGGACGCAGTGGAAGCCCTGATGCACGGCAATCAGCGTTACCGCCACGCCGAACGCGGCGGATTTGATCAGACCGTTGATTACATCGTAATGGATCGTGATGTTGTTCTGCATTTGCGACCAGAAAATGCCGCTGTCCAAGCCCAGCCAGGTTACGCCGACCAAATACGCGCCGTAAATCCCCGCTACGTTGAAAATCGAAGCCAAAAGCGGCATGGAAAACACGCCCGCCCAAAAGCGCGGCGCAACCACGCGGGCGACAGGGTTGACCGCCATCACGTTCATCGCTTCGAGCTGTTCGGTCGTTTTCATCAAACCGATTTCGCTGGTCATCGCACCACCCGCACTGCTGGCAAACAGAATCGCCGCCAATACCGGACCCAGTTCGCGCAACAGCGAAGCCGCGACCATATAGCCCAAAATATCGGCAGATTTGAATTTCGATAACTGCGTATAGCCCTGCAAACCCAAAACCATGCCGACGAACAGCCCTGAAACGGCAACAATCAACACCGACAGCACGCCGGCAAAATACACTTGGCGCACGCTCAGGCGCGGACGGACGAAAGCCGTACCGGATTTCGCCAGAATGTTCAGCAGAAACAGCGTAATACTGCCGAGAGATTGAATAAAGCCGAGGGTTTTCGCCCCGACGGAACGGATAAAATTCATAGGTTTCCATTACGGATTAACGGGTTTCAGACGACCTTGTAGGATGATAGTGATGGGTCGTCTGAAAAATGATTTCGGCTTCAGGCAACAACGGTTCAAACGTTTCAGACGACGTCTGCAAACCGAGGTCGTCTGAAAACTACCCAAGCAAATCTTGCTGCAACGACGTTTGCGCCGGATAGCGGTATGCGACGGGGCCGTCTGCCAGCCCGCCGACAAACTGGCGCACCCAAGGCGAATCCAGTTCGCGCATTTCCTGCGGCGAGCCGGAGAACATAATTTCGCCGTGTGCCAAGAAAATCACCTGATCGACGATTTCCAAAGATTTTTCAATGTCGTGCGTCACCATAATGCTGGTCGAACGCAAAGCCTTGTTGACGCGGCTGATCAAGTGGGCAATCACGCCCAAGGAAATCGGATCAAGACCGGTAAACGGCTCGTCGTACAACATGATTTCAGGGTCGAGCGCGATCGTGCGGGCAAGCGCGACGCGGCGCGACATCCCGCCGGAGAGTTCGGACGGCATCAGATTTTCCACTCCGCGCAGACCGACCGCGTTCAATTTCAACAAAACCAAATCGCGGATAACCGCTTCCGGCAGGCGCGTCAGTTCGCGCATCGGAAAAGCGATATTGTCGAACACAGACAAATCGGTAAACAGCGCGCCATGCTGGAACAACACGCCCATGCGGCGGCGGTGTTCATACAGTTCGTCAGCCGAAAAGCCCGCCAAATCCCGTCCTTCAATCAAAACCTTACCCGACTGAGGATGAATCTGACCCGTAATCAGCCGCATCAGCGTGGTTTTGCCGCTGCCCGAACCGCCCATCACGGCGGCAAAGTTTCCTTGGGGAATGCTGAAATTGATATTGTTCAGAATCGGACGGTCGCCATACGCGAAGGCAACGTCTTTCATTTCGATGAAGGGTACGGAACTCATGAAAGGGAAGATAAGGCGGGATGTATTTTAATTACTTGCATTGTAAAGCTTATCAAGGTGTCGGGCAATTTTCAGACGACCTTATCAAGAAAACGTCTGTTAAGAAGCGTGAAAATCATGTGTTTGGCAGAAATTTTAAGACCATTGGAATGGTTAAGATTGAAGTCTTGCAACCTGTTGTCTTCATTTCAGAACGGGGCGCGTTACAGAACTTAATAATCCTAAACATACCGTTTTCGCCGGCGCGTGAAATTTTAAATTTATGGCAAAATTTGTAGGCAAAGACACAACATTCTATAGTGGATTAAATTTAAATCAGGACAAGGCGACGAAGCCGCAGACAGTACAGATAGTACGGCAAGGCGAGGCAACGCCGTACTGGTTTAAAGTTAATCCACTATACAAACAAAACTTACATTTCAAATCAATTTGTGAAAGCCATCCCCTTTAAACAAACCGACCTGCCTGCAAAACAAAGCTTGTTTCACAGACAGGCCGGTTATTTACCGCGTCAATTAAGCAGCGATTTTTTCGCACTCTTTGATGCAGGCAAGGCAAGACTCATAGCATTGTTTGCATTCTGCGTGGTGACCGACGTGTTGTTTACACGCTGCGGAACATTGTTTGCACGCTTCAATGCAGACTTTTGCCAAAGAAGGGGTCAGCGGAGAGTTTTGGGCGGCAAGGTTTTGCAGCGCGCCGCACAATGCCAGCATTTGGTTGACACCTGTTGCGCAATCTTTCATGGAAGTATCGCCTTGGCTCAGCAGTCGGATGCAGTGTGCCAAACAGATTTGACCTGCTTCAACACAGTGGGCAGCCGCTTTTCTGGCTGCTTCATAGGTTTTGGACGCAGCAGCAGGGGTAGCGTGTGAATGGCCTTTATGGTCATGATGTCCGTGGGCGCGGGCGAATGAGGCGGCAGCTGCCAAAGAAACGGCTGTACCACCCAAGAATTGACGACGGTTCATACTGTATTTCCTTATGTAATCATTGATATGAAGTGAAACATAACGAATCGCTAAAATCGAAGACAGCAGCTTTCTGCGCATCATTGATGTCGTCTGAAATCAGCCGTTTATGAAATTTTGAGCGATTGCACTACACTTACCGCCGCAATCCTATCATTCAACGGTTCGACAGACAATAAATCGAAAGTTGATAAATAATCAATGAAGTTATTTTATTTCTTATGTTGTTTACACAGCCTGAAACTGGCTCTGTTCAAATTTGCTATGGTAAATCATTAAATTCCAAAATCCATTATCTTGCAGAAGTTGGTTTTATCCGGTTTTGAAGTGGTGAAAATCAAATCAAACGGTAAAAGGGGTGGGCAAAGATTCGACATCGGTTTCAGAAGCAGTCTTTTATGTAAATTTATGAGTGCGGCACTTTAAAATGCTTTGAACGCTACCACTTATCCTCAAACGGCGACGTAGGCATATTTTTATGCCCAAGCCAATAATTTGCTGATAGAATCAGGATTCTTTTTGTTTTCACACATTTTTTCAGGAGCAAACGCCATGCGAAACGACGTTTACGACTATCCTCTTGCAGGACAAGTTTCCCAAAACATTGTCTTGCAAAAAACTTACCGCCTGCTGGGTTTGTCTTTCATTCCCGCTATTGCCGGCGCATTTGCCAGCAGCGCTTTGAACCTAAACCTGTACGCTATGTTCGGCGCACGCTGGATGGGTTTTGTAGCTGTATTGGCATTCTTCTACGGTATGATTTTCCTTATCGAGAAAAACCGTTACAGCAATACGGGCGTTGTCTTGTTGATGATTTTCACCTTCGGTATGGGTGTGTTGATCAGCCCGTTGCTGCAATATGCGCTTGCTATCCGTAATGGTACTCAAATCGTAGGTGTCGCCGCAGCCATGACCGCCGGCGTATTCTTTACGATGGCAGCGATGGCGCGCCGTACAACGATGAACATGAACTCGCTCGGACGCTTCTTGGCAATCGGCGGTGTGGTTCTGATGATTGCAGTGGTTGCTAACTTCATTCTGCAAATTCCGGCTCTGAGCCTGGCGATTTCCGGCGCGTTTGTTGTGTTCAGTTCGCTGGTTATTATGTGGCAGGTGCGTACCGTGATTGACGGTGGCGAAGACAGCCATATCAGCGCGGCCCTGACCATTTTCATCTCGATTTACAATATTTTCAGCAGCTTGTTGCGCATCTTGTTGGCATTCACCAGCGACGATTAATTGCTTAGATTCTGATATCGAGGTCGTCTGAAATATGAAAAGGTTTCAGACGACCTTTTTATATCCGTAGGTTTTGGTTGTGTGGATTTGCTTTAAATCAGATGGGTAATCATGCGGCGGTTCGTCAGGGGGTAGAAAGCTGATTGGCTTGGTGTTTGGTGTGGGGCGAAACATTGCTGAGAGGCAAATTTGATGGACTGTATAGTGAATTAAAATAAAAATGAGACAAGGCGGCAACGCCCGCCGTGTACGGATAGTACATAAGGGCGTTGGCAACGCCGTATCATTGCAATTTTAATCCACTATATTTGGGAAAATTAAAGGTTTGGCTGGAACTTCGATGTTTGAAAAAAATGTTTGCTTCAAACTTGTACAGCGTAATGCTGTATTGAGTTAGCTTGTTGAAGGTGCATCATTGGATTTTGCTCTTGTGAAAACGAAACGCGGTTTCTGCCGATGAGAAGCGTTTCATCATAAACGGCGTCGTTTTCAGACGACCTTTATGACCCATATATAGTCAATTAAAATTAAAATAGGACAGTAGTGCATCGTTAAATCGGGCGTAATCAGACAATACGGTTCGC
>CAUSDA010000114.1:0-7055 GCA_963529965.1 uncultured Neisseria sp.
CTGCACCTTGTGAGTTGGAGGGGATGTCCAACTTTTGGGGTGCAGTTCAAACCGCTTTAGGTTTCAGACGACCTTTTTCATGCCAATCCTGCATTAATAATTGGTCGAGCAGAACTGTTCACGCTTGTCCGCATCGGCGGCATAACACGTCAAGCCCATGCCCGCCGCGTTGCTGTTGCTCGCCTTCGCTCCCGGTTTTTTGTTCACCAAAACCTTGCCGTTTTTCCCGATTTCCACGGTTACGCCTTTACCGTTTTTCAGCTTCCATTTCAACACCTGCGCATCGGCATTCTGACACTTGTTGACCGAACAGCCGCCTTCAGCCGCGACATTACCGTTTTTATAAATCACACACTGCTGCTGGCTGTCGGTGCAGGCCGCATAGGCAGCAACGGAAAAACAGGAAATCAGCGCGGCAAACAAAACAGGTTTCATGGTTTGGACTCCTTTAATGGTGATGATGGGTTTGCAATATCTCAAACTATACGCCTGTTTATATCGGCAAGCCATCGGCTATGACGGCTGGTTGCAATAGTATTGCCATTAAAACATAATGTCATAATCGACACTGTTGTATGATAAAAGGAATAATAAATGAAGAAGTTGTTTTTGGCTGCCCTTGTTTCCGTCACATTGGCAGGCTGTTTCGGTAATAATTTCAGTTGGACCAACGCCCGGCAAATCAGGCAGGGCATGAGTGAAAGAGAAGTGATTGCATTGATGGGCAAACCGACCAGAATTCAACCCTCTCCGATAGGGCTGGTCTATATATGGGGACACCTCAATGCCGTCACCGGCTCCGTCAAGACTACATCAGTCATTGTTAATGATGGCATTGTGGCTGCCGATCCTATCATTCTGGGTGATCGCAGCCTACCGCTCAATATTTATTGATGGTCTAAAAAATAACGATATGAACCGCCTGTTTGGGGCGGTTTTTGCATTTTCAGGTCGTCTGAATTGGCGTTTCTCTTTGGCAGAAGGGTTTGAACTTTGGGCATGTTCATCAAATGAATAGGTGAATTCGATTTAAAAAAAGAGCCGCAAATCATTTTGCAGCTCTTTTTAATGCCCGTCTTACCGCTTCAACTTCGCAAAAGCATCCGCCATCGCCGAATTGGTCGGGGCGCGGTCGTTGCGTTGGGGTTTGCGGTCGCGGCGTTCGGAGTGTTTGCTTTGGCGAAACTCGCTACGCTCGTTTTCAGACGGCCTGTTGCCTTTGGTTGCGCCGGCCTCGTCATCCAAGCGCATGGTGAGCGCGATACGTTTGCGTGCGGCATCGACTTCCAGCACTTTCACTTTCACCACGTCGCCGGCCTTCACGACTTCGCGCGGGTCTTGGACGAAACGGTTGGACAGGGCGGAGATGTGCACCAGGCCGTCCTGATGGACGCCGATGTCCACGAACGCGCCGAAGTTGGCGACGTTGGAAACTACGCCTTCGAGTATCATGCCGACTTGCAAGTCGCTGATTTCGTGGATGCCTTCGGCGAAGGAGGCTGTCTGAAACTCGCCGCGCGGGTCGCGGCCGGGTTTTTCCAGTTCGGACAGGATGTCCAAAATGGTCGGCAGGCCGAAGCGTTCGTCGGTAAAGTCGGACGCTTTGATTTGCTTCACGCGCTCGCGGTTGCCGATGAGTTCGGCGGCGGTAATGCCTTGTTGCGCCAGCATTTTGGCGACGACGGGATAGGCTTCGGGGTGGACGGCGCTCGCGTCCAGCGGCTCTTTGCCGCCGTTAATCCGCAAAAAGCCCGCCGCCTGCTCGAAGGTTTTTTCGCCCAAACGCGGTACTTTCAGCAATTTTTTGCGGCTGTCGAACGCGCCGTTTTCATCGCGGTAGGCGACGATGTTTTGGGCAAGGGTTTGATTCAAACCGGAAATCCGCGCCAAGAGTGGGGCGGAAGCGGTGTTCACGTCCACGCCGACGGCGTTCACGCAGTCTTCGACCACCGCGTCCAGCGATTTGGCGAGCTGGCTTTGGTTCACGTCGTGCTGATACTGCCCCACGCCGATGGATTTGGGGTCGATTTTGACCAGTTCGGCAAGCGGGTCTTGTAGCCTGCGGGCGATGGATACCGCGCCGCGCAGGGAAACGTCCAAGTCGGGAAACTCGCGCGCCGCCAGTTCGGACGCGGAATAAATCGATGCGCCAGCTTCGGAAACGACGATTTTGTGCAGCCCCATTTCCGGCATTCCGCGCACCAGTTCGCCCGCGATTTTGTCGGTTTCGCGGCTGGCGGTACCGTTGCCGATGGCGATGAGTTTCACGCCGTGTTGTTTAATCAGGCGCGACAGCGTTGCCAACATATTGTTTTCTTGATGTAAATAGACAATGACGGTATCCAGCAGCTTGCCCGTATCGTCCACCACGGCGCATTTCACGCCATTGCGGTAGCCGGGGTCGAGACCCAAAGTAGTCAGCCGTCCGGCGGGCGCGGCGAGCAGCAAGTCTTTGAGATTGCGGGCGAACACGGTAATCGCGTCGGTGTCGGCGGCTTCTTTCAGACGACCTAAGGCTTCAAGTTCCAACGATAAAAAGATTTTCGCGCGCCAAGTCAGGCGAACGGTGTCGCGCAGCCATTTGTGGTCGTCTGAAACCTTGAAACGGCGGGCGATAATTTGCTCGTATTCGCTTTGCTGCGTAATCGGCGTGTCGTCGGGTTGGTATTTGAGCGCGATGTTCAACACGCCTTCGTTACGGCCGCGCAAAACTGCCAGCGCGCGGTGGCTGGGCATGGCGCGGACGGGTTCGCGGTGGTCGAAATAATCGCTGAATTTTTCGCCTTCGGTTTCTTTTCCTTCAACGACTTGCGCATGGATTTCGGCTTCGTTCCACAGCTTGTCGCGCAGCGTGCCGATGAGTTCTGCGTCTTCGGCAAACTGCTCCATCAGAATCGCGCGCGCGCCGTCCAGCGCGGCTTTGGCGTCGGGGACATTTTCGTTCAGGTAGCCCTGCGCGGCGGCTTCCACGTCCTGCGGCTGCTCGGCAAGCAACACGTCCGCCAGCGGCTGCAAACCGTGTTCGCGCGCGATTTGCGCTTTGGTGCGGCGTTTGGGCTTGTAGGGCAGGTACAGGTCTTCCAGCGCGGTTTTGTTGTCGGCGGCTTCGATTTGCGCCCTGAGGTCGTCTGAAAGCTTGCCTTGCTCTTCAATGCTTTTTAAAACAACGGCTTTGCGCTCTTCCAACTCGCGCAGGTATTGCAGCCGCTCGGCAAGCTGTCGCAACTGCGTATCGTCCAGCCCGCCCGTGGCTTCCTTGCGGTAGCGGGCGATAAACGGCACGGTCGCGCCGTCGTCCAAAAGCTCGACGGCGGCGGTGATTTGCGCGGCGGTGGCGGAGAGTTCTTGAGAGAGGATTTGGGTGATGTTCATGGGGGTCCTTGTGTGAAGGGTGCAGACTGCCTGAATCTGATTATTGGCGATAGTTATTCAGGTTGTATGTATAGAAAAGGTCGTCTGAAACCCGCTATTATAGAGGATTAACATTGTTGGCGGGTTGGTGCTTAAGATTTTGGCAGCCCCCGCCATACTTGTTTTCAGACGACCTTTGGGTGACTAAGGTTGAACGGTTGGTGCTGGTGTTGCTTGGACTTTTTTCGCACCGAATGTACCTACCGAGCGTTCATAGTCATAGTAAACACCAGCAATTTCGGCTGCGGCAGGTCCGTAGAAACCGCCTTTGACTTCCAACATATCAGGGGAGAATTGTTTGGAACTGTTGTCGGTCGCGAAAGTGTTTCCTGTGATTTTGGCAGTAAATTCGCCGCCGATATTTCCTTTGAGCGTTTTTTCGCCGAAATCTGCCCAGAATTTATGCCCGCTTCCTTCATATACGGCAGAACCGCTCAAGGGCATATCTGTCGTGGCGTATCCTTGGACGAAATGCAGGTGTTTGTGTTCGGCGGGATCCCATCCGCTTTCTCTTAATTGCATTTCCAGATTATGGCAGTCTTCATCGCCGGATTCGCAGCCTTTGGCTGTCGGATAGTAATATTCGCCATGTACAGCGTATTTCAAATCTGTCATCACTGTTTTGCGAATAATTTGACCGTATTCATTGTTATTGGTTGTTTCTATTTCTCCTCCAAGCACAGCATTGTTGGGCAGTAATTTGATTTTTTCGCCATCGACAACCAAGGTGTATAAATTATCGCTCTTGCCAATTTCTCTAGGACCAGTACCATAGTTATCTATATAGGGAGGAAACTCATAGGTGCGTGGCTTATTGTATCCGACGGCAATGCTGCTGATTTCTTTGCTGGTGTTTTCTGTTGGTTGTGTGGGAGTGGCAGGGGGGATGACAATGGGCGGCGTAATGGGTTTGTCGTCCGGTTGGGGCTTGGTTTCTACCGTGGTATTTTCTTTGTTTTCAGACGACGTGTTTTGGGGTGGTTCGGCGGGTTTGTTGTCAGCCGTTGTATTGTCTGATGGTTCGGCGGGTTTGTTGTCAGCCGTTGTATTGTCTGATGGTTCGGCGGGTTTGTTATCAGCCGTTGTATTGCCTGATGGCTCCGCGGGTTTGTTATCAGCCGTTGTATTGCCTGATGGCTCGACAGGTTTGTTTTCTGCGGGTTTGCTTCCGTTTTCGGGTACGGTTGTGGTCGGGCTTGTTGAGGGCGTTTGTCCGCTGCTGCCGCAGGCTGATAAAGCCAAGGCAATGATTAGGGCAGGGCATACGCGTGTGAACAATGAGTTCATTATTGTCTCCTATTTAAGATGGTTTCCGCATGTAAGAATAGTTGCGGAAATGATTATATCTTTTCAATATTATTTTGCTAAGTGGGTAGATCGCGGGGTAACTTGAGATGAAGGCGCAAACGATGCCTTCGTGTCGTCTGAACGTCCTTTCAGACGACCCCTTCCTACATTTTCAGCTAAAATACGCGCCATTAAAGGACAAAGCCATGATGACGCCCGAAACCCAGAAACAGCTCAAAATTACCGACGTTTCCGCCAAGAAGCTCGACAAACTCAACCTCAACACCGCGTGGGATTTGGTTTTGCATCTGCCGCTGCGTTACGAGGACGAGACGCACATCATGCCGATTAAAGACGCGCCTATCGGCGTGCCGTGTCAGGTCGAGGGCGAGGTCATCCATCAGGAAGTCACGTTCAAACCGCGCAAGCAGCTTATCGTCCAAATCGCCGACGATTCCGGCAGCGTCCTTTTTCTGCGCTTCATCCACTTTTACGCCAGCAACCAGAAACAGATGGCGGTCGGCAAACGCATCCGCGCCGTGGGCGAAATCAAACACGGGTTTCACGGCGACGAGATGATTCATCCCAAAATCCGCGATGCCGAGAGCAGCGGTTTGGCGGAAAGCCTCACGCCCGTCTATCCGACCGTAAACGGCTTGAACCAGCCCACTTTGCGCCGCATCATTCAGACGGCGTTGGACGTTACGCCGCTGCACGACACGCTGCCCGATGCCTTATTGGGCCGTCTGAAACTGCCGCACCTCGCCGAAAGCCTGCGCCTTTTGCATTCGCCGCCGCCGAGTTTCACCATCCACCAGCTTTCCGACGGCGCACTGCCCGCATGGCAGCGGCTCAAATTCGACGAACTTTTGGCGCAACAGCTTTCCATGCGGCTGGCGCGGCAGAAGCGTGTCAGCGGCACGGCAGCGGCATTGGGCGGCGACGGCACGTTGACCCGAGCCCTGCGCCACGCCTTGCCGTTTGCCCTGACTGATGCCCAAGAACGAGTCGTGTCCGAAATCCGCCGCGACATGGCGCAAACCCACCCCATGCACCGCCTGCTGCAAGGCGATGTCGGCAGCGGCAAAACCATCGTCGCCGCCTTGTCCGCGCTGACCGCCATTGAATCCGGCGCGCAAGCGGCTGTAATGGCGCCGACCGAAATCCTTGCCGAACAGCATTTCATCAAGTTCAAACAATGGCTCGAACCTTTAGGACTCGAAGTCGTTTGGCTCTCCGGCAGCCAGCGCAAAAAAGCCAAAGACGAAGCCAAAGCCAAACTTGCCGACGGCACCGTCAAAATCGCCGTCGGCACGCACGCCCTGTTTTCAGACGACGTCGAGTTCCAGAATCTCGGCTTGGTGATTGTGGACGAACAACACCGCTTCGGCGTCGCCCAACGCCTCGCCCTCAAAAACAAAGGGCGCGACGTCCACCAGCTGATGATGTCCGCCACGCCCATCCCGCGCACGCTCGCCATGAGTTTCTTCGCCGACTTGGACGTGTCCGTCATTGACGAATTGCCGCCCGGGCGCACCCCGATTAAAACCCGCCTCGTCAACAACGTCCGCCGCGCCGAAGTCGAAGGCTTCGTCCTCAACATCTGCCGCAAAGGGCAGCAGGCATACTGGGTCTGCCCGCTGATTGAAGAAAGCGAAACCCTGCAACTGCAAACCGCCACCGAAACCCTCGAGCAGCTTCAGGCAGCCTTGCCCGAACTCAACATCGGCTTGGTACACGGGCGCATGAAAGCCGCCGAAAAAGCCGAAGTCATGGCGGAATTTGCCGCAGGCCGTCTGAACGTCTTGGTCGCCACCACCGTCATCGAAGTCGGCGTAGATGTGCCCAACGCCGCCCTGATGGTGATCGAACACGCCGAGCGCATGGGCTTGGCGCAGCTGCACCAATTACGCGGGCGGGTAGGGCGCGGCGCGGCAGAAAGCGTGTGCGTCCTCCTGTTTGCCGAACCCTTGAGCGAACTCGCCAAAGCGCGGCTGAAAGTCATCTACGAACACACCGACGGCTTCGAAATCGCCCGCCAAGACCTCAACATCCGCGGCCCCGGCGAATTTCTCGGCGCGCGTCAAAGCGGCGTTCCCATGCTGCGTTTCGCCAACCTCGAAGAAGACCTGCACCTCTTGGAACAAGCGCGCGAAATCGCCCCCTTGCTGATTGAACAAAACCCCGAAATCGTTGAAGCGCATCTGGCAAGATGGCTTGCCAGCAGGGAAGGGTATTTGGGCGTGTGAGGTCGTCTGAAAAGGCTTCGCCTGCGGATAGAGTGGATTAACTTTAAACCAGGACGGCGTTATCTCGCCTTAGCTCAAAGAGAACGATTCTCTAAGGTGCTGAAGCAC
>CAUSDA010000115.1:0-7004 GCA_963529965.1 uncultured Neisseria sp.
TGCTGAAGCACCAAGTGAATCGGTTCCGTACTATCTGTACTGTCTGCGGCTTCGCCGCCTTGTCCTGATTTAAAGTTAATCCACTATACATCGGAAAGACAGGGCGCAAAGAGGTCGTCTGAAAATGGTTTAAGGGCGTCTGAAGGTATCGGTTTTCAGACGACCTTTTTCAACGATTTGAGGGTCGTCTGAAACGCCCATCCTAGCAATAAGTAGCATATTCAAACTATTTCGTTTCGGGTATAGTATCGCCTGAACAGACTTTCAGGCAGGCTGATTGGTGCGGAAGCAATGTTTTATATGTTATCCCTAAAGATTCCCGCGCCACCAATCGTCAGCCCGCCCTAAACCGTATGATGCGACATTGCTTTGGAGAAGCGCTGAAATGTTCAAACGTCCTGAAGAAATCATCGTCCTTGTCCTTGCCGTCATTTGGGTGGTGCTGACTTATTTCATCGCCGCCTTTCTCGGCGCCGATACTTACACCATCTTCCTGATTACCGGCCTGACGCTGGTATGGGCAGGCGTATGCTTCCGCCTGTGGCAGATTAATTTGAGCCGTAATATCTGGCCGCTGTTTTTAGGCAGCTTGGTAATGTGTTGGTGGCCATATTTGGATTGGTTCGCCATCAAAGACATCGTGGTTCCCGCTTCCGGAGGGGAGGCGATTATCCTGAACAGACCATGGTATGCAAGCTGGACCTTCAAATTCATCCTGTCGCTGATTCCGGTCGTACTCGGCTACACATACAAATGGAAGCAGGCTAAAAAACGCCATACCGCTACGCCAAACGCCTGATATCCCCAGCCTAAAACGCCGTTGATAGCAAACGGCGTTTTGCTTTTTCAGACGACCCGCATACTGTCAACACCATCGATAAACTGCTATACTTTTCGGATAATTCAACCGGTTTTTACTCGGATAAGGTCGTCTGAAAAGTACCCGACAAACGGAATAGAAATGATCAGCAAACAAGAATACCAAGCCCAAGCCGCCCAAGGCTACAACCGCATCCCGCTCGTTCAAGAACTCCTTGCCGACCTGGATACGCCGCTTTCCCTCTATCTCAAACTCGCCAACCGCCCCTATACCTACCTGCTCGAATCCGTTGTCGGCGGCGAACGTTTCGGCCGCTATTCCTTTATCGGCCTGCCTTGCAGCCACTATCTCAAAGTCAGCGGCAAACACGTCGATGTTTATCAAAACGGTGAAATCGTTGAGCAACACGACGGCAATCCGCTGCCCTTTATCGAAGCCTTCCACAACCGCTTCAAAACGCCCGAAATCCCAAGCTTGCCACGTTTTACCGGCGGATTGGTAGGCTACTTCGGTTACGAAACCATCTACAATTTCGAACACTTCGCCCACCGCCTGAAAAACACCGCCAAAGCCGACCCGCTCGGCACGCCCGACATCTTGCTGATGTTGTCGCAAGAGTTGGCGGTTATTGACAATTTGAGCGGTAAAATCCACCTCATCGTTTACGCCGATCCGGCGCAGCCAGACGGCTACGAACGCGCCCGCGAACGCCTCGAAGACATCCGCACCCAGTTGCGCCAAAGCTGCGCCATCCCGCTCTCGCTCGGCAGCAAACACACCGAAGCCGTCAGCGAATTCGGCGAAGAGCCGTTCAAAGCCTGCGTCGACAAAATCAAAGACTACATCTTCGCAGGCGATTGTATGCAGGTCGTCCCCAGCCAGCGCATGAGCATGGAATTCACCGACAGCCCGCTCGCCCTCTACCGCGCCTTGCGCACGCTCAACCCTTCGCCTTATCTCTTCTACTACGATTTCGGCGATTTTCACATCGTCGGTTCCTCGCCCGAAATCCTCGTCCGCCGCGAACGC
Source organism: uncultured Neisseria sp. (assembly GCA_963529965.1). Lineage (GTDB taxonomy): Bacteria > Pseudomonadota > Gammaproteobacteria > Burkholderiales > Neisseriaceae > Neisseria. The sequence continues at coordinate 1,850 of CAUSDA010000115.1, forward strand.
GACGACGTCATCGTCCGCCCCATCGCCGGCACGCGCCTGCGCGGCAAAACACCCGCCGAAGACCTTGCCAATGAGCAGGATTTATTAAGCGACGCCAAAGAAATCGCCGAACACGTCATGCTTATCGATTTAGGACGCAACGACGTCGGCCGCATCAGCAAAACGGGCGAAGTTAAAGTAACCGACAAAATGGTGATTGAAAAATACTCCCATGTGATGCACATCGTTTCCAACGTCGAAGGCCGTCTGAAAGAGGGCGTTACCAATATGGACATCCTCGCCGCCACGTTCCCCGCCGGCACACTCTCTGGCGCACCCAAAGTCCGCGCCATGGAAATCATCGAAGAAGTCGAACCAAGCAAACGCGGCATCTACGGCGGCGCCGTCGGCGTATGGGGCTTCAACAACGACATGGATTTGGCAATCGCCATCCGCACCGCCGTAGTGAAAAACAACACGTTATACGTCCAAAGCGGCGCAGGTATCGTCGCCGACTCCGACCCGACCTCCGAATGGCAGGAAACGCAGAACAAAGCCCGAGCAGTGGTACGCGCTGCGCAGATGGTGCAGGAAGGGTTGGATAAATAAATTTCAGACGACCTTTGTAGAGAGGGTCGTCTGAAAATACTTAAAAGAAAGAAAAACACCAATGAGATTAAATGAAAAACAACAAAAATCCGTCAGCAAATTCCTCAGCCTGATCTTGCGTCACAGACCCGAACAGATCGGAATTACTTTGGACAAAAACGGCTGGGTGGATATTGATATCCTGCTGGCACAAGCAAATCACCCCAAGCACAACTTTACCGGCGTTGCATTGACGTACGATAATTTAATGGAAGTCGTTGAAAACAATGACAAAAAACGGTTTACCGTATCAGAAGACGGCAAGCGTATTCGTGCCGCGCAAGGGCATTCCACAAAACAGGTTGAAATCCAGTATCGCGCAACGACACCGCCTGATATCCTATATCACGGCACAGCGGAAAAATCGGTGCAGTCGATATTTGGTCAGGGATTGCATGCAGGTTCACGCCATTTCGTCCATCTTTCGGCAGATATCGAAACCGCAATCAAAGTCGGTTCCCGACATGGCAAACCCGTCGTGTTGACCATCGACACCGCAGCCATGCTTGCCGACGGTCATCAGTTTTACCTCGCAGACAACGGCGTTTGGCTGACTAAAAAGGTTCCGTCGAAGTTTATTGCCAAGTTGTGAATTTAGCTTGAGTTTTGAGGAGTAAATAGATATGAGAAAATCTTCGATTCTAATTTTGACGGCTTTGACTGTACTGGTTGTTGGTTGTGACAAAATGAAGTCGGATACAAATTCTGATACAAATATCGATCAAAGTGATGTTTGTGTGGTGAGCAAAATCAATAAAGATGAAATTCAAAAATGTACGCCGGGCAAACTTATATTCCTTTCACCACAAACATGGGGTAGTGAAAAAGTTCCTATCGAATTGTCAGCATTTTTCTGCGATACCAATCATCAAGTCATCTACAACAATAGCGGTGTACTGTGTGTCTATACAGACAAACGCATGCATAAAATTAAATAGTTCGCACTTGGAAAAATCCACCTGTAAAAATAAGGGGCGAATTTTGTTTGTGAGTAACTTATTATCTGTTACATTAGTTCGCATAATGTATATTATGTTAAATTATATCGATTGATTCAAGTTTCTCAATATTCTTTAGTTCTATCCATCTCTCTTCGTACCTATCACAGAGCTTTTTAAAATCAGTTAAAATACACGACTTGATTTTATTTTTCCCTATTTCCTTATGAACATCTTATCCGTAGAAAACGCTTCCTTTGCCGTCGGCCATGTCGCCCTGCTCGACAAAACTTCCTTCCAACTCGACAGCGGCGAGAAAATCGGCTTAATCGGCCGTAACGGCGCGGGTAAGTCTTCGTTTCTGAAAATCCTCGCCGGCGTGCAAAAGCTCGACGACGGGCAGATTATCGTTCAAAACAACCTCAAAATCGTTTATGTGCCGCAGGAATCGTTTTTTGACAAGGAAGCCACCGTATTCGACACCGTCGCCGAAGGCTTGGGCGAAATCCGCGACCTGCTGGGCCGTTACCACCGCGTCAGCCATGATTTGGAACACAATTCAGACGACGTTTTATTAAAAGAACTCAACGAATTGCAGCTTGAAATCGAAGCGAAGGATGGCTGGAAGCTGGATGCGGCGGTGAAGCAGACTTTAGGTGAACTCGGTCTGCCGGAAAATGAAAAAATCGGTAACCTCTCCGGCGGGCAGAAAAAGCGCGTCGCCTTGGCGCAGGCTTGGGTGCAGAAGCCCGACGTATTGCTGCTGGACGAACCGACCAACCATTTGGACATCGACGCGATTATCTGGTTGGAAAACCTGCTCAAAGCGTTTGAAGGCAGCTTGGTCGTGATTACCCACGACCGCCGTTTTCTGGACAACATCGCCACGCGCATTGTCGAACTCGACCGAGGCATTCTGCGCTCCTATCCCGGCTCGTTCTCCAAATACAGCGAGAAAAAAGCGCAAGAGTTGGCAGTCGAGGCGGAACATAACCGCTTATTTGACAAATTTCATGCGCAAGAAGAAGCATGGATACGCAAAGGTATCGAAGCGCGCCGTACCCGTAATGAAGGCCGCGTACGCCGTTTGGAAGAGCTACGCCGCCAGCGCGCCGAACGCCGCAACGTACAAGGACAGGTCAACTTCAAACTCGACAGCGGCGAGAAAAGCGGCAAAATCATCGCCGAGCTGGAACACGCCTCGTTTGCCTATGGCGACAAAGTCATCATGGACAAATTTTCCGCCATCTTGCAGCGCGGTGACAAAATCGGCTTAATCGGCCCCAACGGTATCGGCAAAACCACCTTCCTCAAGCTGATTCTGGGCGAATTGCAGCCGACCTACGGCAGAATCCGCATCGGCAGCAAGCAGGAAGTCGCCTATTTCGACCAATTCCGCAGCGCGCTGAACGAAAACGACACCGTGTTTTACACGCTCGGCCAAGGCAACGATTACGTCGAAATCGGCGGCAAGAAAAAACACGTCATGAGCTATTTGGAAGATTTCCTGTTCCACCCTGCCCGCGCGCAAAGCCCCGTCTCATCGCTCTCCGGCGGCGAACGCAACCGCCTCCTGCTGGCAAAACTCTTCACCCGCCCCGCCAATATCCTGGTCTTGGACGAACCGACCAACGACCTAGACATCGACACCCAAGAGCTGCTCGAAGACCTGCTGCGCGATTATCAAGGCACGGTATTCCTTGTCTCGCATGACCGTATGTTCCTCGACAATGTCATTACCCAAAGTATTGTTTTCGAAGGACAAGGTCGTCTGAAAGAATACATTGGCGGCTATCAGGACTATATCGACGCAAAATCACGCGAAGAGAAAATTCAGACGACCTCCGCCCCTAAAACAACCGCAGAACCGGAAAAAGCCAAACCCAAAGCCAACCGCACGGTCAAACTTTCCTACAAAGAACAGCGCGAACTCGACGCCCTACCCGACGAAATCGCCGCCCTGGAAACCAAACAGACCGAAATCAACGTGCAGCTTTCCGATCCTGAAATCTTCAAAGATTATGAGAAAGCCGGTGCATTGCAAAACCGCGCCGAAGAAATCGAAACACTGCTTTTGGAAAAATTGGAACGCTGGGAGCTTTTGGAGGCAAAGCAGAACGGTGAAGCAGTTTGATTTGTCGATAGTAGATTCCTGTTTGCTTTAAACATCTCAAAAGCTTTATCAGACACGAGATAACAAAAAGCCTTGAAATAATTGTTATATTTCAAGGCTTTTATACGTTATAAAATAAAACTGAAAATTAGGTTTGGTGGAGGCGGGGTCAATCGTACTTTTAGATTAACTTATTGATTTAAATATAATCATGCTCTTGTTTGTGGTAAAAGTTACCCCAAAAGTTACCCCAAAACTTTAAGGTAGGGGCATTTTTTTGGCACTCTTTACCCCTTGTCAGATTGCCAGTTTAAGCTGTTTGGGTGGCAGGGGCAAAAATATTTTGTGGCATTTCTGCCAAGCTGTGAAATATGGTCGGATTGTAACACCAACAATCACACGCCGTCTCGTGGGCTGGTGTTTGCCCTATTCTTCCAGCCGTCCGATGTTGCCTTTCGGGCGGTTTTAGGTTGTATCGGCTCTGTCGGTCATGCGTCCACACAAAAAAGCGTATATAGATAAAAAAGTAGTGGTTACCGTGGTTACCCGTGTTACCAAGCCGTCAAAGTCTTATAAGTCGGGGCTTTCATGGTAACCACTTACACATCTTCACATGGTTACCGCTGGTTACTGCTGTTTGATTTGAAGCATAAGCGCATGAAAATAAAAGGGTAACCACTGGTAACCACTCGGTAACCTGTTAAATTAATGTAGGTGGTTACCATTTTTTCTTTGTTTTTATATTGATATTCATATAGTTATAAATGTTAAGTTTTGTGGTAACCACAGTAACCACTATATTTGTCTCGCGCATAGGGTTTTATCTGTCCGCGCGTATTGGTCTGGAAATTATTTATCCCCGTCGGTCATGGCGGAAATAGGGCGTAATTGCGCCGTAGGCGCGTTTTGCTGTTTGGGTATGGATTGGTATCGGGCAGGGGTTGAATAGCTCTAATTCTCGAAAATTAGGGGCCTGCCGTCGGTTTTATGGCGGATGGGATGGATTGTCTGAAGTAATGGGCGTAAAAAAGCCCGCCTGTATCGGTCATGGCGGGCTGTTTTTCGGTCATTCGTCAATATCGGGCGGGGCTTCCCCCATCAAAACATAGAATCGTGCTGATGCGCCGTTGTATTTGCGCTGGTGTTGCCATCTGCCGTTGTTTGGTTTTTTCAGCCATTGCTCGGTGTGTAACACTTCGCAAACTTTCAGCTTGTCGAAGTTTTGGCAGATTTCTTCTTCAAATACAACAGGAACTAACCAATATTCAGTTATATGCCCTTCCTGTTTCCGATAGCCTGCGTGATTTTGGTTCACGGTTTGGCTGTTCCAGTCTGAAAAGCGCATGGACAGGGCGTAAACGTCCATAAATGCGGCTGCCTGCTCGATGATTCGACGGTCTTCGTGTTTCCCCGCCCCGTTGCTTTCCAGCCATTCATCAAAGCATTGTTTCACGCCTGCCATGCCTACGCCTGCGGC
>CAUSDA010000116.1:0-6810 GCA_963529965.1 uncultured Neisseria sp.
GTACTGTCTGCGGCTTCGTCGCCTTGTCCTGATTTAAAGTTAATCCACTATAAATTGGAAAAGGTCGTCTGAAAAATCGATATTTGATTTTTCAGACGACCTTTTTGCAAGGTGAAAACGGTTGTAAAAATGGGATGGAGAGCGTGCGAGAAATTTAGTTTAACCAAAAACGGAATACTAAATAAAACACCAAAATCAATACGCCCGCCCATACGATAACCATAAATCCGGCGACAGCCCGACCGAGCCGGTAAACGGGGTTTTTGCGTTCGTCTTCCAAAAGCGGATTAGGGGCGTTGCGTTGTTCTTCGGACATGGTCATCTCTGTTGTGAATGGGTGGCAAAAGCGTAAGGGTACGCCGATGGACAGGAAGATTCAAGCAGGGCGGTTTAATTTTCTCCGTATTCAAAAACATCGTCTTCATTCCAACTGCTTTTGAGCGCGGCGTGGATGGTGTCCATATCGAAGCCGCGATAGGCGAGGAAGCGCGCTTGTTTTTGCTTGTCTTTCAAATCGGCGGCAGGTTGTTTGAATTTTTTGCGCAACACGGCGACTGCGGTTTGCAGTTCGCTCGCTTTGTCGGGCATGAATTCGCGGCTGACGGTTTCGTCTATGCCTTGCTGCGCCAATGCCTGTTTCAGACGCAGGGAACCGTGTTGGCGGCTTTTGTTGTGGATGTAGGCTTCGGCGTAGCGTTGGTCGGATTGCCAGTTGCGTTCGGCAAATTCATCCAACACGTTTTCCAATTCTTCTTCGCTTTCGGCATACGGGGCGAGCTTGCGCTTAAGCCCGACGCGGCTGATTTCCTGTCGGGAAAGGATGTCCATCGCGCGGGCGCGCAGGGATTTTTGGGGTTTCATGCAGAGGTCGTCTGAAAAGGTCGATTCGTAGGTCAGTCGATTCGTAGGTCAGATTCTTGAATCTGACTTGTGTGTCGTAGGATAGAGGAGAGATAAGCAACTTTCATTCCGTCATTCTCTTTGTTCGATAATGACGAATCTTTTTATTTCCACGGCTCTATTTTCAGACGACCTTTGAAGTGGAAATAAAGGTCGTCTGAAAACAAGGATACTGATTACTCGCCGTCTTCCGCTTTTTTCGGTCGCAGGTTTTCATAAATTTCGGGCAGCGAGCCGATAATCCAATCGGGCTTGGTCGCTTTGTCTTGCGACAATAAAGTCATGTCGCCGTAGCCGAAGGTGACGCCGACGCTGAGGCAGCCTGCGGCTTTGGCGGCGATGATGTCGTTGCGGGAGTCGCCGACCATGATCATATTGGCGGGGTTGATGCCCAAGACTTCGGCGGCGTGTTGCAGCGGCAGTGGGCTGGGTTTCTTTTCGGGCAGGCTGTCGCCGCCGAGAATCAGGCTGAAGTAGTCGGTGAGTCCGAGCTGTTTCAAGAGTTCGGCGGCGAGGATTTCGTTTTTGTTGGTGATGACCACCAGCGGGATGCCCAGCGATTTGAGTAATGCCAGCCCGGCTTCGGTTTCGGGGTAGGGGCGGGTGAAGTCGCTCAAGTGGTCGCGGTAGTATTTCATGTAGAACACGAAACCTTTTTCCCATAAATCGGGCGCGGCTTCTTGGTCGCGGTCGTTGGTGATGACGCGGTGGACGAGTTTGCCGATGCCGTCGCCGACGTAGCTTTTTACTGTTTTGGCAGGCAGCGGCTCCATGCCGAGATATTCGCGCATGGCTTCGGCTGCGGCGGCAAGGTCGGGGACGGAATCGCATAATGTGCCGTCCAAATCAAAGGCGGCGGCTTGGACGTGTTCGATGGCGGCGGTCATGATGTGTTTTGCTCGTGAATGACAGGGACGCGTATTTTAACATTGATTCGGCGGGCAGGTTTGGAAGCTGTTGATGCTGGTTTGGTATTCGGTTTGCAGCGGGTGGTTTTTATTTTATTGGAATACAGTAGGCGAAGAGTGATGAAATAGAGTTACAGCTTAAATATTCCAACCAATTAATTTAGAAATTTTACAAGAAAAATACTTGCCTAAAATTTTATTTTCATGGATAATCCGATTCGTTAGCTGGTTCGAGTAGTCAGTTAATAGTTTCTCCTCTATTTCTCCTTTGTAGACTTGGCACACATTCAGTTGGATGTGTGCATTTTTTTTTGTTTGTGGGTTTGGTAGGGAAATGCTTGGGTTTGATGGGGAAGGGATGGGTTTGAAGCTTTCAAAGTATCTTAGTTGATAGTGTTTCTATCGTGGGTATAAAAGGTATTTTGAAAAAAGGTCGTCTGAACGTTATAAACTTTCAGACGACCTTTTTTAATGTAGTTAAATCACTCTAAATCTAACACTGCCGTTTCTTTGACCTCTTCCATAACGACATAGCTGCGGCTTTCCGCTGCCGCAGGCAGGTGCAGCAGGATATTGCCCAACATATCCCGATAAGCCGCCATATTGGGCAGGCGGACTTTAATCAGGTAATCGTATTCGCCGGATACGAGGTGGCATTCCAAAATTTGCGGAATCCGCATGATTTCGCGGCGGAAATCTTCAAAAATATTGCCTGATTTGGAACGCAGCTTCAGCTCGACAAAGACCAGCAGGCTTTGCCCGAGTTGGTGCGGGTTGAGGCGGGCATGATAGCCGGTAATGAAATTGTCGCGCTCAAGGCGGCGGACGCGTTCGGTAACCGGAGTGGTGGATAATCCGACTTTTTCTGCCAACTCCGTCATGGGTGTGCGGGCATTTTGCTGAAGGATTTTCAGGATTTTCAGGTCGGTTTTGTCTAATTCTTTCATCGCGGAGTTTCTTTCAACTGAGCTGAAACGCATCATTTAGGCAGATGGATAAAACGCAGGGCAGGGCAACGCAAAGCCGCCCTTGTTTTAAGTTGGCCCACTATATCTTTAAAGCGACTGAAAAGAAAGGTCAGTCAGAGGGCAGTGGCATTGCGCTTTTGCGGCATCGGGTCAAACAGGTCGTCTGAAAACGGTTTTGTCCGTAGTCGTAGTACCTTAATAGGCGGGAAAACAAGGAAGGGCGGATTCTAATGGAGGAACGCCTCTTCCGCAATGTGAGTCACTGAATCTAAAAGAAAAGGTCGTCTGAAACGGGATAGGCGGTAATACGGTGCAGATGGGTTTCAGTTAAAATACCGCCTGTTTCAGATAGCATTCCGCCACAATCGCGCGACACCGATAAGGTGGCTTTTTCAAGGGAGGGACTATGCCCGTAGATTCCTTTTTCTACCTCTTACTGCTCACCGGATTTTGCGCCGGACTGATGGACGCGGCGGTCGGCGGCGGCGGGTTGTTGCAAATACCCGGGCTGTTTAACTTGCTGCCAACTTCCACGCCTGTTGCTTCGGTGATGGGCGTGAATAAGTTTGCCTCCTGCTGCGGGACGGTTACTGCCACGGGGCAATATCTGCGCAGAATCCCCGTGCCGTGGAAAATGTTGCTGCCTGCCGCCGTGCTGGCGTTTGCCGCTTCCTATCTGGGCGCGAAAGCCGTGGTCTTCTTCCCCGTACAATACATGAAACCGGCGATGCTGGTCATCATGATTGCCATGTGTGTTTATACCTTTATCAAAAAAGATTTGGGACAAACGGTGCGCAATGAAAAGCTGACGCGCCGCGAAACCTTGTGGGGCTTGTTTTTCGGCGCATTAATCGGCTTTTACGACGGCATTTTCGGGCCGGGGACGGGCAGCCTTTTGGCTTTCGTGTTCGTCCGTTTTTACGGCTACGATTTTCTGACGGCAAACGCATCGGGCAAAGTCATCAACTCGACCACCAATCTCGCCGCGCTGACATTTTTCATACCGCAAGGGCACGTCGTTTGGACGTGGGCAATCCCGCTTGCGCTGGCGAATTTGTGCGGCGGCGTGGTCGGTGCGAAATTGGCGATACGCGGCGGCACCCAGTTTCTGCGTTATGGATTTATGGTGTTGCTGTGTCTGACCATAGGCAAATTCGCTTGGGATTTGATTCGATAACAGAAGGTGTGTCAAAGGCAGGATTCGCCCGCCGAAAGCGTTTCAGACGACCTTTGTATGCTAAAATCCGTCATCTTTCAGCAAATGACCGATAGAGGGAAACATGGCAGGCAACACTTTCGGACAACTCTTCACCGTTACCACCTTCGGCGAAAGCCACGGCGCCGGTTTGGGCTGCATTATCGACGGCTGCCCGCCCGGACTGGCATTGACCGAATCAGACATCCAAGCCGATCTCGACCGGCGCAAACCCGGCACCAGCCGCCACGTTACCCAACGCCGCGAAGCCGACCAAGTCGAAATCCTCTCCGGCGTCTTTGAAGGCAAAACCACCGGCACACCCATCGCCCTCTTAATCCGCAATACCGACCAACGCAGCAAAGACTACGGCAACATCGCCACCAGCTTCCGTCCCGGCCATGCCGACTATACCTATTGGCACAAATACGGCACGCGCGACTACCGCGGCGGCGGCAGAAGCTCCGCCCGCGAAACCGCCGCCCGCGTTGCCGCAGGAGCCGTCGCCAAAAAATGGCTGAAAGAAAAATTCGGCACGGAAATCACCGCCTACGTTACCCAAGTCGGCGAAAAAGAAATTCAGTTTGAAGGCTACGAACACATTTCCCAAAACCCCTTCTTCGCCGCCAACCAAAGCCAAATTGCCGAGCTGGAAAACTATATGGACAGCGTGCGCAAATCGTTGGATTCCGTCGGCGCGAAACTGCATATCGAAGCGGCCAACGTCCCCGTGGGCTTGGGCGAACCCGTTTTCGACCGTCTCGATGCCGAAATCGCCTACGCCATGATGGGCATCAACGCCGTCAAAGGCGTGGAAATCGGCGCAGGTTTCGGCAGCGTCATCCAGCGCGGCAGCGAACACGGCGACGAACTCACCCCGCAAGGCTTCCTGTCTAACCACTCAGGCGGAATCCTCGGCGGCATCAGCACCGGGCAAGACATCCACGTCAACATCGCCATCAAACCCACCAGCTCCATCGCCACTCCGCGCCGCAGCATCGACATCAACGGCAACCCCGTCGAACTCGCCACCCACGGTAGACACGACCCCTGCGTCGGCCTGCGCGCCGCCCCCATCGCCGAAGCCATGCTCGCGCTCGTGCTTATCGACCACGCCCTGCGCCATCGCGCGCAAAATGTCGACGTAGTTGTCGATACGCCCGATATTGCCAAATAGTGCGGATAAAATTGAAAGAGGTCGTCTGAAACGCCTATTCATATGATATTATGATATGGTGCTTTTCAGACGACCTTAACGCTATATATATTCAGAAACATTAAATGGAAAATACTGAAAACCACACACACGCCGCGCCGCAGGCAAAAATCCACACCGCCGCCTACGTCCTTGCCGCTATTTCCTTTATCCCGCTTATCGGTTTGCTCTTCGGTATAGCGGCTTTGGTGTTAAGTATATTAGGATGGCGCAAACGCGGCGCGAAAATCGTTGCCCTTATTGCTTCCTTGGGCATGTTATGCACGGTCGCGCTATACGGCGCATTGTTTTATTTCGGCTTTGTTCAACGAGGAGGCGTGTACGACGAACTGAGGCAGCAACTGGCGGTAAATAACTTGTCTACGTTGGTTTCCGAAATCGAATTCTACCGCCTGCAACACGGCGCTTATCCGGAGTCGTTGGAGCAGCTTCAAGAATCCCAACCGAACAAGCCGATATTTATAGTCGATACGAGCAGCACGCCGTTTAGTGCCGAACCGTTCCGATTGTTTTATTACGAACGCAGTGGCGATGCGCATTATTATTTGCGCGGCGTGGGCAATGATGGCAAAGCGTTTACTGCTGACGACATCCTGCCTAATATTGAACAGACCGAAAACAGCAAAATCGGCCTGCTCTTGCAAAAAGAAGCCCAGTAAAGATTGGATTTGCCGGCCGGCAAAATACGAAGCGCTTCATCTGCGCACTTGAGGTCGTCTGAAAACAAACATGGCGGATTGTGCCGAACATTTTCAGACAACCTTTCTCAACGCCTATTAAGATAAGTGTGCCGGCCCGTCCGCAAATAAACATTTATAGTGGATTAAATTTAAATCAGGACAAGGCGACGAAGCCGCAGACAGTACAGGTAGTACGGCAAGGCGAGGCAACGCTGTACTGGTTTAAAGTTAATCCACTATACAATCGAACATTCGCAAAAAAACTTAGCCAAAACACAGGCTTTATACTAAAATACCGCCATTACCGTGCCATAGCGAAACGCACGGCTTTATTTTAGAGGAATACAAACGACATGACACAAGAAACCGCTTTGGGCGCAGCTTTGAAATCCGCCGTCCAAACCATGAGCAAGAAAAAACAGACCGACATGATTGCCGACCACATCTACGGCAAATACGACGTCTTCAAACGATTCAAACCGCTGGCCGTCGGCATCGACCAAGACCTTGTTGCCGCGCTGCCCCAATACGACCCTGCCCTGATCGCCCGCGTCCTCGCCAACCATTGCCGCCGCCCACGCTACCTCAAAGCCCTGGCGCGCGGTGGAAAACGTTTTGATTTGAACAACCGCTTCAAAGGCGAAGTCAGCGCGGAAGAACAAGCCATCGCTCAACAGCATCCGTTTGTCCAGCAGGCTTTGGCAGAACAAGCCGAGCACCAAGCGGCCAAACAGGCAGCGAAAACTGAGGCAGTAGAAGCCGAGCAAGTCGGCGCAGCCGCCGAAACTGAAGAAGTGGCACAAAACAACGCCGAATAATACCGAATGATTTTAAAAGGTCGTCTGAAAACGGATTTTCTGTTTCAGACGACCTTTTTTATCGGCATTTCTAGTGGATTAAATTTAAATCAGGACAAGGCGACGAAGCCGCAGACAGTACAGAT
>CAUSDA010000117.1:0-6651 GCA_963529965.1 uncultured Neisseria sp.
TACTGTCTGCGGCTTCGTCGCCTTGTCCTGATTTAAATTTAATCCACTATATTTTACAACCCTTGGCGGTCGAGCCAGCGTTCGGCGTCCAGTGCGGCTTGGCAACCGGAAGCCGCGCTGGTGATGGCTTGACGGTAGGTATGGTCTTTGACGTCGCCTGCCGCCCATACGCCTTCGATATTGGTCGCGCCGACGTTGTCGCCCGTACCGCCTTTGGTTTTCAGGTAGCCGGTTTCATCCATATCGAGCTGGCCTTTGAAAATGTCGGTGTTGGGTTTATGGCCGATGGCAATGAAAACGCCTTTGACGGCAATATCTTCGGTGGTGCCGTCGTTGCGTTTCAGACGAGCGCCGGTGACGCCGCCTTCGTCGCCCAAGACTTCTTCCAGATTGCTGTTGAGTTTGAGGATGATTTTGCCTTCTTCAACGCGCTGCATGAGTTTGTCCACCATGATTTTTTCGGCGCGGAAGCTGTCGCGGCGGTGGATCAGGGTAACGGTGTTGGCGATGTTGGCGAGGTAAAGGGCTTCCTCTACGGCAGTATTGCCGCCTCCGACGACGGCTACGTCTTGTTGTTTATAGAAGAAACCGTCACAGGTCGCGCAGGCGGATACGCCTTTGCCGGCAAAGGTTTCTTCACTGGGCAGCCCCAGATATTTGGCGGATGCGCCGGTGGCGACAATCAGGGCATCGCAGGTGTATTCGCCCATATCGCCTTTGAGGGTGAAGGGTCGGTTTTGCAAATCGACGGTGTGGATTTGGTCGAAAATCATTTCGGTGCCGAAGCGTTCGGCATGGGCAAGGAAGCGCGCCATCAGTTCCGGGCCTTGTACGCCTTCGGCGTCGGCGGGCCAGTTGTCGACTTCGGTGGTGGTCATCAGTTGTCCGCCCTGTTCGACGCCGGTAATGATGACGGGCTTGAGGTTGGCGCGGGCGGCATAGACGGCGGCGGTGTAGCCGGCAGGCCCTGAGCCGAGGATGATGAGTTTGTGATGGTTGCTCATGATGTTTTCCTTACTGAGAGATTGAGTGTGTTTCAGACGAGGTAGATTTTACTTGAAACTCAGGTCGTCTGAAAATGCAGATGCGCCCGCATTCCCCTTTTCTTTTGATAAAGAGTATTGACTGAAGGCATCTTGCATCTTATGGCGATGCATAAACAAAGGTCGTCTGAATTTTCAGACGACCTTCATCTGTTTTAATCGACAAATACGTTGTCTTTCCTAATAACCATTCTTTGCCGAATCGGAAACCTGTTTAAAACAATCAAATGGCTTTAGCGGCGGCGGCCAAAACCGCGACTCATTGGGCGGCGATAATTGGACGGCTGCTGGGTTGTTTGACGGTAACGTTGTTGTTGCGCCGCCTGTTGTTGCGCAGGCAGGCTACGGGTATTGAGTTGCTGGCTGGTACGGCTGTTGGGACGGGCCGTTTGATAATAATGGGCGCGTGCGCGTTGGGCAATCGGGCTGTTTTGATTACGCGCTTGTGTGAATTTGTTTGCCAGCGCGTTACCGATGAATGCGCCTGCCGCCGTACCGACCAAGCTTTGCAGCAGCCAGCTGCCAGTGGATTGGTCGTAAATATATTGTTGTCCGTCTGTTCCGGTCACAGGCTGTCCATTGTTGCCGTTGGCTTGTACTTCGGCAGGAATGGTATCTTTCACACCTTCCGGCGTGAGTTGGTAAATCGTATTGTCTTGTTGTTGGGCAAGTTGCTGCTGAAGCGCTTCGATTTGTTTTTGCTGCTGCTCAAGCTGGGCTTGGGTATTGTCTTTGCAGGCAGCGAGAGCAAGTGAGGAAAGTGCGGCTAAGGCAATGAGTTTTTTCATTTTTTATCCTTTTTGAAGTGGTATTGTCTAAGCCGAGCGTTATCGGCAAACTGCGCGTCAATATACTGCGCCTTGCCGTAAAATATGGTGCAAATTCGATTTTTATCAAGTGCGTCAATATGGTTTACAAAGGCAGGCGGGGAAGTTTGGCTGCGAAAGCAAGGCTGTTGGCAATCAGGCTGCCATGATTTTCCATTTCGTGTTCGGTTTCGACAATCAGCAAGTTGTCAGGACGGCGGGCATGCAGGCTCATATGCATTTGGGCGGGGGTAAATGGGAGATGGTGGCGTTTGGCAAACGCTTGGGCGCGTTGGTTGGCGGTTTTCAGCATGGGCAACAGCGTGATATCCAGATGGAAACGGTGTACCCCCAATACCAAGATGCGTGCGGCAAAAAAGTCGGCTTCCTCCGTAAAGACAGCAGGACTGTCTGCTTCAAAATCGTGCCTTTCGCCTGCAATCAAAGTAGCAACCATACGGATTTGCGGAATCAATGCCTCGCTGATCAGCGTATCTGCGCTGCCCGGCAAGGCTTGGGAATCTGTTGCGTGATGGCTGTTGCCGTCAACAATCATTTGACAGCGGTGTAAAGGAAGGTTTTTTGTTTGGGCGTTTATGGATGGTGTCATGGCTGTAATCCTGATTCAGTTGTGTTTTATTTCATATTTCAATTGATGCGGCCATGTATAGGTAACAAAAAAGCCGCTCAAATGAGGCGGCTCTGATTTGCGTATCCCTATCTCTAATCTGTGTCAGACAAGCGCAAAAAAGTACCGCACGTTTGTGTGGTACCAATAGAAGAAAGCAGATGAATGATGCGCTGTTTGCATGACAGAATACATAAATAATGGAATAGATAATGTGTGCAGTTTAAAACAAAAATTCTAAATATTTCAAGAGCAGCAAGGGAAATAATACAAAAATATTTATAACTTATTATTATTCATATAATTTTATTTCAGTTTAAAACCACATATGCTGCATATTCACTTCTTAACAAAGCAGGGAACCGTCTCTTTTACTGACAAAGTATAGTGGATTAACTTTAAACCAGTACGGCGTTGCCTCGTCTTAGCTCAAAGAGAACGATTCTCTAAGGTGCTGAAGCACCAAGTGAATCGGTTCCGTACTATCTGTACTGTCTGCGGCTTCGTCGCCTTGTCCTGATTTAAATTTAATCCACTATATTAAAAGAAAAACGGCATATCCGCAAAGATATGCCGCTTATGGGTGCAGGGACTGCTATATTTGGCAGTGGTTTGTGTTTTAGTCCTCTTGCGCCGCTGTTTGCAGGTAGTTCGGCAAACCGACTTTGCCGATCAGCTCCTGCTGGGTTTCGAGCCAGTCGATGTGTTCTTCGTTGATGTCTTTTTGTTTTTCCAACAAATCACGGCTGACGTAGTCTTGCTGTTGTTCCGCGATGGCGATGGCAGCGATGAGGGCATCGTGTTTTTCCTGTTCTTTCGTCAAATCGCAGGACAGGATTTCCTCAGTTGATTCGCCGATCAGCAGTTTGCCCAATTCTTGCAGGTTAGGCAGGCCTTCCAAGAACAAAATACGCTCGATTAAATCGTCTGCGGATTTCATTTCGCGGATGGACTGTTTGAAGAAATGTTCGCCCAATTCTTCAAAGCCCCAGTTTTTCAAAATGCGGGCATGCAGGAAGTATTGGTTGATGGTAACCAAGAGCAAGCCCAAGTTTTTGTTCAGCTCGCGGATAACTAAGCGATCGCCTTTCATTTTCAGCTCCTTATACGCTTAATTACAGTTGGCTTTGGTAGTAGTTGCCTTCGCCGACGAGCTCGATCAGACGCAGTTGTTGTTCCAGCCAGTGGGCGTGATCTTCTTCAGTGTCTTTCAACTGGGCAATCATCAAATCACGGGTAACGTAGTCTTGTGCTTCTTCGCACAGTTTGATGCCTTTTTTCAAAGCATCGCGTACTTCGTATTCGGTGTTCAAATCTGCTTTCAGGCAGGAAATCACGTCGGTACCGATGTTCAGTTCGGCACGGGTCATTTTAGGTGTACCGCCCAGCATCAGGATACGGCGGATAAAGTCTTCGGCGTGGGTGGTTTCTTCTTCCATCTCATGATTCAGACGCTCGAACAGTTTGTTGTAGCCCCATTCGGAGTACAGGCGTGAGTGGATGAAGTATTGATCGCGTGCAGCCAGCTCGCCGGACAACAGTTCGTTCATATAATCGATAACAGCTTGATTGCCTTGCATAATTCTTTCTCTTTCTTTGAAATTGTAAAGTGTCTGTAAAAAACATTGCGTGTTGTTTCTTGATGGCTGAATTGTATGAAAAAGCCTGACGCTTGACAAATTTTCTATTTAAAATACAAACAATTATCAAAAGAAACAGAAGCCTTAAAAGGTCGTCTGAAAATTCAATACCTTGTTTTATATAGATATTTGTTGCCATTGGTATTAAGAATCCATTTCAACATTCAAAAATATTTACACTTTTTAACCATAAATAAAAGCAAATAAATTACAAAACCCAATCAAATTTTATTATTAATTATTCTCAAATGCTTTTATAGTGGATTAACTTTAAATCAGGACAAGGCGACGAAGCCGCAGACAGTACAGATAGTACGGAACCGATTCACTTGGTGCTTCAGCACCTTAGAGAATCGTTCTCTTTGAGCTAAGGCGAGGTAACGCCGTACTGGTTTAAAGTTAATCCACTATATCGTCAAACTGTGTCGCAGTACGCATATAGTGAATGACGGTTGAACCAGGACAAACGCCGTACCGATTCAAATTTAATCTGCTCCCCCTCCGTCCGATAAGATGAACCGTGATATAATTGCGAGTTACTTTTTGATAAAAATCATTTGAAATACATATCACCATGAAACAAATTCGCAACATTGCCATCATCGCCCACGTCGACCACGGCAAAACCACATTAGTTGACCAACTGCTGCGCCAATCCGGTACATTCCGCGCCAACCAGCAGGTTGACGAGCGCGTGATGGACAGCAACGACCTTGAAAAAGAACGCGGCATTACCATCCTCGCCAAAAACACCGCCATCGATTACGAAGGCTACCACATCAACATCGTCGACACTCCGGGACACGCCGACTTCGGCGGCGAGGTGGAGCGCGTTTTGGGTATGGTGGACTGCGTCGTATTGTTGGTGGATGCGCAGGAGGGCCCGATGCCGCAAACCCGTTTCGTTACCAAAAAAGCCTTGGCTTTGGGACTGAAACCGATCGTCGTCATCAATAAAATCGACAAACCGTCCGCCCGTCCGAGTTGGGTCATCGACCAAACCTTCGAACTCTTCGACAACTTGGGCGCAACCGACGAACAATTGGACTTCCCGATTGTTTACGCTTCCGGCCTGTCCGGTTTCGCCAAACTGGAAGAAACCGACGAGAGCAACGATATGCGTCCGCTGTTCGACACCATCTTAAAACATACGCCCGCGCCGAGCGGCAGCGCAGACGAAACGCTGCAACTGCAAATTTCCCAACTCGACTACGACAACTATACCGGCCGCCTCGGCATCGGCCGTATCCTGAACGGACGTATCAAACCCGGTCAAGTCGTTGCCGTCATGAACCACGACCAGCAAATCGCCCAAGGCCGCATCAACCAGCTTTTGGGTTTCAAAGGCTTGGAACGCGTACCGCTTGAAGAAGCCGAAGCCGGCGACATCGTGATTATTTCCGGTATCGAAGACATCGGTATCGGCGTGACCATTACCGACAAAGACAACCCCAAAGGTCTGCCGATGTTGAGCGTGGACGAACCGACGCTGACCATGGACTTTATGGTAAACACCAGCCCGCTGGCAGGTACCGAAGGCAAATTCGTGACCAGCCGCCAAATCCGCGACCGCCTGCAAAAAGAGTTGCTGACCAACGTCGCCCTGCGCGTGGAAGATACCGCCGATGCCGACGTGTTCCGCGTATCCGGACGCGGTGAACTGCACCTGACCATTTTGTTGGAAAACATGCGCCGCGAAGGCTTTGAACTGGCAGTCGGCAAGCCGCGCGTCGTGTACCGCGACATCGACGGTCAAAAATGCGAACCTTACGAAAACCTGACCGTGGACGTGCCCGACGAAAACCAAGGCGCGGTAATGGAAGAACTCGGCCGCCGCCGCGGCGAACTGACCAATATGGAAAGCGACGGCAACGGCCGGACCCGCCTCGAATACCATATTCCAGCGCGCGGCTTAATCGGCTTCCAAGGCGAATTCATGACCCTGACGCGCGGTGTCGGCCTGATGAGCCACGTATTCGACGACTACGCGCCAGTGAAACCCGATATGCCCGGCCGCCACAACGGCGTACTGATTTCCCAAGAGCAAGGCGAAGCCGTCGCTTATGCCTTGTGGAATCTGGAAGACCGCGGCCGTATGTTCGTGTCGCCCAACGACAAAATCTACGAAGGCATGATTATCGGCATCCACAGCCGCGACAACGATTTGGTGGTCAACCCGCTCAAAGGTAAAAAACTCACCAACATCCGCGCCAGCGGCACTGACGAAGCCGTGCGCCTGACTACCCCGATCAAGCTGACGCTGGAAGGCGCGGTCGAGTTTATCGACGATGACGAGCTCGTTGAAATCACGCCGCAGTCCATCCGTCTGCGCAAGCGTTACCTGAGCGAACTGGAACGCCGCCGCCATTTTAAAAAGCTGGATTGATT
The DNA here is from genome assembly GCA_963529965.1 of uncultured Neisseria sp. Classification (GTDB taxonomy): domain Bacteria; phylum Pseudomonadota; class Gammaproteobacteria; order Burkholderiales; family Neisseriaceae; genus Neisseria. Next base: position 6,506 of record CAUSDA010000117.1, read on the forward strand.
CCACCAGGATGTTGATGAAATGAAAAAAGGTCGTCTGAAATTTTCAGACGACCTTTTTATTGTTCGCTATTTGTTCCCATACAAAATTGCCGTTTATAGTGGATTAACTTTAAACCAGGACGGCGTTGCCTCGCCTTAGCTCAAAG
>CAUSDA010000118.1:0-6522 GCA_963529965.1 uncultured Neisseria sp.
TTTGAGCTAAGGCGAGGCAACGCCGTACTGGTTTAAAGTTAATCCACTATATTTTAATACTTTAATGCTTTGAAAAAAGGCGGGCAAGAACGCCCGCCTTGCAATTTATCTGCCTCAAGCGTAATGAATACCCAATACTTTGGCGTTGTGGCTGATGATTTCTTCGGCAAGCTGCGGGTTGTCGTTGAGCTTGATGCCGAAGCCGGGAACAAGTTCTTTCAGACGACCTTCCCATGAGGAAATGCGGCTTGGGAAGCATTGGTGGATGAGTTTGATCATCAAGGGTACGGCGGTTGATGCGCCGGGGGATGCGCCCAAGAGTGCGGCGAGCGAGCCGTCGGCGTGGGCGACGATTTCGGTGCCGAATTGGAGGACGCCGCCTTTTTCGGAGTCTTTTTTGATGATTTGAACGCGTTGTCCTGCGGTGATGAGTTCCCAGTCGTCAGGGTTTGCTTCGGGGTAGTATTCCAGCAGGGAGGCGAAGCGTTCTTCTTTGGTTTTGCGCAATTCGCCCAAGAGGTATTTGGTCAGGGGCATATTCGCCCAGCCGGCGCGCAGCATGGGGTAGAGGTTGTCCAAGTGGATGGACAGGGGCAAATCCATGAGCGAGCCTTGTTTGAGGAAGTTGGAGCGGAAGCCTGCGTAAGGGCCGAACATGAGGTGGCGTTTGCCGTCCACGTTGCGGGTGTCGAGGTGCGGGACGGACATGGGCGGCGCGCCGACGGAGGCTTGTCCGTACACTTTGGCGTTGTGCTGCGCGGCGGTCTCCGGGTTGCTGTTGCGGAAGAACAGTCCGGAAACGGGGAAGCCGCCGTAGCCTTTGCCTTCGGGGATGCCGGATTTTTGCAGCAGGGTCAGTGCGCCGCCGCCTGCGCCGAGGAAGAGGAAGCGGGTGCGGAGGGTGAGTTGGCCGTCGGGATTACGGGTGTCGCTGGTTTTGAGCACCCATGCGCCGTCGGATTCGCGTTTGATGTCGTCGACGTGGCGGTTGAACTCGGTTTTGACGCCTTTTTCGCGCAGGTATTGCACCATTTGGCGGGTCAGGCTGCCGAAATCGACGTCTGTGCCTTCGGCGGAGTAGTTGGCGGCGACGGGTTGTCCTTCTTTACGGCCGTTGATGACCAGCGGCGCCCATTCGGCGATTTTGGCGCGGTCGGTGGAGAATTCCATCCGTTCGAAGAGTTTTTGGTATTTGAAGGCGTCGAAACGTTTTTGCAGGTAGTCGCAATGGTCGGTGTTCATGACCAGCGACATATGCGGGACGGTATGGATGAAGGAGTTGTCGGTGATTTTGCCTTCTTCGACAAGCGATGACCAGAACTGGCGGCTGATGTGGAATTGTTCGGCAATATTGAGGGCGCGGGTCGGGTCGATGGTGCCGTCTGCGCCGAGCGGGGCGTAATTGAGTTCGCATAACGCGGAATGCCCTGTGCCGGCGTTGTTCCAAGCGTTTGACGATTCCAACGCTACGTCTTCCAAGCGTTCGATAAGGGTGATTTCCCAAGACGGTTCGAGTTCTTTGAGCAAAACGCCCAAAGTCGCGCTCATAATGCCTCCACCCACCAAGACAACATCTGTTGCTTCAGCCATGGTTGTACTCCTAGAAACAGGCATATCCTGCCTTTATGATTATCCGTTGTATTACGAACGCCTGTTTCGGTGGTAAAACCTGCTGGCGCGGTGTTTTTGGCGTGGAAGATTGCGCGCGGGTTTTACGTTTTGAACCGATGTTAAACCGTTCATAATATGTTATTGAGAATTTAGTGGATTTTTCTGAGAATTGCAAAGATTTTCTGTTTGGATTTACATAAACGCGGTTTGAAAAGGTCGTCTGAAACATTCAGACGACCTTTATTTATCAGGTATTTGGCGGGGTTATGCCTGATTTCATTCACTTCTTAAAGACTTCAGATTGTCAGCAAGATGGACGTGTTTTGATGAAAAAATGAAGAAGAAAACGTTTTTTCAGGACGCGTCATAAGCTGCCGCTTTTTTGAGCAGTTTTACCCTTGCCTGCGGCCATTCTTCGCGCAGCAGGCTGTATTCCACCGTATCGCGTACGCTGCCGTCTTTCCGCAATTTGTGGCAGCGCAAGATGCCGTCTTGGTGTGCGCCCAGGCGTTCGATGGCGCGTTGGGAGGCGGTGTTGAGGTTGTCGGTCTGCCAACAGACGCAGCGACAGTTTAAAGTGTCGAAGACGTAGTCGAGTAACATGATTTTGCAGGCGGTATTGATGCGCGTGCGCCGTGCCGACAGGGCGTACCATGTGAAACCGATGTAGAGGCGGGGGATGGCGGGGTCGATGTGGTAAAGCGAAGTCGAGCCGACGATTTTGCCCGTGTCTTCGTCGATGACGGCAAAGGCGAGGCGGGTTTGTGTGGCGGTGCGGATGTAGTCCGCTACTTGGTCGGGTTCGGGCGCAGTGGTTACGTTCAGCTTCCAGACTTCGCCGTCGCAAACTGCTTCGCGCAAACCGGCTTCGTGTGCCGCTGTCAAAGGTTCGAGACGGACGCGGTCGAAGGACAAAACGGGAACGGATGAAAAATCAGTCATGAGGTTTCCTTTGTATTGGATGGTTTGAGTTTTCAGACGACCTTTTATAGTGTCTTAACGGACGGCATCTTTGAGGTCGTCTGAAAGCTATTGATTAATGATGTTTGAACACCAGCACGCCCGACTCCGATACAAACCCGTCCAGCGGCAGGTCGTGCGGTTCGCGCGGCAGCGTGTCAACCAGTTGACAAGCGAAGCCTACGCCTATGGTTTTTGCCTGTAAACGGTATTTCATCGCTGCGAGCGTCGCATCGTAATAGCCGCCAGCCTGCCCCAAGCGGTAGCCTTCGCGGTCCATGCCGACAATCGGGACAAGCAATATCGATAAACCGTGTACGCGGATTTTGCGTCCCGAAAATTGCGGCACATGCAGCTTCGCCCTGCCGCGTTTGCGTTCTTGTTTCACTCCGTCGGCAGGATAGGGCGTGAACCACATCCGCCGCGAACGCGGTTCGATATAAGGCAGATAGAGTTTGGCGCCGCGTTTTTGTGCCGCACGCACAAAGCCGTCCAGCCGCAGCTCGCTGCCCATCGGCCAATACACGCCGATCTTCCGCCCCTTCTTGATATAACGTTTGAGCAGGCGGTTAACCGTTTGCCCCGCCGCCAACCGTCCTTTATGCCCCATCTGCGCGCGGGCGCGGCGCAATTCTCGGCGCAGGGCGTGTTTTTCCTCATTCCTCATTTCAGACGACCTTTTGAGTGTTGTTGTAGAATACGGCGATTATAAACGCTCCGTTAACATCAAAACAGGATTCCGCCATGTGGCATATCGTCCTTATCGGCTACCTCTTCGTCGCCGTCATGTATTCCGCCGCCCAGCCCAGCATCGCGCGCGCTTTGATTTATTTGGTTTTTTGGGCAGTCCTGCCCGTCGCGTTTACCGTTTTCACCGTTACCATCCGCCGCCGCAACCGCCTGATGAAGCAGCAGGAAAAGGAAGCATTCGAACAAAGCCGCCGCGCAGCCGGACAAGAAGGCGGCAAACAGGACGGCAGTGCATAAAATCCCTTTTCAGACGACCCCTTATCCGCTATAATCCGTCAGTTTTCCATTTCGGAAACACACTATTTTTTAAAACTTATGCCCACTTTCGCCGAAGGGTGCTTGACAATAGGCGCAGCCTATCAAGTTCTATGCGATTGAATGTGTGCTCTTAACCCTTTCAAGGAAATAAAATGTCTCAAATTACTATGCGTCAGATGATTGAAGCCGGCGTTCACTTCGGCCACCAAACCCGTTTCTGGAACCCGAAAATGGCACAATACATTTTCGGTGCGCGCAATAAAATCCACATCGTCAACCTGGAAAAAACCCTGCCGATGTTCCAAGAAGCGCAAGAAGCCGTACGCCGTCTGGTTGCCAACAAAGGCACCGTGCTGTTTGTCGGCACCAAACGTCAAGCGCGTGAAATCATCCGCGAAGAAGCTACCCGCGCCGGTATGCCTTTCGTCGATCACCGTTGGTTGGGCGGCATGCTGACCAACTACAAAACCGTTAAGCAATCCATCAAACGCCTGGAAGAAAAAACCGCTGCTTTGGAAAACGCTGCCGAAGGCGGTTTCAACAAAAAAGAAATTCTGGAAATGCAACGCGACGTTGAAAAACTGGAACGTTCTTTGGGCGGTATCAAAAACATGAAAGGCCTGCCTGACGCGATTTTCGTTATCGACACCGGCTACCAAAAAGGTACTCTGGTCGAAGCTGAAAAACTGGGCATCCCCGTTATCGCCGTAGTCGATACCAACAACAGCCCTGACGGCGTGAAATACGTTATCCCCGGTAACGATGACTCCGCCAAAGCCATCCGCCTGTACTGCCGCGGCATCGCCGACGCAGTTTTGGAAGGCAAAAACCAAGCGCTGCAAGAAACCGTAGCCGCTGCCCAAGAAGCTGCTGCCGAGTAATCCGGCAAACCGAAGAGGGGCGTTATGCCCCTTTTCTCAAATCCCGTTCTGAAAAGCCTTTTCAGACGACCCCATTCCCAAACACGGATATCCCGTGTTTCCCCAAAATCTAGGAGATTCAAAATGGCAGAAATTACTGCAAAAATGGTTGCCGACCTGCGCGCCGCTACCGGCCTGGGCATGATGGAATGCAAAAAAGCCTTGGTTGAAGCTGAAGGCAACTTCGAAAAAGCCGAAGAAATCCTGCGCATCAAATCCGGCGCGAAAGCCGGCAAACTGGCTGGCCGTACCGCTGCCGAAGGCGTATTGGCTTACGCCATCAACGGCAATGTCGGCGCTTTGGTTGAAGTAAACTGCGAAACCGACTTCGTTGCCAAAGACGCAGGCTTCGTAGAATTCGCCAACTTTGTTGCGAAAACCGCTGCCGAGAAAAAAACGGCTACCGTTGAAGAACTGAGCGAACTGGTTGAAGCAGAACGTAAAGCCATCATCGCCAAATTGGGCGAGAACATGTCTGTCCGCCGCTTCCAAGTCATCGACACCGCCAACCAACTGGTTGCCTACATCCACGGTGCATTGGCTACCGAAGGCGTATTGGTTGAGTTCAAAGGCTCTGAAGACGTAGCGCGTAAAATCGGTATGCACATCGTTGCCGCCAAACCGCAATGCGTAACCGAAGCCGAAGTAGATGCCGAAACCATCGAAAAAGAACGCCACATCTACACCGAGCAAGCCATCGCTTCCGGCAAACCTGCCGACATCGCCGCTAAAATGGTTGAAGGCCGTATCCGCAAATTCTTGGCCGAAATCACCCTGAACGGCCAAGCATTCGTGATGAACCCTGACCAAACCGTTGCCCAATTCGCTAAAGAAAACGGCACCGAAATCATCAGCTTCGTCCGCTACAAAGTAGGCGACGGCATCGAAAAAGCCGTTGTCGACTACGCAGCCGAAGTTGCCGCTGCTGCTAAAGTGTAAGGCAGAGATGAAAAAGAAAGCACCTGGATTCCAAACGAATCAGGGTGCTTTTTTTTGAGAGCTACACTGTTTAAAATACTGTCGAACAGAAAATATTTCATCATAATCAACAAATAATAATTTATCCAAACCCATACACTCACGGAAAACGCGTTACCCTGTCAGCCAAACATCCCGAAAGGTCGTCTGAAAAATCAAACGCCCTTTCCCCGAATTGAAGCAGCGTCTAAACAATTGACGCTATCCACCCAAAGAAAGCAAGGTATCCCATGACACAGCAAATCAAATACAAACGCGTATTACTGAAACTCTCCGGCGAATCCCTGATGGGTTCCGACCCTTTCGGCATCAACCACGACACCATCGTCCAAACCGTCGGTGAAATCGCCGAAGTCGTCAAAATGGGCGTACAAGTCGGCATCGTCGTCGGCGGCGGCAACATCTTCCGCGGCGTATCCGCCCAAGCAGGCAGCATGGACCGCGCCACCGCCGACTACATGGGCATGATGGCGACCGTCATGAATGCCCTTGCCCTCAAAGATGCCTTCGAAACCCTCGGCATTAAAGCGCGCGTACAATCCGCACTTTCCATGCAGCAAATCGCCGAAACCTACGCCCGCCCCAAAGCCATCCAATACCTTGAAGAAGGCAAAGTCGTGATTTTCGCCGCCGGTACGGGCAACCCCTTCTTCACCACCGACACCGCCGCCGCCCTGCGCGGAGCTGAAATGAACTGCGACGTCATGCTCAAAGCCACCAATGTGGACGGCGTTTATACCGCAGACCCGAAAAAAGACCCGTCCGCCACGCGCTACGAAACCATCACCTTTGACGAAGCCCTGAACAAAAACCTCAAGGTCATGGACGCGACCGCCTTTGCCCTTTGCCGCGAACGCAAACTCAACATCGTCGTCTTCGGCATCGCCAAACAAGGCTCGCTCAAACGCGTCATTACCGGCGAAGACGAAGGCACGCTGGTTCACTGCTGATTTCCATCGGGCAATAATTGAAGTGATTTGATAAAGCAACAGGTCGTCTGAAAACTGAACTGCACCCCAAAAGTTGGACATCCCCTCCAACTCAC
>CAUSDA010000119.1:0-6219 GCA_963529965.1 uncultured Neisseria sp.
ACGGCCTCAATGCCGTCCCCGACAACCGCCTGAAAACCTACAACGGCACGACCTACTACTACGACAACTTCGGCAACCTGATCCACCGCGAACTGGCCGACGGCGAAGTGCAGAACTATTTCTACGACCTGCACGACCAACTGGTTAAGGCGGAAATCTTCAAAAAAGACGGCACGAAAGAAACTTGGTCCTACACCTACGACGCCTTGGGCAGAAGGATAGGCAAAGGTCGTCTGAAAAATGAAGAAGTTTCAGAAACGTCATTCCCGCATAATTTAGGCGGGAACGGCCTCGAAAACCAAACCCGTTTCGTTTGGGACGGCAGCCATCTGCTACAGGAAATCCAGCCGGATGGCAGATATACCTATATCTACACCGACCAAGATTCCTACGAACCCTTGGCGCAAGTCCGCGATTGGACAACCGAAGACGGCAAAAGCCGCCAACAAACTCACTACTTCCACTGCGACCAAATCGGCATCCCGCGTGAGATGACCGATAAGGACGGCAACCTCTTATGGTTCGGCAACTACACCGGCTGGGGTCGTCTGAAAGAGGAAACCAAGGTAACGGATAGCGCATACCAGCCCTTCCGCCTGCAAAACCAGTATGCCGACCGTGAAACGGGGCTGCATTACAACTTCTTCAGGTATTACGAACCTGATGCTGGGAGGTTTGTGAATCAGGATCCGATTGGGTTGGATGGTGGAGATAATTTTTATTTCTTTGCCCCTAACTCCAGTATGTGGTTAGATGTCCTTGGATTAGCAACATGCAAAGAGAAAGCTATTTGTAAAAAAATACGAAAACGTTTACAGAAAATTGCAAACGAACAAAATGCAAAATTATCAAAGAGACCTTTCCGAGGATTAACTCCACGACAGGTAAAGAATGTCAAAAAATCACACTTTGCCTATTTTATGCATTATGGAACTCAATTGGATACACAAGTCAAAAACGTAGTAAGAAATGATAAAATACTCAAAGAATTAGGTTTAAAAGTAACTCCAGGAGGAGGCAAAAAAATTCCTGATTTTACTGGTCCTAATAGTGCATGTAAGTGGTTTGACTTAACAACTAAAAAAGCTTGGGCGAAGCATATGAAAGATTACCAAAATATTTTTGGCGCCGGAAAGCTTATAAAATACACTCGCCCACCTCGAAATTTTTAATAAGGAAAATGTGGATGACCATTTCTAGAAAACTCAAAAACCGTTGGGACGTTTATCCCACATTGAAGGAAGTTCTTTCCTCTACCTATAATTTAAGCACATCTCCATTTGGTATAACAGAAACAGGATTGCAGGATTTTCGTGGCATCAAATTGATTGGTGATAAGGATGAATCTGTTTTTCTATCAGTTTCGTTAAAAGACTCCGATTTCTCTGGTTCATTATGGAATAGTTTCCAAATATCAGAACAGGAAGATAGTCAAGTAACTATTGAAAATGTAAAGTTTGATGGGAGTACATTCAAAAACGAGTATTTTTGTGATGAGATGTTTGGAAAGGGGGCGCATTTTATTTCATGCAGTTTTGCAAACTGTGTTTATAAAGGTGTTGATTTTGTTGGTGCTAAATTACAAGGATGCGATTTTTCTAATATAAAAAAAAATATACGATTAAATTTTATTTACTGTACGCTTATTGAAAACTGCAGATTCCAAGGAGAAATACATAAAGCTATGTTTGGAATATCTCCATTGAAAGACTGTGCTTTTAAAGGCAAACTGTACGATTGCATTTTCTATGGCGTTGATAAAACACCGAATAATGGTGGGATAGTACCCCCAGAGGAAGTTGATAACCGAATGGATACTATAGACTTTTCACAAGCAGAAGTAATCTCATGTTCATTCCGAGATTTTTGCTATTTAGACAAAGTCAAACCTTCACCACAGAATTGTCTTGTAAAAATAACTAATGAATTTTATCTAAAGCTGAAGGAACTCATAGAACAGGAACCCTTAGCAAAAGATAGGGAAGAATTGCTTCAATATACTTCACTTTTCTGTCAGCCTTCACCCTCAATACCATACAACATTTATCATCCAGAATATTTTGAAAGTGATTCAGAATTAGGTCATAAATGGTATAACTTTATATGTTACTCAGCCGAAGAAACAAACTGTCGTATTAAATAATAAGCTATATAGCTAGAATTTCGGCCCAACCAAACATCAAGGTCGTCTGAAATCAATTTTCAGACGACCTTGCCTGTACGCCGCCCTTAACTGCCCCGACTACAACGAAAATTGCCAACTCATAGCCCAGCACCAATGGAAAGTGCCATCTAAAAAGGAGAATGCCCAAAATGGCTTGTCCGAAAACAGACAGATCAACTGCCTGTATTACGGCAGCAGTCACCTGAACCAAATCTGCTTCGACACTCACAAATTTTTTGCCAAAAAAAACTAACAAATATTATTTTTATAATTACGAAAGCATAGGAAGTGTTAAATGAAAAAAGTGAGCCATAAAATTAATGTAATAAAGCAAATAGAAAACACTGTTGATATAGTTGGTAATCATCCCAACCAAAATCCTGATAGAGTGTTTTTATATATTAATTATGATATACAAAGTTTTGAAGATTCATTTGATGAAATTTTTAGTATTCCTGAATTGGAATCGGAAGATTTTTGTTTGATTTCATCCAACTGTGAAATCACTTTATCTAATGGAGAAAAATTTTGTGGAATATCTTTCAAAAGTAACTCAAATAAAGAATTAATTCTTCAAAAGATTAAAAACCATTTTGAGAAAAAAGGATATCAATATGGGGTTATTAGAAACAATAATTTAATATTAAGTACAAAGAATGTAATTAATTTAGATGATTGTTCCGCTATCCTTTATGACTATGATTAATACTCAATGAACTTAGATAGCAAGCCGTAGCCTGCGTAGGCAGCTTGTATCTGGTACGCACGCAGTTTCTGCCTTTCAGACGACCTCAATCCTTTTTCGAGGTCGTCTGAAATATTTATTTCGTAACAATCTAAGCCAAAATCGCCTACGAATACGGCCAGGACGGTCTGCCGACCCGACGCACCAATGCGCTGGGCCATACCTTCGGCTACCATTACGACAAAGCCCGCCGCTTAGTCGGCCTCACCAATGAAAACGGTGCGCGCTACCGCTTTGCCTACGACGTCCTCGACCGCCTGATTGCCGAAAGCGGTTTCGACCATAAGCTGACCGGCTACCGCTACAACGCCGGCAACGAGCTGGTCGAGCAGCGCGAATTCGGCGACGACGCCTCCCTCGCCGCCAAACTGATGGCGCAACTGGGCGGACGACCCGTCCCCAAAAAAGACGCCACCCCGCTTTCAGACGACCTCGACAACCAAACCCGTTTCGTTTGGGACGGCAGTCATTTACTGCAAGAAATCCACCCGGACGGCAGGTATACCTATATCTATACCGACCAAAATTCCCACGAGCCTTTAGCACAAGTCCGTGACTGGACAACCGTAGAAGGCGAAAACCGACAACAAATCCACTACTTCCACTGCGACCAAATCGGCATCCCGAGAGAGATGACCGATAAAGACGGCAATTTGCTGTGGTTCGGCAATTACACCGGCTGGGGTCGTCTGAAAGAGGAAACCAAGGTAACGGATAGCGCATACCAACCCTTCCGCCTGCAGAACCAATATGCCGACCGTGAAACGGGGCTGCATTACAACTTCTTCAGGTATTACGAACCTGATGCGGGTCGGTTTGTGAATCAGGACCCGATTGGGTTGAGAGGTGGAGCGAATCTATATTTTCTCGCTATAAACGTACAAACATTTAGTGATGTGTTGGGACTAATAGCTGCCTATTTACCTCTTGATCACTTAGGTAGACCCACAGGAGCTTTCGCTATAGTCACAAAAGCAGATATTGGAAAAGGCTCTGATGCCAGTGTAGATCCACCTGGTTGGAAAGGAGGTCAATGTCCTCATCACCAACAACGTGGTCATTTACTAGCCAAAAATCATGGAGGTAGTGGTTCAGACAAGAGAAATGTGGTCACCCTCACTGATGGTACAAACCACCCTGGTATGACTAGACACGAACGAACTATTACAAATAGTGCTAATAAAGGAAATACAGTTTTTGTAATAGTATTAGCTCTTTATGAAGGCGACAATTTAATTCCATCCAAGATAAAAATGCTTGCTTGGGACAATAAAAATGGTGTTATAGTTAATAATGAAGTAGTAAATGGATTACGCCAAAATACTAAATGCCAGTGTTAAAATATTCAAATTAATTTAACTAACAAAATTTTGAAATAGGAAAATACAACATGGATTATGACTTGAAAATATTGAATACTTCTCAAGTATTGGCTGATAAAAAATACTTGAAAGAATTTAAATTTGCAAATGGCAAATCATTTCCTTATTCTTATCAATCTTTCGCAGCACAATTTGGCTGGGGAAGGGTATTGGATAATTACTTAATTTACATCCCTCTAAATCCTAAGTTTCATGATTCGTGGCAAAATGCTCGTGAAGATATAAAATCAACATATATAAATAATATTAATGAATATATTGACTATTATCCAGATGAATTATTAGATTTAATGAAACGAATGGAACCATTTGCTAAAAGTGAGTCAGGTTATTATTTATTTTGGGATATATATAGTGAAGATTTACCTAATGAATTTAATATATACGCAACAGATTTTGTAGGAGATATATATCTACTAGGAAAAGATTTATTCGAAGTATTTTATAACTTGACCAATGACACTAAAATCTTAAAGGAATGTTTTAACAGAGCACCTTGGCCTAAAACATTCGAAGGATTTATGTCAATTTGTTAAAAACTCGACTATTTAATAAAATCTAAAATAAGCCGTAGGTTGAGTTGAGATCTAATAAAATATCAAGGTCGTCTGAAATATGTTTTCAGACGACCTTTTCCTCTATACATCACCACTTACCTGCTTCGACTACAACGAAAACGGCCAACTCATCGCCCAACACCAATGGAAGGTGCCGAGCAAAGAAGAGAACGCCCGAAACGGTTTGCCCGAAACCGACTGGCGCGATGCGCAGTACGACATGCTGTACCTGCCCGTTACCGAAACCGTCCGCTACCACTACGACTTCAACGGCAACCGCACCGCCACCGTCCTGCCCGACGACAGACAGATCAACTACCTGTACTACGGCAGCGGACACCTGCACCAAATCAGCCTCGACGACGAAGTCATCACCGACATCGAACGCGACAAACTGCACCGCGAAATCTACCGCACACAGGGTAAACTCGCCAGCCGCTACGAACTCGACCCCTTAGGTCGTCTGAAAAGGCAAATCGCCACCCTCAACGACCTGACGGAAGGCGGCAAAGGCAAAACCAAAGTAGCGGCGGGTTATAGCCAAACCGCCGTCAAACGCAGCTACGGCTACGACCGCACCGGCAACCTGACCCACAGCACCGACCAGCGGACGGGCACGACCAAGTTCGAGTACGACAAACTGGGCAGGATTACCCAAGCGGGTAACGAACTGTTCGCCTTCGACCCCGCGCACAATATCCTTGACATCCCGACGGAAAAGGTCAAACCATACCCTACCCCCTCTCCCGTGGGAGAGGGTCGGGGAGAGGGCAAAACGACCGCGCCGCTTTCAGACGACCGTTCCGTCATCACCGACAACCGCCTGAAAACCTACAACGGCACGACCTATTACTACGACAACTTCGGCAACCTGATCCACCGCGAACTGGCCGACGGCGAGATGCAGAACTATTTCTACGACCTGCACGACCAACTGGTTAAAGCCGAAATCTTCAAAAAAGACGGCACGAAAGAAACTTGGTCCTACACCTACGACGCCTTGGGCAGAAGGATAGGCAAAGGTCGTCTGAAAAATGAAGAAGTTTCAGAAACGTCATTCCCGCATAATTTAGGCGGGAACGGCCTCGAAAACCAAACCCGTTTCGTTTGGGACGGCAGCCATCTGCTACAGGAAATCCAGCCGGATGGCAGATATACCTATATCTACACCGACCAAGATTCCTACGAACCCTTGGCGCAAGTCCGCGATTGGACAACCGAAGACGGCAAAAGCCGCCAACAAACTCACTACTTCCACTGCGACCAAATCGGCATCCCGCGTGAGATGACCGATAAGGACGGCAACCTCTTATGGTTCGGCAACTACACCGGCTGGGGTCGTCTGAAAGAGGAAACCAAGGTAACGGATAG
>CAUSDA010000120.1:0-6043 GCA_963529965.1 uncultured Neisseria sp.
TCTGTACTGTCTGCGGCTTCATCGCCTTGTCCTGATTTAAATTTAATCCACTATATTCAACCGTATTTATCCACAAATCTCCTAAAACAGGGAGGTCGCCTGAAATTTTTCAGACGACCCCTGAGCATAATAATCATCAAAAACCGCGTATCCGACCGAAGCGCAGATACGCGGTTTGAGATTTGAAGCACATCTTCGGGGCTTGCTTCCTAAACGTGCAGACAATGCAAAGTGCAAACTTAATTGATGTCCAAACGTTCCATACGGTAGCGCATGGAACGGAAGCTGATGCCCAAAAGCTTGGCTGCTTGAGTGCGGTTGTAACGGGTTTGCTGCAACGCCTGTTCGATAATGCCACGCTCGATTTGGTCAAGGTAATCTTGAATCTGCATGGTGCGCGGGTCAAACGGCGGAAGCGGCTGGTGATCCAAAGTTTCGCCTTTTCGTGTTTCGGAATCAGCGATGTCGTCAAGGCTGAGGTTTGGATGGTCGTTTTTGGGCGTCGTCGTGTTTTGGATTTGCAAATCATCCAGCTGGATAACTTGTCCGACAGTCAGGGCGACGGCGCGTTCGAGGATGTTTTCGAGTTCGCGGAAGTTGCCGGGATAGCTGTAATGCAGCAGGGCTTCTTGCGCTTTGGGGCTGAGTTTGTAGGTCTGCGTACCGTGGCGGTGTTTGTAGAGCAGGTACAGAATCAGCGCCCCCAAGTCTTCACGCATTTCGCGCAGGGGCGGCATGTGCAGGGTAACGACGTTGAGGCGGTAATATAAGTCTTGACGGAATGCGCCGCTGTCAACAAGGGCTTCGAGGTTTTTGTGGGTGGCGCAGATGATGCGGACATCGACGAAAGTTTCGCGGGCATCACCGATGCGGCGCACGGCTTTTTCTTGGATGGCGCGCAGGAGTTTGACCTGCATGGCAAGCGGCAAATCGGCAACTTCGTCGAGGAACAGCGTGCCGCCGTCGGCGTGTTGGAAGAAGCCGAGACGGTCTTGGTCGGCGCCGGTAAAGCTGCCTTTCTTGTAGCCGAAGAATTCGCTTTCCATCAGGTTTTCAGGAATTGCGCCGCAGTTGACGGCGATAAAGGGCTTGTCGGCGCGATCGGACAATTCGTGGATGGTACGCGCCGCCTGTTCTTTACCGGTACCCGATTCGCCGGAAATATAAACGGGCACGCCGCTGCGGGCGAGGCGGCGGATCAGGTGGCGGACTTCGACCATTTGGGGAGAACTGCCGAGCAGCCTCGGCATATCTTCTTCGCCACCCAATTCAGGCACGTCTTCGTTCGCACGCATGGCGATTTCGCCGGTGGCAAAGCGTTCTTTCATGGAACGCAGGCTTTCGGGCACGGAGACAGAACCGCTCAAGTCGCGTTTAGGCGGCTTGGGCGGGGTTTTGGGCTTGTTGAATGCGGCAGCGACGGGAGCGGACGGTTTTTCGGTCGGCGGCTGGGCAATTTCGTCCGTGCTGTTGGAAACAGAAACAGCAGATTTAACCAGCGAGCGAAGTTGGGAAAGGGTAATCGGCTTTTGCAGGTAGTCGAACGCACCCGCATTAAGGGCTTCGACCGCCTGGTCGGCATTACCGAAAGCGGTAATGACGGCGACAGGGGTGTCGAGCATGAGTTCGTCTATGTATTGGACGACTTCGAGGCCGGAGCCGTCGGGCATCCGCATATCGGTCAAGACGAGGGAATAGTCGTTGTTGTCGAGCTTGTCTTTGGCATCTTCTACGCCGACGGCGGTCTGCACGCGCAACCCCATCTTCATCAGCGTCATTTCCATCAAGTCACGGATGTCGGCCTCGTCGTCGACGACCAATACTGGGGCTTGCAGCTTACTCATTGTGTTCTCTCGGTAAAATCAGTTCGAATCCGTTCATTTCGGGGTGGTAATGGAGTTGACCCATATTGGCGTGCGCCAGTTCGCGGGCAACGTACAATCCCAATCCCGTACCTTGTTTTTCAGTGGTGTAGAACGGCTCAAAGAGATGGTTGCGGACTTCGGGCGAAATGCCTTTGCCGTTATCGGCAACGACGATGGAAATGTGCATCCTGCCGCTGGGGCGGATCAGGACGGTAATCGCGTTCTCGTCCTGACGGCTGTGCCGCCATGCGTTATTGCAGAGGTTCCACATGATTTGTTGGATGTGCATCACATCAGCGAGGACGGTAAGGTTGTTGCCGTCCATGTTCATGCGCAGGCAGCCGATGGCTTCGGAATTGTTGAGCGTGAACTCTTGTTTGAAGTCGAGCCAGAATTTCATCAGGTTGATCGGCTCGCGGCTGATGTTGTCGCGCTTGTTGAGCAGGGAGATGTCTTCCAACATTTTGTCGATGCGCTGGATGTTGCTGTCGATGATGCCGCAAAGCTTGGCTTTAACGGGATCGGGTTCGGCATCGTCATCACTTTCTTGCAGCAAATCGCTGGCGTGACGGATGGCGGACATCGGATTGCGGATTTCGTGGGCGAGGTTCGCGGTAAGCTGTCCGAGCGAGGTGAGCTTGGTGGACATGGCCTCTGCCGCGACTTCGCGCAGCGAACGGACATACAGCATGAGCAGTTCCGTCTGTTCCTGAATCAGCGGGACGGCGCGGACGTGCATAGCGTGTTGGAAGATGTGGATATCGGTTTCAAACGGTTTGTCGGGATGATATTGCCAGCGTGTAACCAATTCGCCGAACACGACTTCCTGCTGGTCAACCACCAAACCGGGGAAATAGGTTTTTGCCTGTTTGTTGAAAAGCCAGACGCGCTGGGTGCTGTCAATGACGATAACGGCTTCCTGCACGCGGTTGAGGACGAGGCGGTTCAACCCGCTGATGCGGCGGTAGGCAAGCTGATGGCGGCTGGCAGATTCGGTCGCTTGCTCCAAATAGCGGGCGGCGAACGAAGTCAGCATGGCGACGAGGTAACACGCGCCGCTGAGCAGGACCGTAGTAATCAGGGGCTGCGTATCCCAATCAAACGGATGCAGGCGGATGCTGCCGTCGAGCAGCAGATTGAAGAAGAACAGCATGGACGCGTAGCCTGCGTACAGCATGGGATAATGCCCGTAGCTGAGGAGGCAGGACGTCGCGACGAAAGGAAGGACAAGGATGCCGAAGCCCGAATCGACTCCGCCGGCGATATACACCAGTATCATCATCATCGAAATATCGACGACTGCGCTGGCATTGGGCAAATCCAAAGTCTGCCATTGCCAGTCCGGACGGGCGACGGATAACAAGATGAGGAAAGAATACAGCGCTGCCCAGCTGTAAAATTCGACGGGGGGGAATGACATGCCGATATGGGTGCCATTACTGTAAACGCCGAAAGCATGCATAACCAACAGCGGCAGCACGATGGCAATGCGGGCAATATTGATTAAACCGGGTATCCGCTCGCTCAGGTTTCCCAGTTCCTGAAAGCCGGACTTACTCATATCCGCAACCCTTTTCGTTTATTTTTATCATTATTAGTACCTGTTTTTGAAATCGTTCTGCAATATTTCCGCAGACGGTCGTAAATATTTTTTTAATTTTGTCAGCATAACATAAAACGACCGTGTTTTCTAGGTTTTCAATGTGTTATCGTTTCCTCTGTTGCTTATTCGGAAGCTGCGGATAAGGTTTTCAGACGACCTGAGATGTCCAAAACCTTCCCTTTTTTGCCGCGTTTGCCCTCGATGTCGCAAATGCGCAATTTTTCCTGATGCGCCGCACCACGCTTGCCGACGGTTTCAACGATGAATTCCGCAGCCGTGGTTACGAGAACGTGTTCCAGCGATGCGCCTTCGGTCAGCGACATCAACTGCAAACCGCGCCCTTTGGGCATGACTTTGAGTTCGCCGATGGAAAACGCCAAGAGGCGGTGGTCACTGCTGGCCAGTACGATTTTGCAGTCGGGATTGATGAGCGAGGAGGCATAAACCGCAATCGGCGGCAGGACGGTTTCGCCGCTGTCCACAGTCATCACCACTTTGCCCGCTTTCACGCGTCCGACCATATCGCCCAGCTTGGTGATAAAGCCGTAGCCGCCGCTGCCTGAGAGCAGGTAGTGCTGTTCGGGCTGTCCGGTGAGCATGGCGACGGGTTTCGCGCCGTTTTGCAGCTCGATTAACGATGAAACCGGCACGCCGTCGCCGCGTCCACCTGGGATTTCGGCGGCATCGAGCGTGTAGGTTCTGCCCAATGAATCAAGGATGACGACGGGCAAAACGGTGCGGCCTTCAAGGGTTTGTTTGAGGCGGTCGCCTTCTTTGAATGCGGTCTGACTCAAATCGAGGTTGTGTCCGGCACGGCTGCGTATCCAGCCTTTTTCCGACAGAATCAGCGTGATGGGTTCGTCGGCGGTGGTCTGCGTCAGAACGGCGCGTCCGGCCTCTTCCACCAGCGTGCGGCGCGCGTCGCCAAACTGCTTCATGTCCGCCTGCATCTCTTTGATAATCAGCTTGCGTTTTTCGTTTTCGTCGCCCAAAAGGATATTCAGACGACCTTGTTCCTCGCGCAATTCATTCAATTCTTTTTCGAGTTTGAAACCTTCCAAACGCGCCAACTGACGCAGACGGATTTCCAAAATGTCTTCGGCTTGAATTTCGGTCAGCCCGAATGCCGCCATCAAATCGGCTTTCGGGTCGTCTGATTCGCGGATGACTTTAATCACTTCATCAATGTGCAGAAAGACTTTCAGACGACCTTCAAGGATGTGCAGCCGTTTTTCCACTTGGTTCAAACGGAATTTCAGACGACGTGTTACGGTAACGATGCGGAAATCCAACCATTCCTGCAAAATCGTTTTCAGGTTTTTCTGCGCGGGGCGGTTGTCCAGCCCCATCATCACCAAGTTCATGGACACATTGCCTTCCAGCGAAGTCTGCGCCATCAGCGTGTTGATGAAGGTATCCGTATCGATGCGGCTGGATTTCGGCTCGAACACAAGGCGCACGGGATGTTCGCCGTCGGACTCGTCGCGCACGCGGTCGATTAAATCCAGCATCAGCTTTTTGGTGTTGAGCTGGTCTTGGTTGAGCTGCTTTTTGCCCGCTTTCGGTTTCGGGTTGGTTTGCTCTTCGATTTCGGCAAGGATTTTGGCGGAATTGGCGTTCGGCGGCAGTTCGGTCACAATCACGCGCCATTGTCCGCGCGCCAGCTTCTCGATTTCGTAACGCGCACGCACGCGCACGCTGCCCTTGCCGGTTTCGTAAATCCGGCGCAATTCGTCCGCCGGCGTGATGATTTGACCGCCGCCGGCAAAATCGGGCGCGGGAATATATTGCATCAGGTCGGCAGTTTCCAGGGTCGGTTTCTTCAACAGCGCAATCGCCGCCTGCGTGACTTCGTTCAAATTGTGCGACGGAATTTCGGTCGCCACGCCTACCGCGATGCCCGACGCGCCGTTGAGCAACACCATAGGCAGACGGGCGGGCAGGTGCAGCGGTTCGTCAAACGCGCCGTCGTAGTTCGGCACGAAATCCACCGTCCCCTGATTGATTTCAGACAACAGCAATTCCGCAATCGGCGTCAGCCGCGCTTCGGTGTAACGCATCGCTGCCGCCCCGTCACCGTCGCGCGAACCGAAGTTGCCGATGCCGTCGATTAAGGGGTAGCGCAAGGTAAAATCCTGCGCCATACGCACCATCGCTTCATAGGCGGAACTGTCGCCGTGCGGGTGGTATTTACCCAAAATCTCGCCGACCACGCGCGCCGATTTCACCGGCTTCGCCCCCGCCGTCAAACCCATATCGCGCATGGCAAACAAAATGCGCCGCTGCACGGGCTTCTGGCCGTCTGAAACTTCAGGCAGCGCGCGGCCTTTGACCACGCTCATAGCGTATTCGAGATAGGCGCGTTCGGCGTATTGACCTAAGAGCAGGTAGTCTTCGCCGACGGGGAATGGGACGGAAACGTGTTCGTTCATAAGGAAGCTGGAATGAAAGATAAAGGAAGGTATTGTAAAGGATAGCGAATGAAAATAAAAATGTCGGGGCATGGTTTCGCCGCGTATCTTTTTATAGTGGATTAAATTTAAATCAGGACAAGGCGACGAAGCCGCAGACAGTA
>CAUSDA010000121.1:0-5959 GCA_963529965.1 uncultured Neisseria sp.
ACGATTCTCTAAGGTGCTGAAGCACCAAGTGAATCGGTTCCGTACTATCTGTACAGTCTGCGGCTTCGTCGCCTTGTCCTGATTTAAATTTAATCCACTATAGTTAATCCACTATATCGTTGAGGCAAAGCCGGAAGCGGTTTATTCGGCTGATTCTCCGATAATCAATACCGCGTTGCTGCCGCCGAAGGCGAAAGACGAGCTGGCGGCGATGCGTTTTTCAGACGACCATGTGCTGTTGCCGTCGGTCAGGGCGATGGCGGGCAGTTCGGGGTCGGGGATGCCGTCCCACTGTTGCGGTGGCAGTTTGCCTTGAGGATTGCAGCCGCGGTCGGCGATGCCCCAGGCGAATGCGGCTTCGATGGCGCCGGCGGCGCCGAGCGTGTGTCCGGTTTGCGGCTTGGTTGAAGTACAGAAGGTTTGGCTGCCGAACACTTCGGCGACGGCGCGGCTTTCCATGCTGTCGTTGTGTTTCGTGCCGGTGCCGTGCAGATTAATCCAGCCGATGTCCTGAGGTTGCAAACCGGCATTGTCCAGCGCCGCCTGAAAAGACTGCGCCGCACCCAAACCGTCGGGGCGGGGCGAGGACATATGATAAGCGTCGCTGCTCGCGCCGTAGCCCAACAATTGCATCGTGCCGCCGAAATCGGCATCGCGGGTCATGACGAAGGCGGCGGCGGCTTCGCCGATATTGATGCCGTTGCGGTTGGCGGAAAACGGGTTGGCGAGGTCGTCCGAAAGCACTTCCAACGAGGCGAAACCGTTGATGGTCAGGGGCGACAGGGTATCGACGCCGCCGCAAATAACCGCGTCGCACAAACCTGCGCGCAACAGCCGCGCCGCGCTGATTAAGGCGCGCGCGCCCGATGTGCAGGCGGTGGAAACAGCGTAGCACAGGCCGTGAATGCCGTAAACGTGTGCAACAAATTCCGAAGGCGACACCATTTCGTGCTGAAGCTGGTTGAACGGTTTGTCCGTCCAGCTGCCGCCGTCGGCAACGTGTTGGAACAAAGGCATATTTTCATCTGCGCCGCTGGTAGACGTACCCATGATGACGGCGGTTCGCGCCGCGCCGTAACGGCGGACGGCGGTATGGATTTCGTCTTCAATCTGTTCCAGCGCGTGCCACAGCAGTTGGTTGTTGCGGCTGCGGTATGCGGCGGGCAGGTTGTCGGGCAGCAGGCGCAGCGTTTCGCTTACCGCGCCGAATGCGAAGGTTTTGCCTTTGACCCATTGGTCGGAAAACGTCAGCGGTGAAGTTTCAGACGGCGCCAGCAGCGCGTCGATATGGGTTTGCAGACCGCTGCCGAGCGCGCTGGTTACGGCGGGGCTGCTGAGGTAAACAGGGGATTTCATTATTCTTCTTCTTTGATTGGGCTGACGGTCCAACGGGTTTTGTCGGGGAAGGCAATCACGAAACGTCCGTTATCTTGTGCGACGCACCATAAATCTTGTTCTTTATAACGGAATACCGCGCCGTTGCCGTCGGGGCAGAATGTGTTGTGTTCGGATGTTTTTTGTTCCACTTCGGGATACAGCTCGGCGGCGCGGTCGGCGGCAAGCAGCGGCAGCAGCGCGGCAAACAGGCGGCGCGAAGCGGAATTGGGCATGATAAAGCCGTCGTTTTTCCAGCCTTTTGTGCCGACAAACTGGCGCGATACGGGCGCACCCAGCGCGTCGGTCTGCACGAAGCGGATGCCCTCCGGCAACTGCTCGACCGCCAGCAGGCTGGTTTGGGCGGCATTGCCCGAAGCGTCGGTCTGCTCAAGCTTGAACCACAAACCCGATTGCTCAAGCGTCGGCAGAGTTTGCGGATGGGGCAGCGAGGGGGAAAGGGCGCAGGCACTGAGGGTCAGCGCGGCAAGGGCTAGGCTTGGAAATCGCATGGGGTTCCTTTGTCGGTGCGGGGGAAGGAAGTATTGTAACCGATGTCGGACAGTATTTCAGACGACCTTTTCAGGGGTCGTCTGAAAATGTATAGTGGATTAACTTTAAACCAGTACGGCGTTGCCTCGCCTTAGCTCAAAGAGAACGATTCTCTAAGGTGCTGAAGCACCAAGTGAATCGGTTCCGTACTATCTGTATTGTCTGCGGCTTCGTCGCCTTGTCCTGATTTAGTTAATCCACTATAAAACAGTTTGCCCCGGTGGACAACGGTTGGTGTACCGGGGCGGAAAGGGTTATGAAAGGGCGTCGGCTGCCCCTTATTCGATTTGCAGATCGCCGACCAAAGCCGCCAGCGTGGACAGGCGCTGTTCGGATTTCGCCACGAACGGATTTTCAGTATCCCATGCGTAGCCTGCCAAAATGGAAGAAATCATGCGGCTGATTTCAGGGCTGCGGTTGGGTGCGTACACGACGTTTTGGAAGCGGAAATCGTACCAGCCGTCGACGTAAGTGCGGAACGCGTTCACACCGATCATCAGCGGTTTGGCAAATTCGGCATCCCAGTCCACCGTGTTGCCTTCAAGCTGTTTTGCCAACAGGTCGGCGGCGAGTTTGGCGGAGTGCAGCGCGATGGTGACGCCTGATGAGAACACGGGGTCAAGGAACTCGGCGGCATTGCCCAACAGCGCGAAATGTTTGCCGTGCAACGATTTGACATTGGCGGAATAGCCTTGGATGGAGCGGAACGGAAAGTCGTTTTCCCAGACGGCTTTGTCCAGAATTTCTTTCAGCATCGGGCATTCGTAGACAAATTTTTTCAACACCGTTTCCGATTCGCCCGCGAGTACGTCGGGCGTGCCGACCACGCCGATGGAGCAGCGGTTGTCGCCGAAGGGAATCAGCCAAATCCACACGTCGCGGTGTTGCGGGTGGGTGGTAATCAGGATTTTGCTGCGGTCGAATTTCGGGTTGGTGATGTTGTCGTCGATGTGGGTGAAATGCGCTTGGCGCGGCGGCAGGTGTGACGGCGTTTCCAAGTCCAGCAGGCGCGGCAGCACGCGGCCGTAGCCGCTGGCGTCCAATACGAATTTCGCGGTCAGCTCGTAGCTCTCGCCCGTGTCGGCTTCCACGCTCAAACGGGCAAGGTCGCCGCTGTTGTCGAATGCGGTTACGCCGTGTCCGAAACGCACTTCCACGCCTTGTTTGGCGGCTTCGTCGATCAGGATTTTGTCGAAAATACCGCGGCGCACTTGGTAAACCGTGCCGGGACCGTCTGAAAATTTTTCAGTGAAATCAAATTCGGTATAACGGCTGCCCCATGAAAACGCCGCGCCGTTTTTAAACTGAAAGCTGGGTTCGGCGCGAACGGCGTCGGCAAAACCGGCTTCTTCCAGCATTTCCATGCAGTGCGGCAGCAGGCTTTCGCCGATGACGAAGCGTGGAAAGTGCTGTTTTTCCAATACGCAGACTTTATAACCTTTTTTGTGAAGCAGGGCGGATGCTACCGAGCCTGCAGGACCTGCGCCGATCACGGCGACATCGAATTGAGGTGCGGACATTTAAATATACTTTCAAAACATAACAAAATAAAACGGGTGCTATTCTACTCCTTAATAGGTTTATCTGAAATGGGTTTCAAGTGCATCTCCATAATGAAATGAAAAGGCAGAAAAGACGGCAACCGCCGTACTGGAAACCTATAACGGAGTAGGGCGGATTGCGGCTTGGGATGATTGTCGTGTTGTCAATTTGTCTGATGGAAAAGGTCGTCTGAAAACCTTAGTTTTAGGTTTTCAGACGACCTTTTGCCGTTTTCAGTTAATCAATCCTCCGCCTTCGGCTCGGGAACGTCAAACACCTGACGCAGGTAGGCGAGGAAGGTGTTGTTGGTGGTCATGGTTTTGCCCGGGGAGTCGGAAAGTTTGGCGACGGACTGACCGTTGCACTCAACGAGTTTCAAAACGATGTTCAGCGGGGTATGGCCCATGTCGTTGGTGAGGTTGGTGCCGATACCGAAGCTGGTTTTGAATCGGTCTTTGAAATATTGGTGCAACGCCCACGAGCGTTCGATGTCCAGACCGTCGGAGAAGGTCAGCATTTTGGTGCGGCTGTCGATTTTGAGTTTTTTGTAGTGGGCATGCGCTTTGTCACCCCATACATAAGGGTCGCCGCTGTCGTGGCGCAGGCCGTCGAAGAGTTTGGCGAAATAAAGGTCGAAATCGCGCAGGAAGGCGTCCATACCGACCACGTCGGTCAGTGCGATACCGAGGTCGCCGCGGTATTCGTGTACCCAGCTTTCGAGGGCGGCTTTTTGGAAATTGCGCAGGCGCACGTCAAGGGCTTGGAAGGCTTGGAGGAACTCGTGCGCCATTGTGCCGATGGGGGTGATGCCGATTTTTTTGGCGAGATAAACGTTGCTGGTACCGCGCACGATGTCGGGGGCGGCTTCAAGCAGGGTGCGGATGACGTGTTCCTGCCAGTCGCGGGTGTAGCGGCGGCGGGTGCCGAAGTCGGAGATGAGGAACGGCGGATCATCGGGGTTTTGCGCGGCGGAGATTTCTTTGAGGCGTTGCGCTTTAGCTTGGAGGCGGCGTTCGCCTTCTTCAATGACGGCGGGGGTTTCGAGACGGCGGAAGTAGAGTTCGTTGACGATGGCGAGGATGAAGATTTCAAAGAACATCGCCTGAATCATAGGGCCTTCGATGCGGATGTTCAGACGACCTTCATTGTCGGGGCTGACTTTGACGAAGCGGCGTTGGAGTTGGAAGAGTTCGAGATAATCGACAAAGTCGCTTTTGATGAAGCGCAGGCTGCGCAGGTAGTCGAGTTCGTCGTGGGTAAAGCGCAGTTGGCAGAGCGCGTCGAGTTCTCGTTCCAAGTCGCTTTGGATGTCGGCAAGCGGGTAAACCATGTCTTTGTTGCGACAGCGGAACTCGTAAAGGCTGTGGGTTTGGGGGAATTGGTGCAGTATCACCTGAAGCATGGTGAACTTGTACAGGTCGGTGTCGAGCAGGGAGCGGATAACGGGCGTTTGAGGTGCAGTCATGGCTTTTCTCTCGTTCAGCGTAAATGTAAAGCATTATTAGAACACGGTTAGACGGACGGGTGTTACTTTTTTTGACCGGAGGAATGCTGAAAAGGTCGTCTGAAAATCTTTCAGACGACCTTTTTCTTCATATAAAACCGACATCAATTATTTGTCCACAACGATTTTGGCTGCCTGTCCGTCAGGCGAGGGTTCGTATTGTGTGGATTCGTCGCCGTAGTACAGCACGCCGAGTTTGATGGGGATGCGGCCTTGCGATTTGCGGTGGGCGTTGGAGTCGCGCAGGGAGTAGGCGCAGCCGCAGTATTCTTGTTGGTAGAAGTGTTCGCGTTTGCTGATTTCGATCATGCGTGCGCTGCCGCCGCCTTTGCGCCAGTTGAAATCCCAATACACGACGTCATCGTAGGGCGCGGCGGCGCGGTGGCCGCAGTCGTTGATTTGCGCCATGTTTTTCCAGCGGGAAATGCCCAGCGAGCTTGTGAAGACGGGGAAGCCGTTTTCGTGGGCGTATTGGGCGGCTTTTTCGAAACGCATGTCGAAACACATGGTGCAGCGGATGCCGCGTTCGGGTTCGAATTCCATGCCTTTGGCTTTGGCGAACCATTCTTTGCGGTCGTTTTCGTAGTCGTCGTCTTTGTCGATGAAGGGGATGCCGAATTTGTCGGCGAAGCGCATGTTTTCTTCTTTGCGCAACATGTATTCTTTGAGCGGGTGGATGTTGGGATTGTAGAAGTAGATGGTGTAGTCGATGCCGCTGGCGAGCATGGCTTCCATGACTTCGCCGCTGCAAGGGGCGCAGCAGGAATGCAGCAGGACTTTTTTATGGCCGCCGGGCGGGACGAGGATTGGGCGGTTGATGTCGGTAACAATGGGGCTGGTTTTGTCGTTCATGATTGGGGTGTTCCGTTTCGGTGTTTCAGACGACCTTTGGGTTTTATAGTGGATTAAATTTAAACCAGTACGGCGTTGCCTTGCCTTGCCGTACTATCTGTACTGTCTGCGGCTTCGTCGCCTTGTCCTGATTTA
>CAUSDA010000122.1:0-5933 GCA_963529965.1 uncultured Neisseria sp.
CGTACTATCTGTACTGTCTGCGGCTTCGTCTCCTTGTCCTGATTTAAATTTAATCTACTATAGGTCGTCTGAAATTTCAGACGACCTTACGAGAAAGAGTTGGTAATGGTGATACGACATTTCTGTTCTGCTGCCAGTATATCCTGAGTAAAACAAAAGACCGCTTCGTTTTGCGGTCTTTTGTTTTATATGGCAGAGGGTGCTGATCAGTTATCCAGCTTGCCGATGATTTCATTTAACGCTTTTTGCCAATCAGATGCCTTGATGCCGCATTCTTTTTCAATTTTTTGGCAGTCCATAATGCTGTAAGCAGGACGCGGAGCGGGTAGGGGGTATTGGTCGGTCGTGATGGCGTTCAGTTGTGGAATTTTAAAATCAGGGTCTTGCTGTTGCGCTGCTTGGAAAATGGCTTGGGCAAATTCATACCATGTAACCGATTTGTTGCCGCCGTAGTGATAAATACCCCGTGGGGCAACGGGTTGCTGCAGCAAAGTAATGATGGCTTGGGCAAGGTCGCCGGCATAAGTAGGGCTGCCTGTTTGGTCATGAACGATGGAGAGGTTGTCCCGTTCTCCTGCCAGTCTGATCATGGTTTTGACAAAGTTGTTGCCGTATTCGCTGAATAACCATGAGGTACGGATGATGACGCTGTCCGGATTGACTGCCAAGGCGAGCAGTTCGCCTGCGACTTTAGTACGCCCATACACGCTTTGCGGGTTGGTATAGTCTTGCTCTTTGTATGGAGTCTTGTTTGTGCCGTCGAATACATAGTCCGTAGAGATATGGATAAAGCGGGCTTGGCAGGCGCGGGCGGCAGAGGCGAGGTTGTGGACGGCGGTGGCATTGACGGCAAATGCGGTGCCGACATGGGCCTCTGCTTTATCGACTGCGGTAAAGGCCGCTGCATTGACTATGGCGTCGGGTTGGAAGTTTTGAACCATATTGCGAACGGCTTCGGTATCTGTAATATCCAAGGATGTCGAATCGGTGGCAATCAATTCCCAATTTTCAGGCAGGCGGTCGCGAAAGCAACGCGCCAATTGTCCTTTTGAACCGGTTAACAGGGTTCGCATATGGTTTCTCCTCGTTTGAAAGTTTTAAAAAAGTATTGCCGGATTAAAAGGACGGCAATTGGAACGATTTGGGCAAGCGTCCGAATTCATTATTCGGGAACGCTGAAACAGTACATTCAAGACAAAACAGATTGGAAGACGGTTGGGCAGATGTTTGACCCGCCAATAAGACCATTTTGTGAAATAACCCTTTTGCAAATTCATGCTGGGACATCTCAACTGCATCATCCCTGCGTAGAAATGAAGGCAGAAGATGCTTCCCATTTTCTATTTTCAGACGACCCCGCCTGTTTCCGAAAGAGATGGAAAGCGGATTTAAACCTGAAATCATGCTGATTTTTGCAAGAGGAATAATATAGTGGATTAAATTTAAATCAGGACAAGGCGACGAAGCCGCAGACAGTACAGATAGTACGGAACCGATTCACTTGGTGCTTCAGCACCTTAGAGAATCGTTCTCTTTGAGCTAAGGCGAGGCAACGCCGTACTGGTTTAAAGTTAATCCACTATAAAAATCCGATGCGGTAGTGAGTCTGCCAATGCCTGATATATTATAGTGCAAACTTCGCAACGATACCGATTATCTGAAAATAATTTTGTTTGTTTGATTTTTATCCGGGTAGGGACAGCTTAGAGATATACTGCTCGATGGTTTTCAGACGACCTCTTATACAGATTGGGGTCGTCTGAAAAAATGAATACGGTATGGAATGTTGCGTATATTCACGGAGTATGTGGTTGATGTGGAAAAAATGGTGGCCGATAGTATTGGCAGTATTGGTAATAGGTATTGTCGGGCGCAGCTATTATGTGATGCATGCTCAAGCACAGGATATCAAACATGCTTGGGTGGAAGTGATGAAGCAATACGGTCAGCGTTCGGCGTTGGTATCCGATTTATCGAATGTCGTTAAGACGTATGCCGGTCCTGAAGAGGATATTTTGTTCAAGTTGTCTGACGTTCAAAGTCGGGCGGTCCGTATGAATCTGAATTTGGAAGAGGCTGCCAATCCGGCGAAATTGAAGCGTTTTCAGGAAGTTCAGGGAGAATTGAGCGGAATTTTGACACAAATGACGCTGATTTCAGACCATTATCCGCTTTTGGCGGAAAGCTTGGATTATCAGCGTCTGATTACACGTCTTGAAGAGGCGGAAAACCGGATTAATCAAGCAAGGAACAACTATATTCAGGCTGTCCGCACCTATAACGCTACGTTGAGGCGTTTCCCGCAAAGTATGACCGCGAAACTTTTCGGGCAGTATGTAAGGGCAAATTTCAGTATTGAGAATGAACGTGAAATTTCCAATGCGCAACGGGTGCAATTTTGATACGGTTTTGCAGCCAATGGATTTGAGTGGTACCCAAAAGGGTCGTCTGAAAAACGTATTTTCAGACGACCCTTTTGTCATTTTGCAACGGATTATTGCCCGGTAATCAAGATTGATATAGTTCGGTGATTTATCTGTTTGTTTTGTAAGATGAAAATTAAAGTGTAAAAAAGTTTAAATTATATTCGTATGTCAAAATAAATGATAATGCAATAAAACCTTGATGGGTAAGGATGGGAGGGAGATTTTCAATTGAATGAGAAATGAGCGGGATTGAGTAAAAACTAGTAATTCTTAAAAAACTATTGAAATATATGAATAATATTTTTATGGCGTATTGTATTTTCATTTGATTAAAATAATCATGATATTGCGTCATGATGAAAATAATAGGGTTGGTTTCCAATGTAATATTGTTCATTATCATGGAAAAATAAATTTCCATTTATCCAAAATTTTTACCGTTAGCGACGAGAATGTAAGTTTTCTGCGAAATATCACTAAAATAACAATGTAGGCAGTTTGGCTGGTCTGTATTTTTGTCAAAAGGCCTATGCTTTTTAATTATATTCTGGGAGTGATTTATTATGACTTATCATTATGGCGGCTACTCATCCAAAGGCCACTTCAACGCATATTGCCCTCCGGTCAAACCGTACAATCCTTACTGCCCACCGAGCCATGGCGGTTTCGGTTACAAAGGCGGTTTCCATAACTACGGTTCTTCACACGGCTTCAAAATGCCTCACGGCAAATTCGGTCATGGTGCCTACTGCCCTCCGCCGAAACCTGCGTACAAATGCATCATCATCGATTTCAACTGCAACCCGGGTAAACCTTATTACCCTAAACCGGCTCCAAAACCGGTTCCTCCGAAGCATGTTGATCCTTACTGCCCACCGGTTGAGCCAAAACCACAACCTCAACCCCACCCACAACCCCAACCTAAGCCGCAGCCACAACCTCAGCCGCAGCCTAAACCCCAACCTCAGCCTCAACCGCAGCCGCAACCTAAACCACAACCAAAACCGCAGCCTAAACCCAACGATAAAGACTGCAAAGATTGCGTTGACGATCAAAACCAACACAATACCTACGGACATGACGACAAAAATCCGGGTAACATCATCCGTGTTGACGAATGCGACAAAGATCAAAACGGCGCAACCAAAACTGTGGGTACCGATAAGAAAGACACCATTTACGGTACAAGCGGCGAAGACGTGATTTATGGCGGCGACGGTGCCGACGTAATTTACGGCGGCGACGGTAACGACACCCTGCAAGGCGGTAACAACGGTGACTCCCTGTACGGTGAAGGTGGTAAAGACTACTTGCAAGGCGGTGAAGGCAACGACTACCTGAACGGTGGTGCCGACGCTGACATCATGCGTGGTGGTGACGGTAACGATGTTTACTTTGTTGACCACAAAGGCGACCAAGTTATCGAGTACGGTAATGCCAGCGGCGGTATCGATACCGTTCGCAGCGTAATCGACTATACCCTGACCGACAACGTTGAACACCTGTTCTTGCAAGGTTCCGGCAACCTCAACGGTACCGGTAACGCTCTGAACAACGACATCAACGGCAACTCCGGCAACAACCACCTGTACGGCTTGGCAGGCGATGACTGCCTGGTTGGTAAAGACGGTAACGACTACCTCGACGGCGGCATTGGCAACGATGTCCTGATCGGCGGTACCGGCGACGATACCTACTTCTTCGATAAAGGTTACGGTCGCGACACCATCCAAGACGAAAGCGGTAACGATACCCTGCAATTCGGCAAAGGTATTTCTGCTTCCGACGTGTTGTTGAGCAAAACAGGCAACAGCCTGACCGTATCTGTCGGCGGCGGTGACACTGTTACCATTGACGACTGGTTCTCCGGTAACAACCATAAGATCGAAAACTTCAAGTTTGCCGATGGCAGCACTTACGAAGTAACCGGTCATGGCGATTACTACTCTCTGTCAGCTGTAAACAGCATCCAACAACAAACCCAAGTTCCTAGCATCTAATCTCTGATTAGCTATATTTAGGATTGATAAGGTCGTCTGAAAGCGTCTGCATTCGTGCAAAACGTTTTCAGACGACCTATTTTGTAAACAATCTGACCCAAAAATCCAAATTCGGATAAAATAACGGAATCCTGTTTAAACCAAGTCAGCGAAAGAGAAACCCGAAATGTCCGAAATCAGCTTGAAAAAAATCTACTCTGGAAAAGTGCGCGATTTATACGAAATCGACAGCAAACGCATGTTGATGGTCGCATCCGACCGATTGTCTGCATTTGACGTGATTTTAGACAATCCGATTCCGGGTAAAGGAGAAATTCTGACGCAGATTTCCAATTTCTGGTTTAAAAAACTGGCGCATATCATGCCCAATCATTTTACCGGCGATACAGTTTATGACGTGTTGCCTGAACATGAAGCCAAAGCCATCGAGAAACGCGCGGTTGTCGCCAAAAAATTGACTCCTGTCAAAGTAGAGGCGATTGTGCGCGGTTATTTGGCGGGCAGCGGGTGGAAAGATTACCAAAAAAACGGTTCTGTCTGCGGCATCAAACTTCCCGAAGGGATGAAAGAAGCGCAGCAGCTTCCGGAAGTGATTTTTACCCCGTCCACCAAGGCTGCCGTCGGCGATCATGATGAAAACATCAGTTTTGAAGAATGCGAACGTATTATCGGTAAAGAGCTGGCGGCTGAAGTGCGCGCTAAAGCCATTCTGCTTTATACGGAAGCCGCAGAATATGCAAAATCACGCGGTATCATCATATGCGATACCAAATTTGAATTCGGGCTGGATGAAAACGGTACATTAACCCTGATGGATGAAGTACTGACGCCCGATTCCAGCCGCTTTTGGCCGGCTAACCAATATCAAGTCGGCACTAATCCGCCGTCTTTTGACAAGCAATTTGTTCGAGATTGGTTGGAGCAAAGCGGTTGGAACAAAAAAGCTCCGGCACCGGACGTCCCTAGCGATGTTATTCAGAAAACAGTTGATAAATATCGGGAAGCATTGAATTTATTGACGGAATAATATAAAGGCGGACTGGCTGTGGCAAATCAGGTCAGTCCGTTTTTATTTTCCGATTAAAGAATAAAATCATAAATTTACAAAAATCCTCTGTTCATCAACGGATAAAGCATTTATGATGTCCTCCATAGCATCTCACAATAACTGTACTATATTTTATTTGAAAAAATAAATGGTATAGATAGGGCATCCGGTTTATAGAACCGGGAATAATCCAAATAATAGAAAAAGAAAGGAAATAATGATGCAACATCGTAGACGATTGGCTATCTTTCAAGCCGCAAAACGTGCTTCGTTCACTGGAAAACCAGTTGCACCGACTACACCGAAAGCACGCTAAGGAATAATGCTGAAATTCCTCACAATATCTAAGACCGCCCGTTTCTCGGACGGTCTTTAGTTTTTTGTACTGTTTCAAATGTGCCGCAATATAGTGGATTAAATTTAAATCAGGACAAGGCGACGAAGCTGCAGACAGTACAG
>CAUSDA010000123.1:0-5908 GCA_963529965.1 uncultured Neisseria sp.
CGATTCTCTAAGGTGCTGAAGCACCAAGTGAATCGGTTCCGTACTATCTGTACTATCTGCGGCTTCGTCGCCTTGTCCTGGTTTAAATTTAATCCACTATATTTGTGTGATGGTTTTGTCCGTATTTTTGTTTTGAGGTCGTCTGAAAACTTGAAATACAGGTTTTCAGACGACCTTTCGTTTGGGTTTTACAGCAATCCTTCTATCGGCAGGATGGAGAGGATTTTGGAGGTAACGCGTTTCCAGAATTTGGCTTCCGGCTCGGCGGAGTAGGTTTTCTGGGTGGCGGGGTCGTACCAGTGCAGTTTGTTGTATTTGTCGAGGGTAACCTGATAGGCGTATTTCGGGGTGGTATTGACGAGGGTGCGCTGCATTTCGCCTGCGATTTTGGGGCTTTCGAGGACGACGCCCATTTCGGTGTTAAGTCTGGCGGAGCGCGGGTCGAGGTTGAATGAGCCGATGAAGACGCGTTTTTCGTCCACGATGAAGGTTTTGGCGTGCAGGCTGGTGGCGGAGCTGCCGGTCAGGCCGCGGTCTTTGGTGGTGGGGACGGCGTGGTTGGGTTGCAGCTCGTAGAGTTTGACACCGGCTTTGAGCAGGGGCTTGCGGTATTTGACGTAGCCTGAGTGGACGGCGGCGACATCGGTCGCTTGGAGCGAGTTGGTCAGGACGGTTACGTCCACGCCGTTTTTGACGAGTTGGTCGAGCGCGCGCACGCCTGATTTGGTGGGAACGAAATAGGGCGAAACGAGATAGACGCTTTTTTCGGGCGTTTTCAGGGCGTTTTGCATGCGGTCGAAAATGGGAGGTTTGTGGCGGTCGCGGTCCAGCCCTTTGGCGGGGTCGTCGCTGATCAGGCGGGTGTGGACGCTTTGCCAGTCTATGCTGTTGCTCTGCATTTTTTTGTAGAGTTCGGAATTTTCAATGCTGCTGCGGTAGCGGCTGAGGGTTTCGTTTTTGTCTTTGTCGTTGTAACCCAGCTCTTGGAAGCCTTTTTCGATATCGCCTTTTTTGATGATGCTGGCGACAGTGTAGGAGGAATGGCTTGCCCAATAGCGGTCGAAGTCTTGGGAAACTTCGGTCACGACGCGGCCGGTGGCGAGGATGTCGAGGTCGGCAAAGATGGTGTCTTCGCCGACTTTAAAATATTCGTCGCCGATATTGCGCCCGCCGAGGATGGTGGCGCGGTTGTCTGCGGTGAAGGATTTGTTGTGCATCCGGCGGTTGAGGCGCGGGAAGTCGGTCAAATAGCCCAGCGCGCGCCATTTGCGGCGGACGAAGGGGTTGAACAGGCGGATTTCGATATTGGGATGGCTGTCGAGGGCGAGCAGGACGTTGTCCAGCCCGTTGGTGTTGTTGTCGTCCAGCAGCAGGCGCACGCGCACGCCGCGTTCGGCGGCACGGTGGATCAGGTTGAACATGAGCTTGCCGGAGATGTCGTTGTGCCAGATGTAGTATTGGAGGTCCAGAGTGTGGTCGGCGGCTTCAATCAGGGCGGCGCGGGCGACGAAGGCTTCGTGCGCGTCGTTGAGCAGATAGACATTGGAAATATCGCCGCCGGTTTTGGCAGTGGCGGTGTTGAGCAGGGCATCCATGCGCGGGGCGGAACGGATGTCGAGGTAGTGGCTTTCAGGGCGATCGTCCAGTGAGGGCAGGCCGGCGCAACCTGTCAGAAAAACCGGAAGCATAAGGATGAGATGGATTTTTTTCATTCTTGGGGGCGTTTCAGACGACCTTCTGCGCTGAAACGGTATTTTTATTTAGAAGGGTCGTCTGAAAAGAAGTTCTATGTTTATACGGTTCGCATTTTAACCTATTTTTTTGAAGTCGTTAGGTTGCGTCCGTCGGAAATGTGCAGGCGGCTGAATATGGTGCTGGAGACGAGTGTAATCAAACCGATGGAAAGCAGGGTAAGGCGGAATGAGAGGTGGAGGTTGCCTGCGGTGAAGCTGCTTTGCGACCAGTTTTGCAGGATAAGCGCGCCGAGCGCAATGCCGAGGCTGATGGCGAGTTGTTGGTTGACCGCCATCAGGCTGTTGCCGCTGCCGGTTTGGTGCGCGCGCAGGTCGGCGATGGTCAGGGTGTTCATGGCGGAAAATTGGATGGAGTTGCAGGTGCCGATGAGGAGCAGCAGGACAATCCAGACGCTTAAGGATGTGTCGGCGTCGGGTAGGGCAAGCAGCATAATCAATATGGCGAGGAGGCGCGTGTTCCAAATCAACACGCTGCGGTAGCCGAAGCGCGACATCAGGGGCTTGATGAGCGGTTTGACAACAAGCGAGGCGAAAGCAACGGGCGCGACCAGCCAGCCGGATACGCTGGCGGCAAAGCCGAACGCGACTTGAAACAATAGCGGCAGCAAAAAGGGGATGGAACTGATGCCGAGCCGGCTGAACAGATTGCCTGTCAGACCCAGCCGGAAAGTTCGGACTTGGAACAAATCCGCCGCATAAATCGGGTTGGCGGCGGTTTTCATGTGGCGGTAGTAGAGCAGGGCGAATGCCGTGCCGCCGAGTGCGAGTAAGAGCGAAAACCAAACCGCGCCCGAGTGGGACACCATTTCCACTGCCAACATCAAGAGACACGCCGCCGAAGCAAAAGTCAGGTAGCCACTCAAGTCCAGAACCGTATTTTCGCCTTTGACATCGGGCATAATCCGCCAGCCCAGCAAAACGCCGAGCAGCCCTATGGGCAGGTTCATCAGGAAAATCCAATGCCAAGATGCGTATTCGACCAAATAGCCGCCGACCAAAGGGCCGAATATCGGACCGATCAGCGCGGGCATGACGGCATAGTTGATGGCGTTGAGCAGTTGGGATTTGTCGTACACGCGCAAAATCGTCAGGCGCGGTACGGGTACCAACATCGACCCGCCTATGCCCTGAATCACCCGCGCCATCACCAGCATGGGCAGATTGGCTGCCGCCGCACACAATGCCGAACCGAGCATAAAAATACCGATTGAACCGAAAAATACGTTTTTGGTGCCGAACCTGTCCACCAAATAGCCGCTTAAAGGAATCAGCAGGGCAACGGTCAGCGTATAGGAAATCGCCGTCAGCTGCATATTGAGCGGCGATACATTGAAATCTTTGGCAATCTCGGGCAGGGCGGTATTCAGAATCGTCGCGTCCAGCATTTGCATGAAAATCGCAATCGCCAATAGCAGGGGCAGCCATCGGGACGGGCGGACGGGCGGCGTTTCCGAAACGTTTGATTCGGTTTTGTTCATAGGGATGAATTGTAACTGATTTGGCAGGAGGTCGTCTGAAAGGCAGCTTGGTGTTTTTCAGGCTTTGGGATGAGAACCGGATGGCTGCTGGATAAATGGATTTTTTAGAGATTTGTTGACTTGAAGATGAAGAAACGAACGGCTTGCGCCTGTAAAGGGATGCGGCGGGCAGATTATGAGTGGAACATCCATTTTATAGTGGATTAAATTTAAATCAGGACAAGGCGACGAAGCCGCAGACAGTACAGATAGTACGGCAAGGCGAGTCAACGCCGTACTGGTTTAAAGTTAATCCACTATATTAAAAAGGTCGTCTGAAAACAGGAAAATACCGGTTTTCAGACGACCTTTGTGTCTTTAAGCTGCCTCAATCATCAGGCGATTTCGAGCCACATCACTTGGTAGGGGCGCAGCACCAAATCCTGATTCAGTGCCACGGTTTCGCCGCTGATGAGGTCTTTGGCGCGGGCGGGCATGGCTTGCAGGGTGTGCGCGCTGATGGTTTGAGGGTGTTCGCTGAAGTTGCCGAACGCCAACAGCGCATTGTTGCGGATGTAGCCGATGATGTGTTTGTT
Source organism: uncultured Neisseria sp. (assembly GCA_963529965.1). Classification (GTDB taxonomy): domain Bacteria; phylum Pseudomonadota; class Gammaproteobacteria; order Burkholderiales; family Neisseriaceae; genus Neisseria. The sequence goes on from CAUSDA010000123.1 coordinate 3,808, forward strand.
GTTGGTGTTGAAGGTAACCAGACGGCCGCCGTTCAAACGCGGGTTGTTTTGGCGGATGTCTATCATGTGGCGCAGGCCTTGATAGATTTGCCCTGCCGCGGTTGACGGGTCGTGGCGCTGTTCGTACAACTCGGCGTTGTAACGCGGACGGTGCGCCCAGCGGCTGTCGTCGCTCTTGTTGCTGTCGTTCGACCAGTCGTCGTCGTTGAGCGTGCCGACTTCGTCGCCGAGATAAATCAGGGGCAGGCCGCCGGTACTCAGGGCGATGCTGTACAAGAGTTTGATGCGGTCAACGGCGTGTGGGTCATGTTGCGCCAAACCTGCCAAGGCGGCGGCAGTACCGCTGACGCGGCAGTCGCCGGTGTTGGGGTTGTATTGGAAAGGGACGCCGCGCGCGAAGCTGCCGTCGAAATGGTTGACGAAGAAGCGGTTGAGGAATTGGCGGTGGTCGTAGCCGTGGATGCCGAACTGCCATGCGTCTTCGTCGGCAAACGTCCAGCCGATGTCGTCATGGCTGCGGACGTAGTTGACCCATGCGGTATGGTCGGGCAGGTTGTGGCGGTAGGAGAGGGCTTGGTGGAGCAGGTTGACTTCGCGGGTGGCGAGGGTGTTCCACAACAATGCCATTTGCAGCGGGTTGTAGCCGATTTGGCATTCGTCTTGTCCGATGTATTGGACGACTTGGTCGGGGTGGACGATGGCTTCGGATTTGAAGAACACGGCAGGTGCGGCGATGCGCATGACGGCGTTGAACGCACGGATTAAGGCGTGGGCTTGCGGCAGGTTTTCGCAATCCGTACCCATTTGTTTCCAAATAAAGGCAACGGCGTCCATACGCAGGATGTCGACGCCCAGATTGGCGAGGAACATCATTTCGCCTGCCATGGCGCGGAATACCCAAGGATTGCTGTAATTCAAATCCCATTGGAAGGAATTGAACGTTGTCCATACCCAGCGTCCGTCTTCCAATTGGGAGAAGCCGCCCGGATGCTGGTCGGGGAAGATTTCGCGCAGGGTGCGGTCGTATTGGTCGGGCATCCAGCGGTCGGGGAAGATATAGTAAAAATTGTCGAAAAGCGGATCGCCGGCGGCGCAGCGTTTCGCCCATTCGTGTTCGTTGGACGTGTGGTTGAAGATGAAATCGACAACGGCGGAAATGCCCGCTTCGTGCAGCGCGGCAATGACATCGCGCAAATCGTCTATCGTACCCAAAGCTGGATTGACGTCGCGGTAACTGCTGACCGCATAGCCGCCGTCGCTCTTGCCTTCAGGGCATTTAAACAGGGGCATCATGTGCAGATAGGTCAGCCCCAGTTCTTGAAAATAAGGGATTTTGGCTTTCAAGCCTTTCAAATCGCCTGCGAACAAATCGACATAACACACGCCGCCGACCTGTTTATTGGACAAAATCCAATCGGGGTCATTCTCACGCGCGGCATCGATGGCTTTCAGAGACTTGTCGCGTTGGGAATAGCTTTGCCATGCTTGGGCAATCAGTTGTTCCAGCATGGGTAGGACGGCTTCGTTGTCGTTGTAAACGTTGTCCAGCTCGTGCATCAGCTTGGGGAAATGCTCTTTCAAACGCCGGTCAAACTGTTTCCAGTCTTCGGAAGCTTCGACGGTCGCACGCTGTTTGGGGCTATATTCTGCCAAGGCGCGCTCTTTGAGATGATGCAGGGTCAAATCGACCTGTTGGGTCTGGGTCAACATGATGTTTACTCCGAGTTGAGGTTGGATTTGTTTGGAAGCCTGATTCCTGCTGCCTGCGCCGCTGAAACGCATGCAGGCTTAAGGCAAAATTGAGAAGTCCATCATACTGTAAGAAGCTGTTTGTGCATAGTAGCCTGAAATGGTTGGGAAAATAGGCTTTTAATCGGGTTGGGGTCGTCTGAAAACGGCATGGATTTTTTTGTATGGGTTGGCGTGGGTTTGAATGCTTGGTATTTAATGTTAATTGGGTGGTTATTTTTTAGATAAATGGCTCTATTTTTTATGTTTTGAACAATAATTTGCCGCTGCGTCGGTTGTGTATTTATCCAATAGGCAGAGACCTTTGCAAAATTCCCCAAAATCCCCTAAATTCCCACCAAGATATTTAGGG
>CAUSDA010000124.1:0-5808 GCA_963529965.1 uncultured Neisseria sp.
GTGCTTCAGCACCTTAGAGAATCGTTCTCTTTGAGCTAAGGCGAGATAACGCCGTACTGGTTTAAAGTTAATCCACTATATTGAGTCAATTCGTCGATTATGCGCCGATTAAGACAATGTGTCATCCGCAGCCGGACCCAAATATTTAGATCATGCAACCACCATCAACAAAGGTCGTCTGAAAACACAGATTTAATCTGCCAAACGTTTTCAGACGACCTTTTTGCGTAACATTCACGCCAAGCTTTAATGGATCAGTCAAAGCAAGGACTGAGCATCGCTCTCCCTTTGTTTCAGATTGATTTCTGCCAAACACATTTCCGCCGCCGTCAAACCCGACTGTACCGCTGCTTCCAACGTAGCCGGATAGCGCGGGTGCAGGTAGTCGCCTGCCGGATAAATGCGCCGCTGGTGCAACCAAGCAAAATCGGGAGTGGCGGAATCAGGCATGCAGGCTGTGGTCGCGCGTTTTTCGGTGATGACGCGGACGGCCTCGGGGTCGTCCAAATAAGGGCAGATCCGTTTTACATCGGCATGGACTTTCTCTGCCCACTCTTGGCTTTTAAACGCGCCGACATGGTCGGAAACGCTGATGACGGCGGCGACTTCGTTTGCCGGCAAACCAAGTGCACCACGATACACCAGCCATTGCGCCGTACCGTCGGCAAATCCGGTCAGCGGCGCGGGCAGATGGACGGGAACGGCATAGCGCAGATAGACGGTAGTAATTGAGTGGTATTGGAGATTTTGATAGGTCGTCTGAATATAGTCGGGAGTATCTTCAGGGAAAAGATGGACGGCATGATACGGCGCAACCGCAACAATAACGGCATCAAAAACCTCGTCATTCACAACGACACGTCCGTCAGGAAGGTTTTTCAGACGACCTACTCGGGTTTCAATGCGGATGTCTGCCCCAAACTGCTTGAGTTTTGCCACCGCAGGCTCGGCGATGATTGCGCCTAAATCTCGCTTGGGCAAAAGATAGTCGCTGCCGGATTTATCCGCCCATACGCCGTCGGACAAAACATTGCACAACACCCGCAAACTTGCATGTTCCAAAGGCGTATTGAGTGCGCCCCACACCAGCGGCTGCCAAAACTCTGCAACCAGCCTGCGCGGGACATTGCGCTGCCGCAGCCATTGGGCAACGGCCAAATCAGCGCGCTTGCCGCGTGCGTAATGCTGCAACGCAGCCATATCGGATAACAGCCTGATTTTCAGCAAAAACGAAACGTTTTTAGCACGCAATATGCCAGTCAAAATATGCAGCGGCGAAGGAAAGTTGGTACTTTGAAACTGCAAACCCTCATACATATGCCATTGCAGCGGCAAACGGCAAAAAGCGGTTTCAGGGTCGGTACCGATGTGTTCCATCAGCGTCAATACGCCGTGATAGGCACCGAGCAAAATATGCTGCCCATTGTCCAAAAAACTGAATCCGTCAGCGCTCCCAGCCAAAGTACGCGCCCGTCCGCCCGCCTGCCGGCCGGCTTCAAACACAGTAACATCGGCACGGCGCGCCAACGACACTGCGGCAGACAAACCTGCCCAGCCTGCGCCGACGACGGCAATTTTCGGGCGAAGATGCAGAGTGTTCATGGCTTAAATCCGAATAACCAGGTTTTCAGGGCGATACGCTTTTTGCGCGGCGAAGGAATGGCAATTTTATAAGTCAAAACGTTTTGCGCGCCGTCGCGGTCGATTTCGTTCAGTAGCGCGTAATAAATCGCCGCCATCACCAAACCGACTTTTTGGGATTTTTTATCTGCGGCGGGCAAGAGCGACATCGCCTCACGATAAGTCTCGCGGGCGCGTGAAACTTGAAAGCGCATCAGTTCGGAAAAATTATCCGTCGGCTTACATTGCATAATCACGCTTGCAGGCACGTCAAACCGCTGCATTTCCTCCATCGGCAGGTAAATCCGACCGTTGCGCGCATCCTCACCGACATCGCGGATAATGTTCGTCAGTTGCAGCGCAAGTCCCATCTTATCGGCGTATTCCAACGTTCGGTCGTCTGAAAATCCCAAAATCCGAGCAATCAGACAGCCGACGACGCCTGCGACGCGGTGGCAATACAGTTTCAACTCTTCAAAACTGCCGTAACGCGCCTGAACCAAATCCATCTGCATCCCGTCAATTAAGGCTTCCAATTCATATTTCGGCAGCTTGAATGTTTCCTTGACCTGCCGCAAAGCCTGATTGACCGGATGCTCCGGCATCATGCCGCCGAATACCTTGTCCAAATCGCCGCGCCACCAGTTCAATGTTGCCTGCGCCACATTCGGATCGGAACAGTCATCGACCACATCGTCCAATTCGCGGCAAAAAGCATACAAAACCGTTATCGCATCCCGCTTTTCCTGCGGCAGGAAACGGAAGCCCGATAAAAAACTGGAGCGGCTTTCTTCTGCCTTCTGACGGCAATAATCAAGTCCTTGCACGGCGTGTCCTAAAAATATGGTTATGAAGGACGATTTTATCGGGATTTGGGGAATTGTGGCAATTTCAGACGACCTTTCATCCCTATATTGTTCAAATCGTCCATATTTGATTTACTTCATTTTTAAGACAAGTTAATATAGACAATCGACTCTCCTAATACCAATTATATTTTATAGTCATGAACATTACGTCTAAAACACTTATCCTAACCATCCTGCTTTCCATCTCAGGAATGCAGGCTTATGCGGCAAAACCACATTACACCCCGCGTCACAATATCTCTCAAAACAGTGAAAACCAAGCCTTCCGATTGATTCAAGAAATGGCGAAACAGGGGGACACCCGCTCTCAACTTGACTTAGGCACTATGTACGCAAAAGGCATAGGCACGACGCAGGATTACGAGCAGGCTAAATACTGGTTTGAAAAAGCAGCGCACAACGACAACGCCGAAGCGCAATTCAATCTTGGAATCATTTATTACGAAGGTCAAGGAACAGCACAAGACTATCGCCAGGCCAAATTTTGGTGGGAAAAGGCAGCCGAACAGGGCAATGCAGAAGCAGCGTTTAATTTAGGCATCATTCACTATGCCGGCATAGGTGTTCCACAAGACTATATACAGGCAAAAACTTGGTTTCACAAAGCAGCAGACCAAGGGGAAGACAGTGCGCAATTTTACTTGGGTTTGATGTATTACTCAGGTGAAGGCGTAGGCCAAGATTATAAACTTGCCAAGTCATGGTTTGAAAAAGCCGCCAAGAAAGGCAACGCCAAAGCGCAATATAATTTAGGCATCATGTATGCAGAGGGACAAGGCGTTACCCAAAATTATCCCAAGGCAAAATATTGGTACAAAAAAGCGGCAGAACAAGGCAATGCCAACGCCCAAAACAACTTGGGCGTTTTATACGAAAACGGACAAGGGGTAACCCAAAACTTTACCCAGGCAAAATCTTGGTTTGAAAAAGCCGCCGCCCAAGGCAATACGCTCGCGCAACATGCTTTGGAATACATTATGCAGCAAAATCAAAACTGAATCCTGGATTTTTCCCAATACACCATTATCAATGGGTGAACCCTGTTCAATGCCCTGCGGGCAACTTTGCAAAGAAAGCTAAAAACAATAAGGCATACGGTTATAACTGTATGCCTTATTTGCTGTTTCAATCCAATTTCAATTGCAATATTTATTGATATCGCTTTGATAATGTTTAATCAAATCATCACGATTTGCAGTGCGCGCACTTTCCGCAAACTGACGGTTTACGCGGGCAATCCGACAGTTGTCTTCTTTATTTTTGCGGTTTTCTTCTTCAACCTTCTTATTCTGCTCCTCAACCTGCTTATTCTGCGCCAAAATCTTCTCGTTCAGCTTAGCCTGCTGCTCTGACAGCGTCCCTTCTTGGGCATTTTCCGGTTTGGCAACTGCAGGCGTCACGTTACGGGTTCGAATATTCACAATATTCGAACGTTCCGGCTGCAAACGATTAGGCGTATCGGAGTAGCTGGTGCTGCCACTGCCGCTTTTCCATGTATAAACATTATTTCCGGCCATTGCTCCGGCAGCATACAAAACGCCAAGCAAAAATAAGGATAAAGATGATTTTTTCATTTTGTTTTCATCGTAAACGTGTTTTCAGACGACCCTATTTTACTTGATTTTTAAAAATATGTCATATTAATTCAAAAATATGCGTCGTAATGGTGTCGTAAAAAAATAATCTCAAATTGCAAACAATCCGCTGTCAACAAATCTTAGCGGGTGTTATAATGTCGTGCATCTTGCACAAACTGAAAGACTGAGCATCATGCGTATCGTAGAAAAAGCCTATACTTTCGACGATGTTTTGTTGGTTCCTGCACATTCAACCGTGCTGCCACGAGACGTTAAACTTCAAACCAAGCTCACCCGCGAAATCACGCTCAACCTCCCCTTACTTTCTGCCGCGATGGACACCGTTACCGAAGCACGCCTCGCCATTTCTATGGCGCAGGAAGGCGGTATCGGCATTATCCATAAAAACATGACGCCCGAAATGCAGGCGCGTGCCGTTTCCAAAGTGAAACGCCATGAGAGCGGCGTAGTTAAAGACCCGGTAACGGTTGCCCCGACGACGCTCATCCGCGAAGTATTGGAAATGCGCGCGCAACGCAAACGCAAAATGTCCGGCCTGCCCGTCGTTGAAAACGGCAAAGTGGTCGGTATCGTTACCAACCGCGACCTGCGTTTTGAAAACCGCCTCGACCTGCCCGTTTCCGCCATCATGACCCCGCGCGAACGCTTGGTTACCGTCCCCGAAGGCACAAGCATCGACGAAGCGCGCGAACTGATGCACGAACATAAAGTCGAGCGTGTTTTGGTCTTGAACGAAAAAGACGAGCTTAAAGGCTTGATTACCGTAAAAGATATTTTAAAAACCACCGAGTTTCCGAATGCCAACAAAGACTCTGAAGGCCGTTTGCGCGTAGGTGCGGCAGTCGGCACCGGCGGCGACACCGAAGAGCGCGTAAAAGCCTTGGTCGGAGCGGGAGTCGACGTCATCGTCGTCGATACTGCACACGGCCATAGCCAAGGCGTTATCGAGCGCGTGAAATGGGTGAAAGAAACCTATCCGCACATTCAAGTCATCGGCGGCAATATCGCAACCGCCAAAGCCGCTTTGGATTTGGTCGCAGCAGGAGCAGATGCAGTCAAAGTCGGTATCGGACCGGGTTCGATTTGCACCACCCGTATCGTTGCAGGCGTAGGCGTGCCGCAACTGACCGCCATTCACAATGTTGCCGAAGCCCTCAAAGGTACAGGCGTTCCACTGATTGCCGACGGCGGCATCCGCTTCTCCGGCGACATCGCCAAAGCCTTGGCAGCGGGCGCATACAGCGTCATGCTCGGCGGTATGTTTGCCGGTACGGAAGAAGCACCGGGCGAAATCGAACTCTACCAAGGCCGCTCGTACAAATCCTACCGCGGCATGGGTTCTCTGGGTGCAATGAGCCAAGGCTCCGCCGACCGCTACTTCCAAGATAAAACCGACAGCACCGACAAATATGTCCCCGAAGGTATCGAAGGCCGCGTTCCCTACAAAGGCCCGATTGTGAACATCATCCACCAACTGACCGGTGGCCTGCGTTCCAGCATGGGCTATTTGGGCTGCGCCAATATCGCAGAAATGCACGAAAAAGCGGAATTTGTAGAAATCACCTCTGCGGGCATGAGCGAATCACACGTTCACGATGTTCAAATTACCAAAGAAGCACCAAACTATCACCGCTAAGGTAAAGTGAAAAAAGGTCGTCTGAAAAGCTTTGAACTGGCCCCCAAATCTTGGACACTCATAAAAGCCTATTCAGGCGCTCTGT
>CAUSDA010000125.1:0-5754 GCA_963529965.1 uncultured Neisseria sp.
CGTACTATCTGTACTGTCTGCGGCTTCGTCGCCTTGTCCTGATTTAAATTTAATTCACTATAAATACTTTATCCAACCCTCTGAAAAACTTTTCAGACGACCTGTAAACCTATATGATTGCACGGCAAGACAAACAAAGGAGCAAACACAATGGCAACAAACGAATACACGCAAATCGGCTGGATAGGCTTGGGTCAAATGGGTAATCCGATGGTAACGCGGCTTTTGAACGCCGGTATCGAAGTCGGTGTTTATAACCGTTCGCCCGATAAAACCGCCGACCTTGCCAATAAAGGCGCGAAAGTGTACGCAAGCACCATCGATCTTATCCGCGCTTATCCCGTTATTTTTCTGATGGTTTCCGACTTCGCGGCTGTGCGCGATATTTTGAGTGAAGAGGTTCGCAAGGAGCTTGCGGGCAAAATCATTGTCAATATGAGTACTATTGCTCCTTCTGAAAATCTTGCCGTTAAAGAATTGATCGAAGCTGCGGGCGGTCAGTTTGCAGAAGCGCCTGTTTCCGGTTCGGTCGGTCCTGCTACCAACGGTACGTTGCTGATTTTGTTTGGCGGAGAAGAAAGTGTTTTAACGCCTCTGCAAAAAGTGTTTTCCATTGTCGGCAAGCAAACTTTCCATTTCGGCGGGGTAGGGAAAGGTTCGGGCGCAAAACTCGTGCTGAACTCCCTGCTGGGTATTTTCGGCGAAGCATACAGCGAGGCTATGCTGATGGCCCAACAGTTTGGTGTCGATACGGATACCATCATCGAAGCCATCGGTAATTCCGCTATGGATTCGCCTATGTTCCAAACCAAAAAATCGCTGTGGGCAAGCCGTGAATTCCCACCTGCCTTCGCACTCAAACACGCTTCCAAAGACCTTAATCTGGCGGTCAAAGAGCTGGAGCAAGCCGGTAAGTCGCTGCCTGCCGTCGAAACCGTTGCTGAAAATTACCGTCAAGCGGTAACAGCAGGTTACGGAGAGCAAGACGTTGCCGGCGTTTATTTGAAATTGGCAGAACGTTAGAAATAGCGTTGGCTCAGAATATGGGTTCAAGGTCGTCTGAAAACCGTATAGAAGTTTTCAGACGACCTTGTTATCGCAGGCAATCATCCCACACTGCTTCAATCGGTTTCTCAACTTCACACGAAAGCTGCACCTCTAAAAAGGATATTTCCCATGACGCAAAATGAAAAACAACACACTAAACCGCAAGGCGAGCTTTTGCTGCGCACCGTTGCCATGCCGCGCGACACTAATCCCAATCAAGATATTTTCGGCGGCTGGATTATGTCGCAAATGGATTTGGGCGGCGGTATTTTGGCGGCGGAAATCGCACAAGGCCGTATTGTTACCGTAGCTGTTCAGGAAATGAATTTCATCCGTCCTGTGAAAGTGGGGAATGTCGTCTGTTGCTATGGCCGCTGCGTGAGCGTGGGTAATACTTCGTTGCAACTGAAAATCGAGGTTTGGGTAAAAACATTGATGAACGATCATCTTACTGAGGATCGTCAACTCGTGACAGAGGCTGTCTTCACTTATGTCGCCATTGATAGTGAAGGTAACAAACGCCCGATTCCGAAAGAGGGTAACCCAAAACTGGAAGGTTTGATTTAAGCAAAAGGTCGTCTGAAAACGGATTTCAGACGACCTTTTTAATTTGACATTGAGATGAAACGTTATCTACTATAAAAATTTTCTCTTTAAAGGGAAGTATAGTGATGATGTATGGAAAATTGAGTTTGTTGGCAAATAAAAAGTCGTCTGAAAATTTCAGACGACTTTTTCATGAAGAGTAATCTTAACTGCCGATTAATTTCAAACGTTGACCGGGTGTCACGCCATTGGTATTTCGATTCCAGCGGCGGATATCGTTTACATCTACGTTGAATCGGTTGGCGATGGTATTCAAAGTATCGCCTCTGCGAACGGTATAAGAAACGTTTCGGATACTGTTTCGAGTTTTGGCGGGCGCTGCGGTCACACGCAACAGCTGACCTTTACGGATGTTATTGCCTTTGATATTGTTGGCAATAATCAAGTCAGCAACGCTCAAGTTGTAACGACGTGAGATATTAAACAGCGTATCGCCATCGGCTACACGGTGCATGCCCGCACCTGCGGTTTGAGATTGCTGCTGATTACCCGCACGGGCCAAACGTGCCTCAGTGCGGCTTTGTTGTTTGGCGGTATTGGCGGCAATACGCTCGCTACGCGCTTTGACTGCGTCGGATGCAATATTGTGTTCGCTAGTGGCTTGTGCGACTGCTACATTTTCAGTTTGAGTACGAAGATTTGAATCTACCAACGCCATCAGTTCATCGGCTGTTTCAGCAGCTTGCGTCGGAGCAGCTTGAGCAGTAGTCAGCTCAGTAGTTGTATTTGCAGCAGTTTGCTCGACAACGGCAGGCTTGCTTTCAGCTTGAGACAATTGGGCAAACACTTCAGGAATACGCTCTTCTTTGACATTTGCCGATGCCAAATCTGCTGAAGAGTCGGTTTGAACGGCTGTTGCGGGTGTGGTTGTGATGTCTGCTTTGGCAACGGTAGTAGGAGTTGCAGAGGCAATTTTGCTTTCTCCGCCAACAGGAGCTGATTGAGCGACAGCAGTTTCGGATACTGCTTTTTTGCCAAGGGCTACATAATCTGTTGGTACTGCCGCAACGGGTTTAATATTGGCAAAATCCATTGTAGGAATATTTGCTTTTGCCGTTTTAATAGGTGCCATTTCCGGCATATTGGAACGGTAAGTATCCGGTCTGTTATCAACATCGATGAATGAGAGTGTGTCAGGTGTCGCCGAATTTGCTGCTTTATTCTTGGCTACCAAAATACTGCGGTCGGAAGACAGGGAGTTATTTCCCAAGCCGTTCAGTCGTTTGATTTCGGCAACGCTCATACCGGTTTCTGCTGCGATGGCGTTCAAGCTGGTATTGTTTCGGGATGTGTATACGTTCCAAGACAACAAAGTATCGGGATTCGCGTTTCGGTAGTTTTTCTCGAAAGAAGCCACAGAATCAACAGGCAGCAACAGGCGGCGATTGTTTTTCGGGATGAATACAGGTGCATTGAATCCCGGATTGAGTGTCAGCAATTCGCTTTCGCTGATGTTGGCGAAGCGGGCGATAGTGCTGTTGTCAATCGGCTTGTCGATGCTCAGGGATTTGAAATACGGCTGATTGTTGATTTCGGTGATATTCATGCCGAAAGTTTGCGGGTTGGCAACGATATTGCGTACGGCCAAGAGTTTGGGAACGTAATTCCGTGTTTCGTCAGGCATGCGCAGATTTTCGTAAATCGGCTCCAAACCTTGCGCACGCGCACGATTGACGGCACGGCCGACATTACCTTCGCCCCAGTTGTAGGCAGCCAGTGCAAGGGACCAGTCGCCGAATAATCCGTGCAGGTATTGCAGGTAATTCAATGCTGCGTCAGTTGCTGCGTAGACATCGTGACGGCCATCATACAAAGGGGTTTTTTCCAAGCCGTAGTGGCGACCCGTTGCAGGCATAAACTGCCACAGACCGGATGCGCCGACATGTGATTTTGCTTTGGTAACGAATGCGCTTTCGATAAACGGCAGCAATGCGATTTCGGCAGGCATATTGCGTTTTCTGACTTCGTTGGCAATATGGTACATATAGGGTTTGCTGCGGGTAATGGTGCGGTCGAAGTAGGCACTATTGGCAGCGAATTTGCTCTCATGGCGGCGAACAAGTTCGGAATTGACCTCGTTCATACGGAAATCCTTGCGCAACGATGCCCAAAGGCTGCCCGTTCCGAAAGTTTGCGCTTTGGCTTGATCCAAAAGAGAGGAATTGAGGCGCATCATTGCCATACCTACTTGATCTGGTGTGGCATTTTGAGCGTATGCTGCGCCGGAAGCTGCGGATAAACTTGAAATGGTAAGTGCGATGGTTTTCAGTTTTGCCATGATGAATCAATAATTATCAATGATATAAGGTTAAATTTAGTCTACCCGATGGTACTGTTTGAAGATGTAGCCGTCAAGGTAAAGGGGGTGAAATTTACATATGCTTGGGTCTTAATGTTAAAATCTGTGGCATAAATACGGCGATTGCATTGTATTTTTCTATCGGACAGTAGAAATGAACGCATGAAACAGTTAATAGGATAACGACTATGGATGTATGGTTTGAAGATACGGCTATGGGGCGTTATGTTGCTCAGAACGAGGCTGCTTTTTTTGAGCGGCATTTGCAATATTTTGACGGACAGACCGTTGTCCAACAAGGCGGTCAATGGTTAAGGTCGTCTGAAAACGTGGTTGCCGTACCCCGTGATGTATTGATGACGGCGGACGCTATGGCTTGGGAGAGTCATTCTATTGATGTGCTGCTGATGCCGCACAGTCATGAGACTGCCGCGCTGACGCAAGTGCTGCATGAAGCGTCCAGAGTGTTGAAACCTGAAGGGCGGTTGGTTTTGACGGGGTTTAATCCGAAATCTTTGTGGTTTTTCAGCAAGTGGTTCGATGGAGCGCGTTTGCCTAAAAAGGAGCATTGCCTGACTTTGCCGGCTTTGAAGCAGCGGTTGGGGGATTTGGATTTTGAGGTGGAATTCGGGAAGTTTATGGTGTACCTGCCTGCTGTGAATTCGCAAAAGGGGCTGCGGTTTTGGCGTTTTATGGAGAAGGCGGGGGACAGGTGGTGGCCGCAGTGTGCGGCGGTGTACGGCTTGGTTTTGGTCAAACGTATGGCGGGGGTTACGCCGTTGCCGGAGTTTGAAAAAATATTGGGAACGCAGACGGTGGCTTTGGGCGCGGCGCGGATTTCGGATTGAGAAATGCGGCGTTGGTAAAACCGGCATAACCAGGTTTCAGACGACATTTTGAGGCTGAACATTTGAAAACGGCAGGTTTGACTCCATAAAAATAGCCTCTTCTATATTTGTCATTTTGCCTTGGATTTGCTGCTTGCTTCCTACAAAGCCGATTGGTTGCAAATTGTCAGGCTGCGTTGGCATCGGTAGAATCGCAGGTCGTCTGAAAAAGGCGATGTTGATTGTATTAGCTTGAGGATAAAGAAAAATGCCGGAATTGCCTGAGGTAGAAACGACGTTGCGCGGTATCAGCCCGCATATTCAAGGTAAAAAGGTGGCGGATGTCGTGTTGCGTCAAACCAAGCTGCGCTGGCAGGTCAATCCGCAGTTGGCGGAGCTTTTGGCAGGGCAGGAGGTGTTGAGCTGCCGTCGGCGGGCGAAATATTTGGTTATCGGTTTTGAAACAGGTATTTTGTTGATTCATCTGGGCATGTCGGGCAGCTTGCGGATTTTTACGGACGGCGATACGCGGATTGATCATCCCGACAAACACGACCATGCGGACATTGTGTTTGCGGACGGAACGGTATTGCGCTATCACGACCCGCGTAAGTTCGGTGCGATTTTATGGTATGAAGGCATTGCCGAGCATCATCCGCTTCTTGAAAAACTGGGCCCCGAGCCGCTTTCAGACGACTTCTCCGCCGATTATCTGTACCAAAAATTTAAAACGCAAAAACGCGCGGTCAAGCTGGCTCTGATGGACAATGTCGTCGTGGTCGGCGTGGGCAATATTTATGCGAACGAAAGCCTGTTTAAATCGGGCATCTCGCCACACCGCCCTGCGGACAAGGTTAAGAAAAAAGAATGCGCCGTCTTGGTGGAAACGATTAAATCGGTATTGCAGCGCGCGATTGAAACCGGCGGCAGCACGTTGCGCGACTTTGTCAACAGCGACGGCAAAAGCGGCTATTT
>CAUSDA010000126.1:0-5532 GCA_963529965.1 uncultured Neisseria sp.
CATGGTTAGACCTCCAAAGTTGAGTATTGTACTATTTTGTTTTTAATTGACTATACAACCCTCTTATTTTCGCATTTCAACCAACATCCGACAAACGCCCAATCCTGCCGCTGCCAAGATTGCGGCAGCAAAGCCGATGTTGGAAATGCCCGCCCACACGGTAACGTAATGTCCCAAAAGCGCGCCGCCGCCGATACCGACGTTGTAGAGGCCGGAGTAAATCGAGTTGGCTACATCTGTCGCATCCGAGGCAAAGTCCAATACTTTGGAGACCATGCCGAGGCTCAAGACGACGATGGCAATACCCCAGACAAACACCAGCGCGTAAACGGCTATCGGGTAAGCGGCAAGGGGCAGCAGGCAGAGCGTTGAAGCCATGATGACGGATACCGAGGTCAGCAGGAATGTGCGCTGGTGTTTGGCAAACCATTTGCCGAACAGATACGACGCGGCAAACCCCGCCAGCCCGTACAGGCTCAAGACGATGGTCACTTGTTCGGGCGCAAAGCCGCCGGCTTGCAGGACGAAGGGTTCGATATAGCTGTATGCCGTAAAGTGGGCGGTAATCAGGAGAACGGTCAGCGCGTAGAGCAGCATGAGGTTTTTGCGCTTGAGCAATCCGGGCAGGCTTTTGAGCGAACCTGTGTTTACGCTGGGCAGCAGCGGCAGGTTTTTCGCCAATATGCCCATGACCGCTGCCGCGCAAAGTCCGATAAGCAAAAAGCTGAACTGCCAGCTTGAGTGTTGCCCGATAACGCGCCCAAGCGGAATGCCTGCCACCATCGCCATGACCGTCCCCGTACTGAGTAGCCCCAAAGCCTGATTGCCTTTACCCTGCGGCGCGACACGTACCGCCAGCGAGGCGGTAATCGACCAAAACACGGCGTGCGTCAGGGCGATGCCGATGCGGCTGATGAGCAGGATTTCGAAACTTCGGGCGAAATAGGAAACGATGTGGCTGAGGGTAAAGAACGCGAAGAGGATGAGCAGCAGCTTTCGGCGTTCGATGTTTTTCGTTGCCAGCATCAGCGGCAGCGACAGCAGCGCGACAATCCAGGCATACACGGTAATCATGATGCCGACTTCGGTCGGCGGCATATTGAAGGTCGCGCCGATGTCGCTCAATAGGGCAATCGGGATATATTCGGTGGTGTTGAAAATGAATGCGCCAACTGCCAGGGCGATGACGCTTAGCCATTGCTTGTTTGTGTTTGCTGACATTGGGGTTTCCCTTTTTATATTTGTCTTCAAAAATTTATCGATTTTGTAATTATACTACTTTCAGATGACCTTCCTACTGCGACGACACAAAATTCCGCCCTAGACGCTCCCGCATCATCGGCATACAATCTTTGCATGAACACCAAACGCCCCAAGCTCTCCCATTTTGCCCATATTTACGGCATGAACGGGCAATTCATCCTGTTGGAACAGCATTCCGAGTGGATGCCGGTCAACGATGCCGACTACGACAATGCGCCTGCATTACCGGAGGGGTTCGTGTTTGCGGATGAAGCGTTCTATACGACCGACGGCAGCGTGCCGCCGCTCATCCTGCCCGACAACATCAAAATCTTCAACGAAGAAGCACGCAAACTCGAACGCCGCAGGCTCGATGCGCTGGCTTTGGAAGAGTTGGGCAAAAACCTCGCCGCCGCCCAAGCCGAGAGCGACCTCGAAGCCCTGCTCGAAAAAATCGAATTTCATTTGAAACAAGACAATCTGTTCAAATAAAACTTTTCAGACGACCTCTCAAGCAGCAAAGGGGTCGTCTGAAAGATAAAATCGTTGACAATCCAAACCGATTTGGTACATTGTTCAACACTTATCAATCCCCGTTTCCCAACCGACAAAGGAGTCGAGAAGATGTTTTCAAAAAGCGTCAACCTAGCCCAATATGATCCGGAGCTGGCAGCCGCCATTGCCCAAGAAGACCAACGCCAGCAAGACCACGTCGAACTGATTGCTTCCGAAAACTACGTCAGTTGCGCCGTGATGGAGGCACAAGGTTCGCAATTGACCAACAAATACGCCGAAGGCTACCCCGGCAAACGCTACTACGGCGGCTGCGAATACGTCGATATCGTCGAACAGCTGGCAATCGACCGCGTCAAAGAACTCTTCGGTGCGGAATACGCCAACGTCCAACCCCATTCCGGCTCCCAAGCCAACCAAGCCGTGTACGCCTCCGTCCTCAAACCCGGCGACACCATCCTCGGCATGAGCCTCGCCCACGGCGGACACCTGACCCACGGCGCCAGCGTCAACATTTCCGGCAAACTCTACAACGCCATTACCTACGGCTTGGATGAAAACGAAGTCCTCGATTACGCCGAAGTCGAACGCCTCGCGCTTGAACACAAACCCAAAATGATCGTTGCCGGCGCATCTGCCTACGCACTGCAAATCGACTGGGCGAAATTCCGCGAAATCGCCGACAAAGTCGGTGCCTACCTTTTCGTCGATATGGCGCACTACGCAGGTCTGATTGCCGGCGGCGAATACCCCAACCCCGTCCCATTCTGCGACTTCGTGACCACCACCACCCACAAAACCCTGCGCGGCCCGCGCGGCGGCGTGATTTTGTGCCGCGACAACACGCATGAAAAAGCGTTGAACTCTTCCATCTTCCCAAGCCTGCAAGGCGGCCCGCTGATGCACGTCATCGCCGCCAAAGCCGTTGCGTTCAAAGAAGCCCTACAACCCGAGTTCAAACAATACGCGAAACAGGTGAAAATCAACGCCGCAGCGATGGCGGAAGAATTGGTCAAACGCGGTTTGCGCATCGTTTCCGGCCGCACCGAAAGCCACGTTTTCCTCGTTGACCTGCAACCGATGAAAATCACCGGCAAAGCCGCCGAAGCCGCATTGGGCAAAGCAAACATCACCGTCAATAAAAACGCCATTCCGAACGACCCGGAAAAACCGTTCGTTACCTCCGGTATCCGCATCGGCTCCGCCGCCATGACCACGCGCGGCTTCAACGAAGCCGACGCCCGTGTCCTTGCCAACCTCGTTGCCGACGTGTTGGCAAATCCTGAAGACGAAGCGAATCTGGCAAACGTCCGCAAGCAAATCACCGCGCTTTGCGACAAATATCCCGTTTACGGCGCGTAATCGGCTTGCCCGTTTAAGCATTTTGTAACACGGAAAGGTCGTCTGAAAATCTTGAAAAAGGGTTTTCAGACGACCTTATTTGTTTTTGACGCTTGATTCTTGCAGCGGCGGGCAAAAATCCCGCATTTGCCCCTTTCTTTCCGCCTGCAAACGGAGTACATTTACCCCCATTGTTAACAATTTTACGGAACACACATCATGGAGAAATTTCCCAAATCGTCCAAGCTGGATCATGTTTGCTATGACATCCGCGGCCCGGTACACAAAAAAGCCCTGCAACTCGAAGAAGAAGGCCATAAAATCCTCAAGCTCAATATCGGCAATCCTGCGCCGTTCGGCTTTGAAGCGCCAGATGAAATTTTGGTGGACGTGATCCGCAACCTGCCGACCGCGCAGGGCTATTGCGATTCCAAAGGGCTGTATTCCGCCCGTAAGGCCATCGTTCATTACTATCAAACCAAAGGTCTGCGCGACATTTCGGTCAACGACGTTTACATCGGCAACGGCGTGTCCGAACTGATTACCATGTCCATGCAGGCACTTTTGAACGACGGCGACGAAATCCTGATTCCCGCGCCCGATTATCCGTTGTGGACGGCAGCCGCCACTTTGGCGGGCGGTACGGTGCGCCATTATCTGTGTGACGAAGAAAACGACTGGTTTCCCAACCTTGCCGATATGGAAGCCAAAATCACACCGAAAACCAAAGCTATCGTCGTCATCAACCCCAACAATCCCACCGGCGCGGTGTACAGCAAAGAAATCCTGCTTGAAATCGCCGAGTTGGCGCGCAAACACGGTCTAATCATCTTTGCCGACGAAATCTACGACAAAATCCTCTACGACGGCGCGGTTCACCACCACATCGCCGCACTCGCGCCCGACTTGCTGACCATTACCTTCAACGGACTCTCCAAGGCCTACCGCGTTGCCGGATTCCGTCAAGGCTGGATGGTGCTCAACGGTCCGAAAGAACATGCCAAAGGCTATATCGAAGGCCTCGATATGCTCGCCTCCATGCGCCTATGCGCCAACACGCCCATGCAACACGCCATCCAAACTGCTTTGGGCGGCTATCAAAGCATCAACGAATTCATCCTGCCAGGCGGCCGCCTGCTGGAGCAGCGCAATAAAGCGTGGGAAATGGTGAACCAAATTCCCGGCATATCCTGCGTCAAGCCGATGGGGGCGCTTTATATGTTCCCCAAAATCGACACCGAAATGTACGGCATCCATGACGACATGAAATTTATCTACGACTTGCTCGTGCGCGAAAAAGTCTTGTTTGTCCAAGGAACGGGGTTCAACTGGATACGCCCCGACCATTTTCGCATCGTTACCCTGCCGTACACCCACCAAATCGAAGAAGCCATGGGCAAACTCGAGCGCTTCTTGCAGTCTTACCGGCAATAAGGCAGGACAACGATATGAAAAAATGCGTTGTCCTGACCGGCGCGGGGATTAGCGCCGACAGCGGATTGCTGACTTTTCGCGATGCGGGCGGTTTGTGGGAAGGGCATAGGGTTACAGATGTCTGCACGCCCGAAGCCTTGGCGCGCAATCCTAAGCTTGTGATTGATTTTTATAACCAGCGCAGGCTTCAGGCAAACGCCGCCGAGCCGAACGCCGCGCATCTGGCGTTGGTCAAGCTGGCGCAATATTACGATGTGCACATTATCACGCAGAATGTGGACGCGCTGCACGAGAAGGCAGGCAGCAGCAAAGTATTGCACTTGCACGGCGAGCTGAACAAACTGCGCAGCACCGTCGATGAAGGCGAAATCATCGAATTTACCGGCGAGCAGACCGAGGATGTGCGCGACAGCCAAGGCAATCCGATGCGCCCGCATATCGTGTTTTTCGGCGAACAAGTGCCGATGTTTGACGCGGCGGTCGAGGAAATGCGCGATGCGGATGTGGTCATGATTGTCGGCACATCGATGCAGGTTTATCCGGCAGCTTCGCTGATTCATTACGCGCCGCCCGATGCGGAACGCTATCTGGTCGATCCGAACCCGCAAGGCGTGGGCGCGGATGTCGAAGTGATTCCGAAACGCGCGGCGGAAGGCGTGCCGGCATTGGTCGAGCATTTGATTAGTCGGGCTTAAGACGGTTTGAAAATGCGGAAACGTCGTCTGAAAACGGGCAATGCTTGTTTTCAGACGACGTTTTGTTTTGCAATGGTTATAGTGGATTAAAATAAAAATGAGACAAGGCGGCAACGCCCGCCGTGTACGGGGGTAGTACATAAGGGCGTTGGCAACGCCGTATCATTGCAATTTTAATCCACTATATTTTGTGACAAGGCAGTTGCCGCGAATGGACTTTGTGTTGCGTTTGGGCAACTTGGTAGGGCAAAGAGCATATAGTGGATTAACTTTAAATCAGGACAAGGCGACGAAGCCGCAGACAGTA
>CAUSDA010000127.1:0-5429 GCA_963529965.1 uncultured Neisseria sp.
ACGGCCTCAATGCCGTCCCCGACAACCGCCTGAAAACCTACAACGGCACGACCTATTACTACGACGACCTCGGCAACCTGATCCACCGCGAACTGGCAGACGGCGAAGTGCAGAACTATTTCTACGACCTGCACGACCAACTGGTTAAAGCCGAAATCTTCAAAAAAGACGGCACGAAAGAAACTTGGTCCTACACCTACGACGCCTTGGGCAGAAGGATAGGCAAAGGTCGTCTGAAAAATGAAGAAGTTTCAGAAACGTCATTCCCGCATAATTTAGGCGGGAACGGCCTCGAAAACCAAACCCGTTTCGTTTGGGACGGCAGCCATCTGCTACAGGAAATCCAGCCGGATGGCAGATATACCTATATCTACACCGACCAAGATTCCTACGAACCCTTGGCGCAAGTCCGCGATTGGACAACCGAAGACGGCAAAAGCCGCCAACAAACTCACTACTTCCACTGCGACCAAATCGGCATCCCGCGTGAGATGACCGATAAGGACGGCAACCTTTTATGGTTCGGCAACTATACCGGCTGGGGTCGTCTGAAAGAGGAAACCAAGGTAACGGATAGCGCATACCAGCCGTTCCGCCTGCAAAACCAGTACGCCGACCGTGAAACGGGGCTGCATTACAACTTCTTCAGGTATTATGAGCCTGATGCGGGTCGGTTTGTGAATCAGGATCCGATTGGGTTGATGGGCGTTAGTAATTTTTACCTATTTGCGCTTAATACTCAGGGGTGGCTCGATCCTTGGGGCTTAGATTGTAGTAGTGATGCAAAGGAACTAAGAGAAAACATGAATGCCAAAAATGTTCCTGAGCCAAATTATAAAAACAGTGCACATCATATAGTGATGTCTAATTCAACGGACGCAAGGATGGTTGCATTAAGAGAAAAAATGAATGCCTTGGGAATAAAGATAAATGATGCCGCAAATGGTGTATTTCTTCCAACCTCAAGTAAAGTAAAAGATAACTGCAATAAAGATAACCCAGGAACATGCAACGCACATGTACATAGTAAAGTCCATACCAATACGTATAAACAAAATGTTTATGATAGGCTAAAAGATATAGATGATCCCGTTTTGTTCAAAAAAGAGTTAAGAGCAATCGGGAAAGAACTCCAAAGTGGAACTTTTGGTATTTAAGCTTATTCAAAATTTATTTTAAGGAGACTAATTTAAATGAACTTTGAAACAATTATAGAAGAATTTAGATATTTTGAGAAAAAAGATATTAACGAACTTATAAAAGATATTTCTAATGACATAGAAAGATTTGAATTTTCAATATTACCTCACTATGACATACCAATTTATTCACACCAAAGATTTGGTATAAAAAGAGGTGATTTGTTAGAAAAAACTCCTAAAAATAAAAATAATAAATTTGAATATTGCTTTGATAAAAATAACAGAATTATTTTAATTAAGAAATGGAGTAACTTTAATAATTTTGATGCTCAATTTTTTTTCTACAACGAAAATAATGACCAACTTCCCTTTAAATCAATTAGCTATTCTTATGATGGAGAATTGTCTAATATTACATATTATTTTTATGAAAATAGAAAAATTGAATCATCAATTTCTGTTGGACAATATGGCTGCCGTAAAGAATTCTATTTTTACGATTCAAACGGGCTATTATCTACTGTAAAAACTCAACAGTTTGAATTAAATTTCAAGTTTATTAATGAATTAACGCAAGAATTTACACATGACAACAATGGAATATTAGTTCAAATTAAAAAAATATATGATAATGATGAAGATATTATATACCATATACCGTAGATAATATTTTGATAAAAATAATTTAATTATTTAAATAACGAATTCGCATTTGAAGCAAGCGTAGGTTGGGTCGAGACCCAACAACAAGTCGTAGCCCGCATGAAACCTCAAATTCCGCCGTAGCTTGGGTACGGTAATTATGCTGTTTCAGCTTTTCAGACGACCTCAACCCTTTTTCGAGGTCGTCTGAACTATTTATTCTTTAACAATCTAAGCCAAAACCGCCTACGAATACGGCCAAGACGGTCTGCCGACCCGACGCACCAACGCACTGGGCCATACCTTCGGCTACCATTACGACAAAGCCCGCCGCTTAGTCGGCCTCACCAATGAAAACGGTGCGCGCTACCGCTTTGCCTACGACGTCCTCGACCGCCTGATTGCCGAAAGCGGTTTCGACCATAAGCTGACCGGCTACCGCTACAACGCCGGCAACGAGCTGGTCGAGCAGCGCGAATTCGGCGACGACGCCTCCCTCGCCGCCAAACTGATGGCGCAGCTGGGCGGACAGCCCGTCCCCAAAAAGGACGCCGCCCCGCTTTCAGACGACCTCGACAGTCAAACCCCGCTGCGGATTACCGAGTTCAAACGCGATATATTGGGACGCCTAATCCATACCCTCGCCCGCGACGGCGGCGACCGAGTTCAGGAAACCGTTTACCAATACGACCTGGACGGCAACCTCGTCCGCGCCGCCAACCGCCACAGCATCACCTGCTTCGACTACAACGGAAACGGCCAGCTTATCGCCCAGCACCAATGGAAGGTGCCGTCTAAAGAAGAAAACGCCCGAAACGGCCTGCCCGAAACCGACTGGCGCGATGCGCAGTACGACATGCTGTACCTGCCCGTTACCGAAACCGTCCGCTACCACTACGACTTCAACGGCAACCGCACCGCCACCGTCCTGCCCGACGGCAGACAGATCAATTATCTGTATTACGGCAGCGGCCACCTGCACCAAATCAGCCTCGACGACGAAGTCATCACCGACATCGAACGCGATAAGCTGCACCGCGAAATCTACCGCACACAGGGTAAGCTCGCCAGCCGTTACGAACTCGACCCCTTAGGTCGTCTGAAAAGGCAAATCGCCACCCTCAACGACCTGACGGAAGGCGGCAAAGGCAAAACCAAAGTAGCGGCGGGTTATAGCCAAACCGCCGTCAAACGCAGCTACGGCTACGACCGCACCGGCAACCTGACCCACAGCACCGACCAGAGGACGGGCACAACCCGGTTCGAGTACGACAAACTGGGCAGGATTACTAAAGCCGGTAACGAACTGTTCGCCTTCGACCCCGCGCACAATATCCTCGACATCCCGACGGAAAAGGTCAAACCATACCCTGCCCCCTCTCCCGTGGGAGAGGGTCGGGGAGAGGGCAAAACGGCTGCGCCGCTTTCAGACGACCGTTCCGTCATCCCCGACAACCGCCTGAAAACCTACAACGGCACGACCTATTACTATGACGACCTCGGCAACCTCATCCACCGCGAACTGGCCGACGGCGAAGTGCAGAACTATTTCTACGACCTGCACGACCAACTGGTTAAGGCGGAAATCTTCAAAAAAGACGGCACGAAAGAAACTTGGTCCTACACCTACGACGCCTTGGGCAGAAGGATAGGCAAAGGTCGTCTGAAAAATGAAGAAGTTTCAGAAACGTCATTCCCGCATAATTTAGGCGGGAACGGCCTCGAAAACCAAACCCGTTTCGTTTGGGACGGCAGCCATCTGCTACAGGAAATCCAGCCGGATGGCAGATATACCTATATCTACACCGACCAAGATTCCTACGAACCCTTGGCGCAAGTCCGCGATTGGACAACCGAAGACGGCAAAAGCCGCCAACAAACTCACTACTTCCACTGCGACCAAATCGGCATCCCGCGTGAGATGACCGATAAGGACGGCAACCTCTTATGGTTCGGCAACTACACCGGCTGGGGTCGTCTGAAAGAGGAAACCAAGGTAACGGATAGCGCATACCAGCCCTTCCGCCTGCAAAACCAGTATGCCGACCGTGAAACGGGGTTGCATTACAACTTCTTCAGGTATTATGAGCCTGATGTGGGGCGGTTTGTGAATCAGGACCCGATTGGGTTGTATGGTGGGGAGAACTTGTATGCATTTGCGCCGAATTCCCAAGGATGGGTTGATTTGTTGGGGTTGCAACCACATGAGGCAATAATGACTGTATTTGAAAGCCCAACATCTGATATTCAAACATTTCAGTGCCATTTAAAAAGTGGAGGAGCAACAGGCACTTCGTGGCCTGAACAAATTGCGTCTCATACAGAATCAAAAGGAGTTGTTAATCCTAATATTAAGCGCGGTAATAAAGTTGTTTTTACTAATGCTACATTACCACCTTGCAACGGCTGCCGTGGAAATATGAACAACGCATCTGCCGCATTAGATTTAGTTATAGAATATTATTGGAAAGATGCTAAAACAGGAAAAATTAAAAAATGGGAAACTAACCCTAAAAAAGCAAGGATTGCAATAAGACGTAGAGAACGTAGAAACGCAAAAAAAGGATTATCCCAAAAATGTAATTGTATATAATGAGGATTTTTGATATGGACAAAATTATTTTAAATGTAATTAATTATGAAATTATTTATGATCAATTAGACACAAACTGTTTCAATATTATATTTGAAGATGGATATTTTAATATTCAGTCTTCTGTATATATAGACCCTGATTTCGAGTATTCAGAAATTACTTATTTTGAGTTATCTAATCAAGAAAACGGAAGGTATTTAGATCCCAAAAATATTATTTTTCAACCTAAAAAAATTATAATCATTTTTGACAAAAATGAAAAATTTTTGGACACTATTCAAGAAATACATATTATTTTCCCTAATGAAATAAAAAAGGAATTAGTTGATTTTTTCAACAATTACTTATTCTTGGGTAGGTTTATTCAGTACTCATCTGATTTTGATAAACATAAAATTGTACAACAAAATCTTGATCGTGAAATTATAGATTGGGAAGAGGATATAGAGTAGCATATTTCATAGGTAGCAAGTCGTAAGTTAAGTTCAAACTCAACAAAACAGCAAGGTTGTCTAAAATCAATTTTCAGACGACCTTGCCTATACGCTGCCCTTAACTACCCCGACTACAACGAAAATGACCAACTCATAGCCCAGCACCAATGGAAAGTGCCATCTAAAAAGCAAGCCGTAGCCTACATAAAACCTCCAATCCCGGCGTAGGGTGTGTGCGGTACGCATGCACATGGGTTCTGCTTTTCAGGCGACCCCATCCCCAACAGGAGCAAGCCGCCATGGCATTCAATAAAATCGCCCGCAAAGACAGCGACTTCAGAGTCGTCTTTATCCTCCCCGATTTCTGTTGGGCGCCCCCTCCTGCTCCTCCTGTCACACCCATCCCCTTCCCGCTCTTCGCCGATCTGGGCGGTGCCAAGACCGTCGCCAAAGACGTACGCCTCAACCGCAAGCCCGCCTTCGTCTTCAAAGCCAGTAAAACCAACCGCACTACCGGCGACGAACCCGCCATACCCGGCCGCAAAGGGGTGTTGTCGCGTACCGCCACCAAACCCGCCTGGCCGATGATGCATTCTTCTTCGGTTAAAATCCGCA
>CAUSDA010000128.1:0-5354 GCA_963529965.1 uncultured Neisseria sp.
TAAAGGGGCGTATATCAAGCTGAGCAACGGGGAGGTGGAGATTGGGAGTCCGAAGCTGGTTAGGGTGAGGGCGCCGTTGGTGGTGAATGGGGCGAATAGCACCAACTTCAAATTCACTCAAGTTGGCGCAATTAAGCGTTACAGCAATAGATTGGATTTTGCTGAAAGTTTTGAAGGATTTGGGGATTTAACATCTCTAAAATATTTTGCACTTACTGAAAGTGGGGAGGAATTTGAAGGAAACCTTGATGAATATGGAAGAACCGGACGAATCACTTCAGCCACAGAAGAATATGCCAATTTTTTTGTAGGAGGAGGAGATTGGGTTTTGTCTGAGGATGAAACTTACATAGAACAAGATGATTACTTATGCAGTGATGATTTTGATAATTTAGATAAGGAATAAATGGCAAAATGCTACAACTTAAACTTAAAAAATTATTCTTAATTTACATATTACTAACTGCGAATGCAGTAAGTCTTGCCAGCCAGAAAACCTTTGTTTCCCCAAATAATACATTAAAAATAACTAGGGAGTGTAATGAAAAAACAAATGAATGCGCTTTCTATCTTAATGAGAAGGCAATTATTGGAGACATCCCAAAAGACAAATCGACATACAAATGGATTGGGGATATTTTTGCATTGAATATTAATCTAGGCTCGTATAATTCATATTTAGTTTTGGTTGATGGAGTCCATAAGCCTCAAACAGTATCAGGAGTTATTACTATAGACGCGCATACAAAATGTATCATGACTGCGGATGAAGCAGGTATTTATTTTTATAAATTTTTCCAGCCAAAACCACTAAAGATTATTTTAAAACATAGTAAACAATTTAATTTTGCAAAGGATGTTGTATCTTTGCAATCAATAGTTCAAGGAAAGTTTAAACAAAAAAAAGTAGCTATGAGTTATTTAAATCATGTTTATGAATCAGTCGATATGGTCATTGATAATCCTTGTGTGAAATAATTCGGAGATTGGTAATGTCACAATATTCTAAGGAATTTATCCTTTTTGTTTCTACGATTGCTGGCGAAGCTGCCAATAGCAGTCGTGCTTCCTGGAAGGCGATTGCCCATGTAATAATGAACCGATTTAAGTATAAAGAATGGAGAAAATACCAAACAATTAAAGATATAATATTGAAAACAGGCTTTGATGCAGTAAAAGAAAAAAACCAACCTTTTTTAAATGTATATAACTCCCTATCGACGGGAAATCCATCCTCATTGGCTTTGCAAATTATTGCTGCGGTCAAGCCTATATATGATGGGATTATCAAAGACCCTACAGGAAAAGTCGTATTATATTACAGTCCTAAGACTCAGCTTTACTTGAGTCAAAAAATGCCTCATAAATATAAGCGAGTACCGTCGCGATGGGACTTTAATCTTTTAGAAGAAGTCAAAATTTCAGGTACTGAAAATGATGATTTCAAATGGTATAGATATAAAAATGCGAACAGGTCAAAAAGATTGCAAATAGTTAATCTTGACGGACAGGCTATCCCGGATGTTCCATATGAAATTACGCATAACAAACAAGGTCAGGAAAAAGTTATTGTCCAAGGGAAAACCGATCAAGAAGGTAAAACCAAAGAAATTCCATACCAACATGCAGGCAAAGACGTAACGATTAAAATTAACCAAAGCGCAGGCAAGCGTATGCCTAAGGCAAATATACAAGGTATGCTTTTGGTAACGGAGATTATTACGAAACTTATCAGCCCGTATCTTAAGCAAAGAGTTATATTGAAACCGGATGGAAAACCCGGAAACTATGCAGGAAAGTATCACAAGGTCAAAAAAGGGGAGACTTTGACAAAGATTGCCCAAAAGTTAGGAACAACCGTAGAAGCATTGCTTCATGCAAACCCAAAAATTACAGATCCCAATAAAATCTATATCGGACAAAAAATCCGGCTTCCTGCAAAAACAGGTAGACCTGTTGCGAGAAAAGAAGACGGGGAAGTGAAAATAGATCGGCCTAAGGCACGGGAAACAAACACGCAGCCACCTGCCGAGAAAGTACAAACAAAATCTACCGTTAATACGGAAGCAAATACTCAAACAAAAAGGGAAAATGGAGAAAAACAAACTCCTCCCCAACCAAGACAGAAAAAGGAGGTCAATCGGGTAAATTCTGTGGATGGGAAACCTGTTACAGTTGTTAAACAAGGTGGACAAGAACTCCCTTGGATAAAAATTGCAAGGCAAGAGATAGGTGTTAAAGAAATAAGAGGGAAAGTGCACAACAAAAGGGTAATTGAATATCATTCAACAACAGGTAAAGCCCCGGATGATGAAACTGCATGGTGTTCAAGCTTTGTCAATTGGTCATTAAAACAAGTAGGTATAAAAGGGACAAATAATGCACAGGCAATATCTTGGCAAATTATGCATTGGGGTGTAGCATTAAGTACTCCAGTATATGGCTGTATAGGTGTACGGAGGAAACCGAATGGAATAAATGGGCATGTCGCTTTTATTGTTGGCAAAACAAAAGATGGTAATCTTATTGCTTTAGGGGGTAATCAAGGTGATGAGGTTAATTTGCAAGAGTTCCCAAAAGGATATTTTCGTTATTTTAGATATCCTAAGAATTTTGATGAGTATATTGAATTGCCAGTTCTAACATCAGGATTTAAGAAAATAGAGAAAAAGAAGAGGACGAAAACAACATGATGAAAAAGATATTATATTTAATTTTTCTTTTTATCTCATTATCGGCTCAAGCGGAGATATATAAGATAAAAAAAACGGGATTATTTATTCAAGTAAATCATTTAAAGAATAATAATCTTCAGTTTTATATATATAATTCTCGTTCCTTGGTTAAATATCCTTCAATACAGGGAATTGCCAAGTTAAACTCAGGAGATGGGGAAATTAATATAGATGAAGAAACAGGAGTGCCTTATGATGCAGATGAATATATTTATGATAAAAATAAATGCTTTATATCTATACGGTTAGATGTCGAGAATGGTAAAAAAGGTTCCTTATATACTCGATGTCCTCAAAAAAATGAATTAAAAAATATTAATTCACCAATTTTAAAATTCAAAGGAATTAAATAAAATCTATATGCGATAAAAAATACAATTTTAATAAATCAGCAAGTATAAGTCGGACTAAAAAACTGACATTCACAAAGGTCGTCTGAAAAACTTTCAGGCGACCCTTTGATTGTGCTCCCTTACACGAATGCACCGAAATCACTCTGTTGAGACCTTTGCAAAATTCCCTAAATTCCCACCAAGATGTTTAGGGGATTTTCCATGAGCACCTTCTTCCAACAAATCACACAAGCCGAGACCTCGCAATAATTATGAGGTATTGAAATTTTATGCTTAATACCATTTTCAAAATGAAGAACCTCCCTGATTTTTCTAATCTCAATATCAGAAAGGTCTAGTCAATTGAAAATTTTTAGCACATTTTTATGTGTCAAATTTTGTTAATAGGCTGTTTTTGCAAAGGTCTCAAGCCATGATTGTTAAACACATTGACCGCATCTCATTGCTAAAGTTGGAGCAGGTAATTGATTTGCAGCCGGTTGAACAGTACCTGAATCGTCAAAGAACCCATTATCTGAGACCTTTGCTTCGTATCCGTTACAATATCTGTTTTAAACCCTGCCTATCCGTTCCATGAAAACTCTGTTTCGTTTGTTTCCTGTCACTGTTTTGCTTGCGCTGCTGCCTTTGGGTTTCTTAGCGGTGATGGTGGTTGCGCCATTGGTGGCGATGGCGGCTTATGACGGGTCGGCTTGGTCGTTGGTATTGGCTGATGATTATATGCAGCATCGTTTAGTTTGGACGGTGGTTCAGGCGGCGGTCACTTGTGTGCTGGTTTTGCTGCTTGGGATTCCAGTGGGGTGGTCGTTGGCGAGGTTGTCGTTTCGCGGGCGTGAGATGATTTTGCGGCTTTTGATGCTGCCGTTTGTGATGCCGACTTTGGTGGTCGGGGTGGGTGTGTTGGCTTTGTTCGGGGCAAACGGTGTGTTGTGGGCGGGCTGGCAGGATACGCCGTATTTGTTGCTTTACGGCAATGTGTTTTTCAACTTGCCTGTGTTGGTGCGCGCGGCGTATCAGGGTTTTTTGCAGGTGCCGCAGGCGCGGTTGCAGTCGGCGCAGACGCTGGGTGCGGGGGCTTGGCAGCGGTTTTGTTTTGTGGAATGGCCGGTGTTGCGTCCTTGGTTGGCAGGTGGGGCTTGTTTGGTATTTTTGTATTGTTTTTCGGGTTTCGGACTGGCTTTGCTGCTGGGTGGCAGCCGTTATACGACGGTTGAGGTGGAGATTTATCAGTTGGTGATGTATGAGCTGGATATGGCTCAGGCGTCGGTTTTGGTGTGGATGGTGTTGGGTGTGACGGCATTGGCGGGGCTGCTGTATGCGTATTTGAGCCGGCAAACGGCTTCTGATAAGGCGGTCCGTGCTTTGCCACCGCATCGTCCGCAATCTTTCGGCGAACGTGTTTTGCTGGGTTTTTCTTTAATGGTGTTGCTGCTGTGTTGCCTGTTGCCTTTGGTGGCGGTGATTTTTCTGGCGGCGTCGGCAGGTGGGTCTTGGGGCGTGTTGTTGGAACAGGAAACCTTGGCGGCGGGATGGAATACGCTGCGGTTTTCGGGGATAGCGGTTTTGACGGCGGTCGTGCTGGGGGTGATGTATGCGGCGGTCGCGCGACGGGTGGCGTGGGTACGCGGTTTGGTGTTTTTGCCGTTTATGGTTTCGCCTGTCTGCATTGCCGCCGGTATATTGCTGCTTTATCCGCAATGGACGGCATCGCTGCCTTTGTTGGTTGCCACTTATGCGCTGCTGGCGTATCCGTTTGTGGCAAAAGATGTGCTGGCAGCTTGGGACGATTTGCCTGAAGATTATGTGTCGGCTGCGCGCGGTATGGGGGCAAATGCTTTTCAGACGACCTTGTATGTGACAGCCCCTTTATTGAAACCTGCTTTGCGACGCGGTTTGACTTTGGCGGCGGCAACCTGTATCGGCGAATTTGCCGCCACGCTGTTTTTGTCGCGCCCGGAATGGCAGACGCTGACCACTTTGATTTATTCGTATCTGGGTAGGGCAGGGGAGGACAATTATGCGCGGGCAATGGTGTTGACGACGGTTTTAATGCTGCTGTCGCTGATGGTGTTTTTGCTGCTGGACGAACGTGAAAAGACTTGATGTCCGCTTTTGAAATGTAGCATGATGTTTATAGAGGTCGTCTGAAAACATTTCAGACGACCTCAAATCCATTTAGATTGTCAGCAATTCCATTCAAAATATAGTGGCTTAACTTTAAACCAGTACGGCGTTGCCTCGTCTTAGCTCAAAGAGAACGATTCTC
>CAUSDA010000129.1:0-5203 GCA_963529965.1 uncultured Neisseria sp.
CCTAAATGTCTTGGTGGGAATTTAGGGGATTTTGGGGAATTTTGCAAAGGTCTCGTACTGTCTGCGGCTTCGTCGCCTTGTCCTGATTTAAAGTTAATCCACTATAAAACCAAGCCGCCCGTAGCGTGGGTTCTATCCACGAATAAACAGAGATGATTGGATTCGGATGTTTGGGGAGAAGGTCGTGGGCGAAGCCCACGCTACGGGTTCGGTTTGTCCCAAGTCTGTGCCTATTTGACGGAAAGGTCGTCTGAAAACCGGAATACTTAGCTTTCAGACGACCTTTTTCAGGGAGAGCTTTACGGATAAGACCTCTGCGTCGTCAGAATGAACAGGGATAATTGGATTCGGATGTTCGGTGAAAGGTCGTGGGCAAAGCCCACGCTACGGGTTGGTTTATCCTAAATCTGTGTTCACGCGCTGAGCAGGCTTTGGGCGAGGAAGCCGCCTTTTTCAACACCGGGGAGGATGAAGAAATAGCCGCCGCCGAAGGGGCTGATGTATTCTTCCAGCGGTTCGCCGTTGAGCAGGTTTTGGACGAAGATGAAGCCGTCGGCGAGGTTGGCCTGGTAGCAGATGAAAATCAGGCCGACGTCGAGCTGGCCGTTGGCGGCGAGGCCACGGGAGTAGTTGAAGGCGCGGCGGTAGAGCAGGTGTTTTTTCATGAACTCGGGGTCGCGCGGGTTGGCGAGCCTCATGTGGCTGTCTTTGGGGGTGGTTTTGCCGTCGGGGTCTTTGGCGAAGTCGGCGGTGTCGCTCTCTTTTTTGCCGTCCATGGGGGCGCCGCTGTATTTGCGGCGGCCGAAGATTTCGGTTTGTTCCTGTAATGGGGTTCTGTCCCAGAATTCGACGAAATGGCGGATGAGGCGGACGGCCTGGTAGCTGCCGTTTTTCGCCCAGGCGGGTTCGTCTTGGCTGTTGGCGGCGATGCCTGTCCAGAGGACTTGGTCGGCAATTTTGGGATCGGATACGTCGGGGTTGCCGGAGCCGTCGCGGAAGCCTAAGAGGTTGCGGGCGGCGATGGCGCCGGGTTCGGCTTTGGGCAGCCAGCCGTCTATGCTCCAGCGGATGACGGCGGTTTGGGCGGTGTTTTTGATGATGTCGCGCAGGGCGGCTTGGCAGGTTTCGGGGGTGAAGGCGCAGATTTGGAGGCTGAGGTCGCCGTCACACCATGATTTTTGGAGGCGGTCGTTGGGAAAGTCGCGCATTTCTTGGAGGTGGCGGGGTTTTTTGTCTTTGAGTCCGAAGCGGTCGTCAAAGAGGCTGCTGCCGACGCCGACGGTGATGGTGAGGCCGTCGGGGCGGAATGTTTTGCCGAGCAGGCCGCTGCCTGCGGGGGGGAGTTTTTCGTCGCCGTCTTGGTATTCGCCGCCTTGGGTGAGGAATTCGATGCGGGCGGTGAGGGTGCGGAAGAGGTTTTCGAGTTGTTTGGGGTCTTTGGCGGTTACGTCGAAGGCGCACATGATGCCGAAGAGCTGGTGCGGGGTGGTAATGCCGGCTTGGTGCGTGCCGTAGCAGGGGTAGGCTTGCGGGGAGTGTTCGTTGTGGCGGGTCTCGGCGGCGGTTTCGCCTTGTTGTTTGCCGGCGAACCAGCCTGCCGCGCCGGCTGCGCCTGCGGCTAGGACGGTTTTGAACAGGGTGCGTTTGGTCGGTTGGGCGGGTTGTGAGTTGTCTTGGCTCATGGCGGAGTCCTTTGCGGGGATTCGGGCTGCGGTATGTACGCGGTTGTTTTGTTTAAGTTTGCTATTTTGAATTTTCAGACGACGTTTAAGGTCGTCTGAAAACTTTGAATCATCGATCAATCCAATAAACGGTAAGGGATGCGCGATTTCCGCGTGCGTGGCTGCGCCACACACCCTACCTGTTCTTCTACCGGAGGATTAGCAGACCTCCGAAATGCTTGCATTTGGGGCAAACCAAGCTTCGCAGGAAGCTGAATCTTGGAACGGCGATACAGCTAACCCGTTTAATTTTTGATACGGCTGTCAGCAGGGGCAGGTTGGGTTGGCAAACCCGACCCAGCCTACGATTTCTGTATTCGGGTTTTCGCGGGCAAAGCCCACGCTACAACAGTTCCCTTTCGGCGGAGAGGGCATCAGCGATAAGTTTTCAGACGACCCCTTGTATTTCTTCAAAAGGTCGTCTGAAATGGGCGGGTCAAGTTTATTTGAGGCCCAGTGTGCCGCGCAGTTGGCTCAGGTCTTCGGCAAGGGCGTTAATTGGTGCCTGAAGGGTTTTGCGGTCTTCGTCGCTGAGTTTGTCGTAGGTTTCAAAGCCGTCTTTAGTTTTGTATTTGGCGAGGATGTCGGTTACTTGTTTGAAGTTGGCATCGACTTTCTCGAGCAGGGCTTTGTTTTTCTCGGCAATCATCGGACGGAAGAGTTCGACGATTTTTTGCGCGCCTTCAATGTTGGCTTGGAAGTCGCTCAAGTCGGTGTGGCTGTAACGGTCTTCTTCGCCGCTGATTTTGCTGCCGGCAACTTCTTCAATCAACACTGCCGCGCCGCCGACGACTTTGTTCGGCGGGAAGGAGAGGGCGTCGATTTCTTTTTGCAGGGCTTCAACGTCTTTCATGAGTTTGTCGGCAATGTCTTTCACGCCGGATACGTCTTTTTTGACCCAAAGGGCGTGTTCGATGCGGTGGAAGCCGGTGAAGGCCGCGTCTTCGGTTTTGTCTTTGAAGTCGTCTTCACGCGCGTCGATGGCGGGGTCGAGTTCGTTGAAGAGTTCGGCAATCGGCTCGATGCGTTCGTAGTGGGTGCGGGCGGCGGCAAACTGGGATTTGGCTTTTTCGATGTCGCCCGCTTTGACGGCGTCGGTGAAGGCTTTGGTTTTGGCAACCAGCTCTTTGGCTTCGCCTTGAACGTAAACTTTATAGTCGGCAAGCGGTTTGGCGAGTTTTTCCAAATCGGCTTCGTTGCCCGTGTCTTTAAAGCCGCTGTCGGTTACTACCAACTTGCCGCGCGGGTTGGTCAAGAGGCCGCAAGTCATTTCGTATTCGCCCGGCAGCAGGGTAACGGTCATTTTGTCGGAAAGTCCGGGGGCGATGTTTTCGCGTTCATCGACCACCATCACGCCTTTGAGGATTTCCCATTCGAGCTTGCGGCCGCTGTTGTTTTTGATGTTGAACACGACTTGTCCGCTCGGTACGGTCAGTTCCATCGGTTCGCAGGCGGTGTCGTTCACGCCGACGTTGACGGTGCCGCCGGCATTTGCGCTTGATGCACCTGACGCGGCAGGCGCAGATTTTTCCGCTTCGGGCGGCTGACACGCGGTCAGACCCAAAGCCAGCATCACGGATAAAGCAGTTATATTGAGTTTTTTCATTTCAAACCTCTTTGGCATGTTGATAAGAATGGGATACGGAATTTTTAAGCACCATAGGGGCTGACGACAGTCCCTAATGGCTTTCAGACGACCTCTGCACTGCGGCGGGCCTGCTGCCGTGCAGAAACCAAATCATGACCGGAACCAAATACAGCAGCCACGCCAGCACCTCGCCCTGCGTCGGGTGGTCGGTATAGCCGAAGAAGCCGCCGAGCAGCACGCCCAGCGGGCTGTCTTCATGCAGGTATTTGGAAGAATCAAACACCACCTCTTGCAGGTGGTTCCACACGCCCGCCTCATGCAGCGCGCGCAGCGAACCGGCCACCAAGCCGGCGGCCACCACAATCAAAAACGCGCCCGTCCAGCGGAAAAACTTCGCCAGATTCAGACGCATACCGCCCTGATAAATCAGCGCGCCGATGACCACTGCTGCCAGCAGCCCCAATACCGCGCCGACGGGCATAGACCAAGTCGGACTCTGCTGAAACACCGCCAAGAGGAAAAACACACTCTCCAGCCCCTCGCGCGCCACAGCCAGAAAAGCCATGCCGACCAAAGCCCAGCCTTGACCGTTGCCGCGGTTTAAGGCGGTCTGAACCGAATCCTGAAGCTGCTGCTTCATCGAACGGGCGGCTTTTTTCATCCATAAAATCATATAAGTCAGCATCGCCACCGCCACCAAACCGATAACGCCGACCACAAATTCCTGTTCCTTCTGCGGAATCTCGCCCGTTGCCGAATGGATGCCGTATCCGATGCCCAAACACATCAGCGCAGCCAAAGCCACGCCCAGCCACACCTTAGGCATCAGCCGCGAATGTCCCGACTGTTTCAAAAAACCGGCGACGATGCCCACAATCAGGGCGGCCTCGATGCCTTCGCGCAGCATAATCAAAAAAGCAATCAACATATATAAAACAAACCTTAAAACTTAATATCCATATAAGGACCAAAACCAGTCCATTTGGACTTCACCGCATTCGGATTCACACACAGCAAATATTCATGAAGCCTGTCGAAACCTTCATGGCCGAACCACAGGCTTCCCTTCGGACAACTGTTCCGCAATACAAAAGCTCGCGGCTGAAAAACTTGTTACGGCTAAAACAAATGAGCGTGTCACCGTCCAACGCCCTAAAGAAGAAAGAGAAGAAAAGGGCTATCGGTATCAACATGACGGACATGACAAACCTCTCTAAAAAATTCAGACGACCCCGTTTGGACAGGGCAGTAGAAATTTTGTTTGAAAATATCGGGTTTGAAATACTGTCTGATACGCCAAAAATATCTATCGGATATTTGATTCCGCCGTCTCTTTATCCCAAGTCTGACAAAGTACCGCCATCCGCCTGTCTTAAAAGTAAGAGTTTATAAACGGAGTCGCACAAATGCAAATAATTTTTATTATTTCATCAGTAAGCCATTATTTAAACAAGCCAAAAGGCAGCGTCAGAATTTACCGCAAAACAAAGCGAATCAACGTCATGCGCTTTCCCGGAAACGCTGTTTGTCCGTATGTATGGGAATATTGGAACACCAATAAGCCAAACAAAAAGGTCGTCTGAAAATCCGAATATCGAGGTTTCAGACGACCTTTCCTTTCTCGCCAATTACCATCCCATCCACCTGATTAAAGAAATGATGCCGAGCATGACGACGACCGTTATCGAAATCCAGAAAATCGGAGGACGGCTGTCGGATTCGGCGGGTTAGACGGGTTTTACCCAACCTTTTTTGTAGAGAAGGATGGTGAGAAGCATCATCAAGATGCCTAGAAGCAAAAGTATTTGGAAATTATTCATTCACTTTGAAGCCCTTTATCGTGGATTAAATTTAAATCAGGACAAGGCGACGAAGCCGCAGACAGTACAGATAG
>CAUSDA010000130.1:0-4853 GCA_963529965.1 uncultured Neisseria sp.
CAAATGGGATAAACGGTAGAAAGGTCGTCTGAATGGAGGTTTTTCAGACGACCTTGATAGAAGTTTGGTTTTTAGCCTAATCTATACTTGTATAATCTAAGATAACAGAATCATGATAGTAAGCTTTTTAGCCACTCAATGAACCGATCAAACCAACTTCCTTTATTTTCCTTTAAAGATTTTTGTTCAGATTGGTTAGGAACCCTATCTACACATTCACCTCTAATATAATCTTGAACCCTAAAATGACCATTTTGATCTTTTTTAAGGCAAATTGTATCTCCAAAACCAGTGAAATTCGGCTCTATCCTTAATTGTTCATTTTTATTTGGATCAGGACGCAGCCTAATTGCATAAACTTGCCCATCTTCTAATTTTAGATTTGGAAAGTTTGAAGAATTCAACATAATACATTTTTCTTTAGTCGGGTAATTTTCTTCAAATGTTGCCTCATAGAGCATGCTATCCATACTTTCTGAAAAAACTTGAGATATATCTATGAAATATGCACCAATCAAGCCGTTTTTTTCAATATAAAGGCAAGGATTATTATTAACCATCCTGATGCTAACTACACCATCTGCATTAGGAGCTTTGGAAAAAGCATTGCAATTAACTGTAAATAACAAAATTGACAATGCAGAAAATAGTTTTATGTACATAGAAATTCCAAGTAAGCAAAACAGCTATTGTAACGAATACGAAGCAAAGGTCGTCTGAAAACTTTCAGACGACCTTTGTGAAAGTTAGATTTCCAATTCAACCTACGCCTGTTATGTAAATAATGCGGTGTTTTCTTACATCTTTTTTCTTTAGTATTTTTATCCTGATTTAAACCGAAACCAATATACCTGCTAGTCGTAGTTGAAAGGTTCGAATTCTTCGTCCAGCCGTTCACATGAGATGAACCATTGCTCGGCGGCACTGGTTTCTTCGTCACTCAACATGAACAATCCGCCCCATTGGTCTTTTTGATAGGGTTTTTGATAGGTTTGTCGGAGGAATTCATATTGTTCGGCGGAGAGGTAGGGGCGGATGTTTGAGCAACTTGGGAAAGGTTTCGCTATACCATTTGCTACCCAATTCGCCCCAGTCCAACATACCGTCGGCAGCCAGGCGTTTGTATAGGTTGGGCAGGGAGATGCCGTATTGTGTTTCGGTTTGGCTGATGAAATCCTGATAATTCATGATGTTTCCTTTGCTAGATTTTGGTTTTGAACTCTATTGAAGCTGCGTTTTCAGACGACCTCTTTCCTTTCCCATTTTATCGTCCGCCGTTTAAATAAGGCCTTGCCTGAAGGATGACGAGTTTGCCACCTGCGAAAGCCCATTCGATGTCTTGTTCGCCGTTGCCGAAAAGCTGTTTGATTTGCTGGCCGGCTTGGTCGAGGCGGCGGATTTGGTCGTGGTTCATGACGTTGCCGCCGGTTATCGGCACTTCCCTGACGCCGCCGTTTTCATCCAGTTGCAGCGCGGTGGTTTCGTTGGAGGAGCTGAGGCGTTGTACGGCGTCGTTGCGACGGTTGTAAACGGCTTGTTCCGCCACCCGTTTTCCTTCGACCACGCGAATGCCCAGCCCGCGTTTGGCGGCGATGTAGGAAGTGTTTTTCTGCGCGGTATCGTAGGGATTGACGGTAACGAGTACGCCGGAGAGGTCGGCATTGATGCTTTGCTGGACGAAGACGCTCATTTTCACGCTGTCGTGCGGCAGTCTGGCGATGCGGCGGGCTTCGTACGCGCTGTAATTGAAGACGGAAGCCCAAGACTGTTTCACTGCTTCCGCCAGCGCGTTTTCGCCGGTTACGTTCGGCACGGTGGTGTACAGTCCTGCGCCGCTGAAATTCGGCAGGTCTTCGGAATTGGACGAGCTGCGGACGAACACGCCTTTGCTGTTTAATTGGCTGCGCCATTGTTCCGCCCAGGTGCGTTTCCATTCGGACGGGATTTCGGCATTGGTGATTTTTTTCTGCAAGGCGAGCAGGGCGGTGCGGCGTTTTCGGTTGTCGCCGCCGCTTTGTGTTTCAATTTGCGCCAGTGTTGCCGCGTTGATGCCGAGTTTGTCCATCATGGCGCGGTAGTAGGCGAAGGGGATGCAGAATCCGTCGGGGACGTTGCTGCCTGCGATATGGGCGCGGATATGGCCGAGGTTGGCGGCTTTGCTGCCGCAGTAACGGCTATCTTCACGGCGCAAGTTGGCAAGCGGCCGCAGGCTGTAATCGGAAGTGTCGGGCTGCGGCAGGGAGAGGTCGTCTGAAAAGGTTTTGGCGGCTGTGTTTCGGTTGGTTTGGGCGACCCGGTATTGTTTTGCGTCGGCTGCCAATTCGATGCGGCGACCGATATAGGGGGCGAGGATTTTTTCCGCGTCTTTGAGGTAGATGTTGGGAATGCCCCAGCCGCGCGCCAAGACGTTCACATGCGACAGCGCGGTGGACGGTTTTTCGCTGATGATGCCTGCTACGGGCGGCAACACCAGCGGCACTTCTTTCAAGATGATGATGTCGTCCGCGCCGACATCGTAAAGGTCGTCTTCCTGAGTGATGACGCGCAATGTGCCTACCGCTTTCCCCCTGTGCAACGGCAAATAAGGGAAATTCTGTATCAGGCTTTCTTGGGTTACAAAGGGGACTTTGCTTTGCGCAGCAACAGTTTCCTGCCACAGGGAATTGGTTTTGTAACGCAGCGGGGCGAAGAAACTGTCTTTCAGACGACCTTCTGCCAATTTCAGCAATTCGGGCGTAATTTTGTCGCCTTCCCAAAATTCGTAAACGTATTCTTGAGTGCTGTTCTGCCAACTGATGGTACCGAACAGGAAGCGGCGGTTCGGGCTGCGGTATTGTTCGAACAATTCTTTGCGCGTCGGCATCGGCTTCAAAATCTCGGCGAGATAGGTTTCGTGCAGACGGTATTTCGGCGTGTTGATGTAGTCGGTGCGGTTGTTGCCTTCGCGGTCGATAAGGAAGAGGACGTGCGGGATTTCGTATTCGCTGTCTTGCTCGTAAACGCGCGAAAGCAGATCGAAATCGGCGCGGCTGCGGATGGCGGGCAGCGCGGGGGTCTGCGTTTTGACCGGCGTGGCGGCTTGGCGTTTGTCGGACTCAAAATAAGAAGGCTTGCGCGCAGTCGGCGCGGCGGTATCGGCGACTTCGGCATTGGGATGACAGGCGGCGAGCAGGAACAATAGGGAGAGGCAGACGCTGGTTTTCATGATAATGGCAACGAGAAAAAACGGATTGTAGCAAGAAAAGGTCGTCTGAAAATCAAGCCTGACTCTTTTTTCAGTTTGTATAGTGGATTAAATTTAAATCAGGACAAGGCGACGAAGCCGCAGACAGTACAGATAGTACGGAACCGATTCACTTGGTGCTTCAGCACCTTAGAGAATCGTTCTCTTTGAGCTAAGGCGAGGCAACGCCGTACTGGTTTAAAGTTAATCCACTATACTGCTAGAATCCCGACTTCATTTCCAGCCTGTCGTTTTCAGACGACCCGCCACATTTCTTCGAACAAGCAGGATACAAAACATGAATAAAACCGGATTATTTCTCTCCTTGGCGTTCTTCGCCGCCACCCCGCCTTCCACGGCGGAAACCTCACACTCATCCGGCAAAGGGCGGACACAGGTCAAAAATACGGAAATCATGCAGCGGCATACAAAACAAACGGATGGCAAGCCGCTTGCCGACGGCTTCGGCAGCCTGTCGCGCCAAGATGCGCGCGTACGCGAAATCCTGAGTTTGGTTGCACCTGACGCAGACGTGGAAAAACTGAATATGATGTCGCTGCGGCCTTGGAAAAACGGCCTCCAAGTCGCGCTGGTGTGCCTGAATAAGCATCCGCTTGGCGATTTTTACCGCGAAAACCCGAATCACTACGCGCAATGCGGAGCCGACTCGGGCAACCCCGTCGCCCAAATGACCCTTGCCGTGCTGACAAAGGATACCGATGGTAAATTCGCCCTTGCTGCCACGCCTTATACCGAACGTTATGAATATGAAGAAAAAGACGAATTTTATCCGTCACCCAAACCTGCTATGGAAGGGAAGCGGCAGTTTGTCGTACAAATCCCCGATGGCGGTTTGCAAATCGGGCTGCCCGCCCGTCTCGATTTTGCCGCTTA
This sequence comes from uncultured Neisseria sp., assembly GCA_963529965.1. Classification (GTDB taxonomy): domain Bacteria; phylum Pseudomonadota; class Gammaproteobacteria; order Burkholderiales; family Neisseriaceae; genus Neisseria. The sequence goes on from CAUSDA010000130.1 coordinate 4,118, forward strand.
TCGCCTGAACGATAAAACCGATGCCTTCGGCCTGCGCTTGCAGAACACGGTCGGTTATGCAGGAGGCGGCAGCTTGGAAGAGTTTATGGTGTTGTTTGCCATTATTGAAGGTCGTCTGAAACCCGTTTTGAACGCCAACACCTTTACGCTTGAAAACATTGCCGGCAGCTGGAATAAGGACGGCACACGCCAACATGATGTATATACCGACACATACATCCTGAAAATGTCGCCGCAGCAGCATCATGGATTTTACGACATCATTTGGCAAGCGAAGGGCATGAAAAACGGCGAACGGAAAATCTACCGCTGGGATGCGGAAAAACAGGAGTACGGCAGTTTGGAATAGCAGCGTTGCCGGTTGCCATACAGGATGGCGTATCGGCGGCAGGCATCATGCGAAAGCAGTTGGTACGGTGTTTTGCCTGATTGTGAAGCCAATCTCTTTCGGTTTTGAGGTACGCTGCTGCTTGCATAGTGGATTAACTAAATCAGGACAAGGCGACGAAGCCGCAGACAGTACAGATAGTACGGAACCGATTCACTTGGTGCTTCAGCACCTTAGAGAATCGTTCTCTTTGAGCTAAGGCGAGGTAACGCCGTCCTGGTTTAAAGTTAATCCACTATATATTCCGTCCGTCATGATGGGAATAACAACAAAAGGTCGTCTGAAAAACCTGTTCGGGGTGTGAACTGGCCCCCAAATCTTGGACACTCATAAAAGTCTATTCAGGCG
>CAUSDA010000131.1:0-4457 GCA_963529965.1 uncultured Neisseria sp.
GTGGATTAAATTTAAATCAGGACAAGGCGACGAAGCCGCAGACAGTACAGATAGGCAACGCCGTACTGGTTTAAATTTAATCCACTATATTATGCAACGAGCAATGTGGATTGTACCGCAATACAAAGGTCGTCTGAAATGCCAAACAGCATTTCAGACGACCTTTTTAATAACGGACAGAAGGCTTATCAACACCCGCCTGCCATCGGCTTTGCAGCGTCAGTTGATCGAATAGCCGCGCAGATATTGGGTACGCTCGCGCGTCATGCGGGTATCGCATTGGAGCTTGAGGTATTCGTTTTGCGCCGGACTGTCCGCCCTTGCTGCCGCCTGTTGGCAGTTTTGGTTTTTGGTTTGAATCCAAGCGCGTTGTTCTGCCAGCATTTCCTGTTGGACAGTACGCTCCATGCCGTCCCATACGCCTTTGATTTCCGCCTCTGCCTGATGGTTTTGCGAACGGGCATTATCTAAGTCGCTTTGAGAAAACGAAGGCTGCTCCTGCTTCTCTTCGCCGTCAGGGCGCAGGATTTCGGTTTCAAGGCCCGCGGCAGGCGGTACACCCGAAGCTTGGCTCGCCGCGTTGTTTTCCAAAATATCTTCTGCTTTGGCGACAGGCGGCTCTTCAGCGGCTTTACTTTGCAGGATTTTGATTGCCTCTTCTTTGCTGACTGCCTTACCGTCTATCATCACGATGCTTTTGACACCGTAAGGCAGCAGTAAGGAAGACAGGGTTTGCGCAGTCATGTTGACGGTATTGTCTTCCAAAGAAACCGTACCGACTTTCGGATCGGGCGTATAGCGGACGCTGGTTGAGAACGTGTTGTTCTCAAAGCTCAGGTTGCTGCCCATGATTTTCTGCTGAAGCATTTCGGTCAAGCCGGTATTGCTGTAAATCAGCGGACTGTTGGCATCGGCGGTGCGCAATACTTCGGCAGGGATTTGGATTTTCAAATCGGCGCTGCACAAGGATTTGTTGTCTTCCGTAATTTCTTGCGGATTGTCCAAGACGATATTCAACTCGGAGCCGGCGGCAATGATTTTATCGGCATCGACAAATTGGCGGCTGTCGGCACGGACAAAGGAACGCGCCTCGCGCTTGATGGTTTCTTGGATTTGGTTGCGGATACTTTGAATGGCGGCAGGATTGCCACACTCCAAAGCCTGCTTGGGTTCTTCTTTGCCGCACGCCGCCAACATCAGGGCGATAAGCGGTAAAGCCAGCAGTTTTTTGTGCATAAATAATACTCCTTGATACGGCTCGGAAACCGCATCGTTTTGTCGTTCAGACGACCATCATAACAAAAGCACTTGCAACAAGTAAATGTTGCAAGTGCTTTTTCAACGAAACGTTATAAATGCTTACTTATTTGGTAATGACATTTACAAAACCGGAAAGGATTGCTGCGTTAATCAAGTCCACGAAGAACGCGCCGACCATAGGCACAATCAAGAAGGCTTTGTGCGAAGGACCGAAGGTCTGCGTGATGGACTGCATATTGGCAACGGCGGTCGGCGTGGCGCCCAAACCGAAACCGCAGTGGCCTGCCGCCAAAACCGCCGCATCATAATCGCGTCCCATAAAGACATAGGTAACAAATGTCGCATACAAAATCATCACGACGGTTTGTACGGCGAGAATGATGGTTACAGGACCCGCCAGACCGGTCAACTCCCACAATTTCAGGTTCAAAAGTGCCATTGCGAGGAAAAGCGACAGGGAGGCATTGCCGAATACGTCGATAGCGCGGTCGAACATATTGACTTTAAACGCGGAAGTCAGAATGTTGCGGATGACGACACCGGCAAACAGACACCATACGAATTTCGGCAAGTCATACAGATATTCTTTGTCGAAGCCGTCCACAATTTCGGCAAATGCCAAACACGCTGCAAACATAGCAAGCGTTTCGACGGCAGATTCGGCGGTAATCAGGCGGGTGCGCTTCGCTTGTTCGAACACGTCGTCGGCATGTTCGTCTGAATTTGCCTTTTGTCCACTTTGATCGATGGGTTTACGTCCCATTTTGTTGATCAGACGGCGCGCAACCGGGCCGCCGATCAGGCCGCCGAATACCAAACCGAACGTGGCGGAAGCCATACCCAATCCGGTAGCACCAACCAAGCCGAATTTGTTTTCAAAGTCCGGACCCCATGCGCCTGCGGTACCGTGTCCGCCGGTCAGGGTAATCGAGCCGGTAATCAGGCCGATAAGCGGATTCAAATCCAAAATCTTCGCCAAGCCGACGCCGACAAAGTTCTGCACGATGATAAACGCCCCTACGACGGCGGTGAAAATCACCAACGGCAGACCGCCTGCTTTCAAGCGGGAGAAATCCGCGCTCAAACCGATAGAAGTGAAGAAAATCAGCATGAATGCGTCTTGCAGCGGTTTTTCAAATTTGAAGCTCACGTCGTAAGCTTGATGCAGTGCAAACAGGATAATCGCAGCAATCAAGCCGCCTGCCACAGGCTCGGGAATGTTGAAATCGCGCAGGAATTTGACTTTGTTTACCAAAACCTTACCAATCAACAAAACCAATGTGGCGGCAATCAACGTGTAGTAACTGTTAAATTCCCATTCCATAATCGTTTTACCTCTCAAAATCTCAAAAATGTTTTTCTTAAATCCGCCGTGCGGAATCAAACTGTTGGATATTAGGGGATGGGTTAAAGATTGTCAAAGAATAGCCTTTTGTTTTTTGAATTTTTTACATATGGCATTTTTAAAACCATCAAAATATTTATACGCATCATGGTATTACATAAAGCTACTTTTTGTTTATTAATTAAATATTTTTAATCCGAATGATATTATTGTTGACAATTCTTTTCGTCAGAATATGGGCTTGATAACGAAAAAGGTCGTCTGAAAACTTGGAAATCAAGTTTTCAGACGACCTTTTTATCTTCCAGACTCAATCAACCTTTAGTACGTTCCAACAGTTCTTCCGCCAAGGCGAGGTAAGCTTTGGTGCCTTTGGCGTTGGCATCATAGGCGAGCGCGGGCATGCCGTGGCTGGGGGCTTCGGCGAGGCGGACGTTGCGGGGGATGACGGTTTGGAACATCAGGTTGCCGAAATGTTGGAAAAGCTGTTCGCTGACTTCGACGACGAGGCGGCTGCGGCTGTCGTAGAGGGTGCGGACGATGCCGGTGATGTCGAGGCGCGGGTTGATTGCCTGACGGATTTTGCGCACGGTGGCGATGAGGTCGGAGATGCCTTCTAGGGCATAGTATTCGCACAACATGGGTACGATGACGCCGTTGGCGGCGACGAGTCCGTTGAGCGTGAGCAGTGTCAGTGAAGGGGGGCAGTCGATGAGGACGAAGTCGTAGTCGTTTTCGACAGTTTGCAGGGCGTTTTTGAGGCGGATTTCGCGGGCGATTTCTTGCACCAGCTCGATTTCGGCACCGGCAAGCGCGCGGTTTGCGCCGAGTACGTCGTAGCTGCCGTCTCCGCTGCGGACGACGGCAGTCTTGATGTCGGTATCGCCCAATACGACTTGGTACACGCCTTCTTCAAGGCGGGCTTTGTCTATGCCGCTGCCTGTGGTGGCGTTGCCTTGCGGGTCGAGGTCGATGACGAGGACGCGTTTGCCTTTGGAGGCAAGCGATGCCGCGAGGTTGACGGTGGTGGTGGTTTTGCCGACGCCGCCTTTTTGGTTGGCGACGGCGAGGATTTGTGCGCTCATGTTTTTGCTGCTGTCGGATGGATTAATGGCGGAATTTTAACGTTTTTTGCTTGAAATGGGTATAAGGTCGTCTGAAAAGGAAGCGGCGGCGGGCAGAGGCATCTTTGTCACATTTCTGTCTGCGTTTCGGTAAATTCTCTTTAAATCCAGACAAGGCGGGGTAATGCCGGCTGATTTAAAGTGGGCTTGCTATACAATATGCCGTTTTTTTTAACTGACCTAGAGATATATCATGAAAAAATCTTTCTTTGCCCTGATGCTTGCTGCTGTTTTGCCTGCTGCTAATGCGGTTTCGGTTACCGAATTGGAAGCACAGATTGCGGATTTAACAGCAGAACAAACAGTAGAACATGCTTGGGTAGAAGTGAATCTGGCACGGTTAGAGGCGGGGCAGATGCATTTAATTGACGAACAGAATCGGAAGATCGAGGCTTTGGAAGCCCGTATCAGTAAATTGGAAAAACGCCTTGCCAAGTCAAAATAGTACAATCCTAATCGGGTTTATGTGTGCAGCGTCAAGCCGTTCCAGACGTTGTTTGAGGCTTCGGGGAAAAACAAATGGGAAGCGCGCCGCGCCGTCCGCACCGCCTGCAATGCGGAAACTTCGGCGATGTTCTGCGAAGACTCTGCCATCCGTTGCGAAAAATACGAATAACGGGATTTGAATAACAAGGTCGTCTGAAACGGAATCGGGTTTCAGACGACCTTTTTAACGGTATAGTGGATTAACTTTAAATCAGGACAAGGCGACGAAGCCGCAGACAGTA
>CAUSDA010000132.1:0-3971 GCA_963529965.1 uncultured Neisseria sp.
CTGCACCTTGTGAGTTGGAGGGGATGTCCAACTTTTGGGGTGCAGTTCAAACCGCATAACGGCTTTCAGACGACCTTTCAATTCATCTTCTATGTATAGTGGATTAACTTTAAATCAGGACAAGGTGAGGTAACGCCGTACCGGGTTAAAGTTAATCCACTATAAAACGGTAAGGAAAAATCTGATGATTGATTATATAAAAATGTATGAAAGCATGAGCGCTTCTCATGAAAACAAAAGTCTGCGCTTTCCGCTTTATTTCAATTTCAAACTTTTATCCATTGCCAATGATTTCTTTGTCAAAGACGAAGCGGGGAACGAAATCGCTTATACGCGGCAGAAAATGTTTAAACTCAAAGAGTGGATTAATGTTTTCCCTAACTGCAATCAGGATGCGCCCGTATTCACCATTCATTCGGAACAGATTATTGATTTTGGTGCGACCTATATCATCCAAGATGCCTCCGGCAAGGTCTTGGGGAAAGTAGTGCATGATGGCGTCGGGTCGCTTTGGCGCACCAGCTATCAGGTGACGGATGCGGAAGATCAGCTGCTTTTCCATATCCGTGAAAAAAATCCGTGGGTGGCAGTATTGGACAAAATGGCAGGGCAGATTCCTTATTTGGGTTCGCTGACGGGTCTTTTTTTCAACCCGACTTATTTGATTACCCGACCCGACGGGACTTTGGTGTACCGCTTGAAGAAATTGAGGGCGTTATGGGAAGGGAAATTCAGCCTGCACAAAGAAGCCCAAGCGAGTTTGAACGACGACATCTTGATATTGAATTCGGTGATGTTGTTTTTGTTGATGGAAAGAAATAAAGGATAAAGCCAAATGGTATTCAGGCAGGCTTGCGGATGAAATGTCGGGTATTTGATTTTGAGGACAGGGCTGCTCAAGGTTTATCACATCCATTCACATTCAAACATTTTCATTTCTAGGACGCGCTGATAAAATAGCTCGTCTGAAAAGTATAGAAGAATCAAAATAATGAGTATTGCCAATAATAAAAAAGCCTTTCACGACTTCTTTATCGAAGATCAGCTCGAAGCCGGCCTGGTATTGGAAGGTTGGGAAGTCAAAGCCATCCGCGCCGGGCGGGTGCAGTTGAAAGAAAGCTATATCTACTGGAAAAAAGACGCTTTTTATCTGGTCGGCTGCCATATTACCGCGCTGCCGACTGCCTCGACGCACGTCAAACCCGACCCCGTCCGTCCGCGCAAGCTTTTGCTCAAGCAATCCGAAATCAACAAGCTAATCGGTAAAACCGAGCGTGCGGGTTATACCATCGTCCCGTTGAACCTGCACTTCACACGCGGCAAAATCAAAATGGAAATCGGTCTGGCGAAGGGTAAAAAACAACACGACAAACGCCAAAGCCTGAAAGAAGCCGACTGGAAACGCGAAAAACAACGTTTGATGAAAAATGTGCGCTGAGGCTGATAGCAGCTTGAATGGAACGCATGACGCCGATGCTGCCGCAAACATGTATAGTGGATTAAATTTAAATCAGGACAAGGCGACGAAGCCGCAGACAGTACAGATAGTACGGAACCGATTCACTTGGTGCTTCAGCACCTTAGAGAATCGTTCTCTTTGAGCTAAGGCGAGGCAACGCCGTACTGGTTTAAAGTTAATCCACTATACCCGCCGTTTACACATCAAGCCCTATGTTTGCAAAAACATACCCAAGATTGCTTTCTTCAGGCTTTTCAGACGACCCCTGCGACCCAATAATCAGGGTCGTCTGAAATTTTACGGAGTAACGCCATGTCCCGCTCTTCGCTTTTCCTGCCGCTGTTTTTGATTATCTTCGGTGCCGTTTGGTTTTTGAAAACGACGGACATCCTGCCCGCAACTTCGACCATCGTGTCCGCCGGTATGGTGCTGGCGGGGATTGCGGTTTTGGTGATGGACGGTGTCAACAAGCAGTCTATCGTTTCCGGCCCGCTGCTGGTGTATATCGGTGCGGCGGTGTACCTGCACAATCAATATTGGCTTGGCTATTCGCCGCTGGTTGCTTTGGGAATGATGGTGCTGGGCTGCCTGCTGCTGCTTTCGCGCAGCGATATGGTGCCTTATAAGCAGCATAAACAGCAGGATAACTAAGCCCCCCTCCCTGCAAAGGTCGTCTGAAAATGGTATAATCCGCCGTTTTCAGACGACCTGTTTTGTTATCGGAATCCCGTTTTGAAACAGTCAGACCGTTCACTATCACTCTACAAAGTTTCCGCCATGACCCAAGACAAAATCCTCATCCTCGACTTCGGTTCGCAAGTTACCCAGCTTATCGCCCGCCGCGTGCGCGAAGCCCATGTTTACTGCGAGCTGCATTCTTTCGACATGCCTTTGGACGAAATCAAAGCCTTCAATCCGAAAGGCATCATCCTCTCCGGCGGCCCCAATTCCGTTTACGAATCCGACTATCAAGCCGATACCGGCATTTTTAATTTGGGTATTCCGGTTTTGGGTATCTGCTACGGAATGCAGTTTATGGCGCACCACTTGGGCGGCGAAGTTCAGCCCGGTAACCAGCGCGAATTCGGTTACGCGCAAGTCAAAACCATCGATAGCGAACTGACCCGCGATATTTACGACGACGCGCCGAATACGTTGGACGTATGGATGAGCCACGGCGACAAAGTGTCCAAACTGCCCAACGGCTTTGCCGTTATCGGCGATACCCCGTCATGCCCGATTGCCATGATGGAAAACGTCGAAAAACAATTCTACGGCATCCAATTCCACCCCGAAGTGACCCACACTAAACAAGGCCGCGCCCTGTTGAACCGCTTTGTCTTGGATATCTGCGGCGCGCAACCCAGCTGGACGATGCCGAACTACATCGAAGAAGCCGTTGCCAAAATCCGCGAACAAGTCGGTAGCGACGAAGTGATTTTGGGTCTGTCGGGCGGCGTGGACTCTTCCGTAGCCGCCGCGCTGATTCACCGCGCCATCGGTGACCAACTGACTTGTGTGTTCGTCGATCACGGCCTCTTGCGCCTGAACGAAGGCAAAATGGTCATGGATATGTTCGCCCGCAACTTGGGCGTGAAAGTGATTCACGTCGATGCCGAAGAGCAATTCATGGCAAAACTCGCAGGCGTTACCGATCCTGAGAAAAAACGCAAAATCATCGGCGCGGAATTTATCGAAGTATTTGATGCCGAAGAGAAAAAACTCACCAACGCCAAATGGCTGGCGCAAGGCACGATTTACCCCGACGTAATCGAATCCGCAGGCGCGAAAACCAAAAAAGCCCACGCCATCAAATCGCACCACAACGTCGGCGGCCTGCCCGAAAACATGAAGCTCAAGCTGCTTGAGCCGTTGCGCGACTTGTTCAAAGACGAAGTGCGCGAACTGGGCGTCGCTTTGGGCTTACCGCGCGAAATGGTGTACCGCCATCCGTTCCCCGGCCCCGGTTTGGGCGTGCGTATCTTGGGCGAAGTGAAAAAAGAATACGCCGACTTATTGCGTCAAGCAGACGATATTTTCATCCAAGAATTGCGCAACACTACCGACGAAAACGGTACATCTTGGTATGACCTGACCAGCCAAGCCTTCGCCGTGTTCCTGCCCGTAAAATCCGTCGGCGTAATGGGCGACGGACGCACTTACGACTACGTCGTCGCACTGCGCGCAGTCATCACCAGCGACTTCATGACCGCACACTGGGCAGAACTGCCGTACTCGCTGCTCGGCCGCGTGTCCAACCGCATCATCAACGAAGTCAAAGGCATCAACCGCGTGGTTTACGATGTAAGCGGCAAACCGCCTGCTACGATCGAGTGGGAATAAAAGTAAAGATATAAACGCATAAAAAGGTCGTCTGAAATGGTTTCAGACGACCTTTTGGTTTTTATAAAAGAATAATGGAACAATGAGATGGCTGAAGTGCATTTAGACAATATAGTGGATTATAGTGGATTAACTTTAAACCAGTACGGCGTTGCCTCGCCTTAGCTCA
>CAUSDA010000133.1:0-3898 GCA_963529965.1 uncultured Neisseria sp.
CTTGATCCAACTTCAATAGTGGGAAGCGGTCGATGTGTTTGGCAATCATGGCTTGGGCGGTTTGCTGGAAGAAGGTGCTCATGAGAAATCCCCTAAATGTCTTGGTGGGACTTTAGGGGATTTTGGGGGGATTTTGCAAAGATCTCAGGCCGTCTGAAAACCGTGTTTCGGTTTTTCAGACGGCCTCTGATTGTTGTACAGACGGGATATATATCAACGATCACTGAGTTTCAGATGTCGAATCGAGTGTTAAACGTCATTCCCGCGTAGGCGGGAATCCAGTTCTATCCAAACAGGAATTTATCAGATAACAACAAGATTCCCCCACTTACACATTCTGGATTCCCGCCTGCGCGGGAATGACGGCATGGGTCTTCTTTTTGAATTTATAAGCTGCGCGGCTTTATTGTGCCGTATTTGCCGCATCGGGGCGTGGCGGCCTGCTTCGGTCTTGCCTCTGCCGGAAGACGGTCTGTCGGGAAGCGCGGGTTTAGCGGAACAAATCCAATACCTTGAGCGCGACCATAATCACGCCGTAAGCCAGCGGGATGCCGACTGCGAGCCAGCGCAGTTTCACGCCCGTGCCGCTGTGGGCGATTTCTTCCGCCGCCTGCGCCGCTTCTTCAAACGCGCTTTCTTCCGGCACTTGGTGCGGGATGTGGAAGCTGCCGTCGGCGTGGTGCTTCTCGTTTACCGGCCGCACCAGCAGGTTGCAAATCAGGCCGAGAATCAGAAGTCCGGCCATGATGTACATGGTGATGCTGTATGCTTGTGCCGCAGGTACGCCGCTGTCGATTTGTCCCTGCCGGATGTAGTTCACCAGCACGGGGCCGAGCACGGCGGCGGTAGACCAGGCCAGGAGGACGCGGCCGTGGATGGCGCCGACTTCCAGTGTGCCGAACAGGTCTTTGATGTATACCGGCATGGCGGCAAACCCTCCGCCGTACATGGAGATGATGACGCAGAAGCCGATGATGAACAGCGTTTTGCTGCCGCTTTCGCCCAACGAGGGGATGGCGAAATAGAGCAGTGCGCCGAGGATGAAGAAGAGGTTGTAGGTCGGTTTGCGCCCCAACCGGTCGGAGATGCTGGACCAGAAAAAGCGGCCGCCCATGTTGAACAGGCTCAACAGGCCGACAAAGCCGGCCGCCGCCGCCGCACCGACGGCCGCACCCGCGCCGACGGACTGTTCGGAAAACAGTTCCTGTATCATGACCGAAGCCTGCCCCAGCACGCCGATGCCGGCGGTAACGTTCAGGCACAGAATCCAAAACAGCAGGTAAAACTGCGGCGTTTTGACGGCCTGTGAGGCGGTAACGTGCTTGCTGCTGACCAGTTTTCCGCCCGCTTTCGGCACGAAGCCGGCAGGTTTCCAGCCTTCTGCGGGGATGCGGATGGTCAGTACGCCGAAAAGCATAAAGAAGAAATAGAGGATACCGAGGACGACGAAGGTTTCCGCCACGCCGACCGAAGTCGCGCTTTTAAAGAAGTCCATCAGTACCACCGACAGCGGGGAGGCCAGCATCGCACCGCCGCCAAAGCCCATAATCGCCAGGCCCGTGGCCATGCCCGGTTTGTCGGGAAACCATTTCATCAGCGTGGACACGGGGCCGATATAGCCCAATCCCAGCCCCACGCCGCCGAGTACGCCGTTGCCCAGATACAGCAGCCACAGGTTGTGCTGCCGCACGCCCAGCGCGGAGACGAGGAAGCCCAACCCGAAGCAGACGGCGGCAACGAACATCGCTTTGCGCGGGCCGACGCGCTCCATCCATCTGCCGAACATCGCGGCCGATGCGCCCAGCACCGCCAGCGCGATGCTGAATATCCAGCCCACGGTGGCCAGCGACCAGTCGCCGGGTGCGGATTCGGTGATGCCGAGGACTTTCGTCAGCGGGGCGTTGAAAACGGAATAGGCGTAAATCTGCCCAATGGAAAGGTGTACTGCCAGCGCGGCGGGCGGTACCAGCCAGCGGTTGAAGTCGGCCGGCGCTACGGTGTTTGCTTTATCTAAGAAGGACATGGGAACGGACGCATATGGGAAGTTAATAAAGAAGAGGCCGTCTGAAAAGCATGAAAAGCATTTTTCAGACGGCCTTATTCTAACCAAATTTAACGCAGGTCAAGATGAAATATCTTGACTTTCAAAATGACTGAATTTTGTTTGCCCGACAACGGCGGAGGATGGGAAGACGCTGTTTTTCCGCTTATCGGACTTATCCGCCTATCACGACAGCTTGCGCACCGGCGGCCAGCCATGCGTTGCGGAAGGCGGCCGCCGTTTCGGCGGGCGCGGCCACGGCCAGCGGTACGGGGCAGCCTTCGTCCAAAGCTTCGAGTACGGCCTGCGCGTCCGAACCGTCCGCCACGCGCCACAGCAATACGTCGGTTGCCGGATGTGCCGCCGCCGCGCGGTATTCGTTTGCGTCCGCCACCTCTACCCATACGCTTTCGGCCTGCGGCGGCCTGCCGGAGGTTTGCAGTACGCCGACGGGCAATAAAATATTCGCCTCCTGCGGCAGGGCCGACGCATACGGCACGACGCGGTATGCGCCCATACCGTTTTTGCCGCAAAGCGCGCCGTCGGCGGAAGGTGCCAGTTCGGTCGGCACGGAGAGGGCTTTGAGCAGCGGGCCGTTGGCGGGCAGCATGGGGGAAACGGTGAAGTCGCCCGCTTTCTGCCAAGACCATGTCTGGCCTTCGCGCGCCTGTATGCAGCCCGACCATTGGTCTGCCGCTACGCGGTAAAAACGCAGGCGGACGCGGGCGTGTTCGTAGGAATGGACGCGGCACAGCCACGGCACGGCGGCATGGATGCGGATGCCGAGTTCTTCTTCAAATTCGCGTTGCAGCGCGGCGGTTTCGTTCTCGCCGGCCTCGACCTTGCCGCCGGCAAATTCCCAATAGCCGGCATAAGGCTTGCCTGCCGGACGGGAAGACAGCAGGTATTCGCCTTGGCCGTTCAGGATGATGCCGGCGACGACGTGAAGCAAGGGGCGGGAATCGGTTGTGCTCATATCGCTCTGTTCCTTGTTAAATGGTTTTCAGACGGCCTCAAAGTATAAGGAGGCCGTCTGAAAAGCGGGTTGGGATGTTTGTCCGGCGTTTAATGTGCCCCTTTTTGCATCAGCAGGCCGATTTTACCGTTTTCGGATTGTCCGATGTCGGGCAGGATGTCGTCGCCAGTAAACGGTTCGCCGTCGTTTCCCACGCTGCGCAAGTAATAATGCGTGTCGCCGCTGCGTTCGTAATAAAACAATCGAAACGGCTCGGAACTCAAAGGCGTGCTACTTGTATCGTATATAAATATCGGCTTGTTCGGCTGGGATTTTTGGAGCTGCTCCAGTGATTCAGGATAGACACCGTGTTGCAGGCGGTAGAATTCGATTTCGGAAACCAACGTAGACAAAGTATTGACCGCCAGTTGCCGCCTCATTTCGTCGTACACGCCTCCGCGCCGGACAAAGCCGAAATAAAACAACGCGCCGTATATTGCAACGGTGCATAACATTCCTGCGGAGGCAATGAGGGCAACGATTTTTGCGCCGCGTTTGCGCCGTTCCAAGATGCCCCAAATCAAAGCCGCCAAGCCGAAAGGCAGGCCGAGCAGGGGTATGAAGGAAACGGCGGCCAAAATGTAGGCGGCTATGTGGATTTTGGCCCGTGGTGCGGAAGGGGCGGTATTGTCGGTATTTTCTATCATGATGTTTCCGAGTATGGGTTTTGAGGCCGTCTGAAAACGCTGCATCGCGTCGGCGGGCGTTTTCAGACGGCCTTTTCTGTTTTATCCGCGCTGTTTGGCGATGTCGGGCGTATCAACGGCTACGTCGGCATTTTGCGCGCGATGGCGCAGGGCGTGGTCGATGAGTACCAGCGCGAGCATGGCTTCGGCGATGGG
>CAUSDA010000134.1:0-3577 GCA_963529965.1 uncultured Neisseria sp.
CCTTAGAGAATCGTTCTCTTTGAGCTAAGGCGAGGTAACGCCGTACTGGTTTAAATTTAATCCACTATACTTAACTTTAAATCCAGCATGTCATCAAATTCCGTCATTCCCGCGCAGGCGGGAATCCATCGTCAAACCTGATAAACCTTGATTTGAAAAACAGTTTCTGAATTTCAAAAATGGATTCCCGCCTGCGCGGGAATGACGGCAACCGGTAAGTTGCGTATCAAAAATAAAGTCTTTCAGCTCTATTTCTGAACGAATCCGTGTTCAATCGGACAACTGCCGTTTCAAAAACCAATCGCCGAACGGCCAGTCCACGCTGTCGAGCAGATTTTTGGTAATCAGCCCCAGCTCGGTATCGCCTTCAATTTGCAGTTTGCGGTTGAAAAACAAAGTATCGGGGTCTTCCTCGCGCATCATCATGCGCATAAAGTCGATACCGTTGGCGGCAAGGCGCAAATCGGGCGTGCCGAAGAAGTCCGCATCGATAAATTTTTCGGCATTGGCGGTGAAACGCACCTTGATGCCCGCGTCCAATACGTCGATTTCAAAGGTGCGGCCGTCAAACAGGCTCATGTCGGCGGGCAGCAATCCGCGTTTGAGCATGGTGTTGAGGGCAAAAACCAAAGCGAAGCGCGGCGGCCTGCCCGGCAGTTTGCCGCCGATTTTTCCCGCCCATGCGGGCAATACGATTTCAGGCAACGCCATAATATTCCTCCTTCACGGCTTCGATACCCGGCTGGCCGTGCCAATAGCCGTCCACCAGCGTGCCGGTAGTCAGTCTTTCCAATTCGGGCAGCGCGTCCGCCAGGGCGGCTTTGCCGTCCAATACATCGCGGTGGATACGGATGATTTCCGCCATACCGTGCATTTGCGGCGACAGGCGCAGCATGTTCACGCCGATTTGCCGCAAATCCTCATGGTGCGGCAGCAGGTTTTGGCAGCCGTAAGACATGGTTTGGATGCCGTTGATGGTTAAAAACGGCTTGCCCTCGCGGGTATTCATGTCCATGCCTTGCTCGTAATCCAAGCAGCGGAATTCGCAGCCGTCTTTGTTCAGGTTGTAATGCCGCGCGGTAAAGCAGCGCGATGAATAAGCAAGCGGCATTTTGCCCCAAGCAAACAATTCCGTTTCGATGTCGTCTGAAGCCTTGATGATTTCAGCAACTTTGTCGCGGCTCAACTCGGACGGCGCAATCCAGCGGTATGCGCCCAGTTTTTGGAACAGCGCCAGCGTGCTTTCGTTGTAAATGTTCAGGCTGGCGCCGGCGACAAACGGAATGCCGTGTTCGCGCGCCAATTTGACTGCGCCCATGTCGTTGGCTTCGACTTTGAATTTGTCCTGCCCCGTGATTTTGCGCAGGCGTTTCAAATCGGATTCGCTTTCCAGCAGCACCTGCGACGACAGAATAATTTCCTTGCCGCTTTCCGCCAAATCTTCCGCCAGGCTGACCCAGTCGGCAAAACGCATTTTCTGGCGGCGCGAACACACCACTTCGCCTAGATAAATGGTGTCCACAGGCGCATCCAGCATGGCGGCGTAAAATTCCAGCAGCGCTTCCTTCTGCCAGAAAAACAAAACCGGCCCCAGCGATAGTTTCATCGGATTCATTTTCCCTCCCCCTTATTTCCACGGACGGCTGTATGCGCCCAAGGTCGTCTGATGCCCTTCCGAAACCTTGCTCAGCGCGTTGTTCCACACCGGATTGACTTTGAAATGCGCCGGATCGGCAGCGGCCGCGTCCAAAGCCTGCCGCAGCGATTTGGTTACCTGCGCCGTGTACATCGGGCTGCGCTGGCGGCCTTCGATTTTGATGGCGGAAACACCGATTTTGATAAGTTCGGGCAGCATTTCCAAAACATTCAGACTGGTCGGCTCTTCCAGCGCGTAATAGGTTTCGTCATTGACTTCAAAACGGCCTTTGCACAGGGTCGGATAGCCTGCCGGTTCGTCCGGTTTGTATTGGTCAATCAATACCTGGTTCAGCCGCACGTTCATACGGTCGGGCAACTGTTCCCAGCGCACCGCCTTCGCCGGCGAACACACGCCCTGCATATTCGGTGATTCGCCCGTCGCATAGCTCGACAAAATGCAGCGCCCTTCCACCATCACGCACAGGCTGCCGAAACCGAACACTTCGATTTCCACATCCGTATTGTCAATAACATGCTTGACCTGATCGACCGTCAAAACGCGCGGCAGCACGGCACGGCGGATGCCGAATAGCTCCTTCATCATATTGATGGCTTCATAATTGGTCGCCGAACCCTGCACCGACATGTGCAGCCTCAAATTAGGATGACGCTCGGCGGCATAAGCCATAATCGCAGGGTCGGCGACGATTATCGCGTCCGCCCCCAGTTGCACCGCTGTATCGACAGCCCGATGCCACCGCTCGATTTGCCCCGCCTGGGCAAAAGTATTGATGGCCATCAGCACATTGCGGCCGCGCGCATGAGCGTAAGCCACCCCTTCCTGCGCCGACTTCATATCGAAATTCAGCCCCGGAAAATTGCGCGCATTCGTCGCATCTTTCAGCCCCATATAAACCGTGTCCGCGCCATTGTCCACCGCCGTCTTCAAAGCAGGCAGATTACCGGCGGGACAAACCAACTCAGGGATTTTCGGCATTTTGCGTTCCTCGACTCTTGTAGCTTGTTATTCGAAAATCAATATCTAGTATGATTTCGGGTATTTTAGAGATTTGGACACAAGATATTATGATTTAAATCAATTGTGAAATCAGGTTTGGATAGCGTATGTTTTAGTTAACATAATTTAACTATGTTAAATATTAAGCTAATCAGCGGGTTATCTTTTCCAATTTGATAATATGAGATTAGTTATTATCTATTAAATTTATAGATTTTTACAATAAAAGGTCGTCTGAAACCTGTTTCAGACGACCTTTTATGTACTCAAAGCAAATAAACGCACCTAGGGCTAAAATTATTCATTCGCAGCCCCAAACTGCCTATCTCCTCCACTCACTCCAACAGTCCATAATGGTACGCGGATGATTTTGAACCAGTTGTTTATAAAAAATAGCGAATCCGTCGGCTTTGGGATAAAAATGATAAGCAACTTGGCTTCCATCCGCTCTAAACTCCAGCCGCCAAACATGAGTACCGAAAAGGGCCATCATCGTCCTACTCAAATAAATCAAATCTTGAAGAGGATGACGTGCTTTGATTTCACTGCCTTCACAAATGAAAATCTCGTTTTTGCCAAAATAAATCCGTTCGTTATCCAATAAATTACCGAGACTGATGCAGATGAGCGGTTCGTTTTCCCAAATGATTTCAGGCGCTGGCCGTACTCTGCGGGCAATCAGGATGAAAATGAAGCATCCGACTAAAAATATAAAAATGTATGCCATAGCTGATAAACTGAATAAATGATGATGAAACGCGGATAATCATATGGCAAATTTGCGTATTGGGAAACTCATTATCAATATCTTAATATTGTTTTGAGTGATCAGCCTTGCCGACAAATTTCTTTTATAGTGGATTAAATTTAAACCAGTACGGCGTTGCCTCACCTTAGCTCAAAGAGAACGATTCTCTAAGG
>CAUSDA010000135.1:0-3576 GCA_963529965.1 uncultured Neisseria sp.
CTGTACTGTCTGCGGCTTCGTCGCCTTGTCCTGATTTAAATTTACTCCACTATATGGGTCGTCTGAAAGGGTTGTGGTGTGGTTATTGGATGGGTTTGTTTTGTTTTTTGGCTGCTTTGCCGTCTTTGGGGTCGGGTGGCGGCGGCTCGGCGAAGATGCTTTCGGGGTTGGGGTGTGCGGCAAATTCGTGCAGCAGTTTTTGGTAGTCTTGGGACTGTTTCATCAGCTCTGCCGCGGCGGTCCGCAGGTTGTCCACGTCTTCGGGCGGGAGGTAGAAGCTGGTGGGGATGTTCAACACTTTGTCGCGCAACGCGGAGGGCGGCAGGTCTTTGAGGTTGAGGCTGACAAAGGAAAAGCTGATTCCGTCGCCGTTTTGTCGGCTGGCTTCGTTGCGCTTGTCGACAAAGGAGCGGAAGCGGCGTTGGGATTCTTGGGTGTATTGGTCGATGGGGATGTTGACGATGGCGGTAACGACGTCGCGGAATCCGGGTACGGCGGCGGTTTTGTCCATATTGCTGCTGATTTGGTTTTGGGCGTTGACGCTGATGACGACGATGTGGCGCAGGTTGCGGCTGCGGATTTGTTGTTCCAACACTTTGTCGGGATACATTTCGGTCATGTCCAAGAGGCTGCGCATGCCGAGGTTGTCGGTTAAGCCGCCGTCTATCAGGTGGATGTAGGGACGGGTTTTGCTGTCGCTGTATTTGTTGAACCTGTCTTTAAACTCTTGATAGGTGGCGTTTTGCTGCTTTTGGGACTCGAGGCCGGTCATTTGTAGCTGCGGCGGCAGGGTGTAGCCGCAGTTGCCGCCGTTGTTGTTGAGGGTAATCGGGGCGAAGATCATGGGTACTGCGCTGGAGGCGGCAACGGCGCGGGCCAGGCGCAATCTGCCCAAGTCGATACACATGGGGTCGAAATATTCTTGCGTGAAGTTCAGGCGTTCGCCCGCGCCCATGTCGGTGGCGGAAATGATGGCGAACGGGCCTTTGCCGTGCATTTCCAAATCGCGGAAGGTGGCTTTGCCGAAAAGGTGGTTTTCAAACTGCTCCTGCAAGAGGTCGCCGCGTCCGTATTCGGGTGAGGCGAGGCGGGGCAGGTTGGACATGGAAAAGGCTTGTTTGACGACTTGGCGTTGGAAGTTTTGGTGAAGGAAACGCTTGTAAAACATGGGGATGGTTTCTTCGCCTTTGAGCGCGAAGTAGGCGGCGAGGACGGAGCCGCCGGATACGCCGACCACCAAATCGACATTGGACATCAGCGACTTGCTTTTGCCGCCGATGGTAACTTTTTGCTGCTGAAGCTGTTCCAACACGCCGTAGCCCAACGCCGCCGCGCGCGTGCCGCCGCCGGAGAGCATCAGGATGATGAAGGTGTCGTCTTCTTCGCGCCGAAACTGGCTGGTTTCAAAACGATAGCCTTGGTTCATATCAATTTTATTGATGGTGGCGACAGGCTGATACTTGACCAGCGAGCAGGCAGACAGCGCGGCCAAGGTAAAGGCGGTCAGGACGGTTTTGAACGGGCGTTTCGGCATGGAAGTTTGGTTGTGAAACAAAAGAGCTTGATTATAATGGATTAAATCGGTTTTCGATACCTACCGGCGGGTTAAGGCGATGCCGCAGCGTAGATTGAAAGGTTTTCAGACGACCTTGGTTCATTCCGCAATCGGACAGGTCGTCTGAAAAATAAAATCAGGTTTAAGGCTTGTCCGCCTTGTCTCCGATTTTGCCTTCTTTGCCTTGAAGCAGGTTTTGGATATTGCTTTTATGGCGGTACAACACCAGCACGGCAATGACGACGGTCGCCCAAGCCCAAGAAGAGTAGGGCATCAGCCAGAAGGCAACGAGCGGCGCGGCTACGGTGGCGGCGAGCGCGGCAAGCGAGGACACTTTAAAGCCGAACGCCATCACCAGCCAAATCGCCGCGCAAACCAAAGCCGTTGCAGGCGAAAGCGCCAGCAATACGCCCAAAGCCGTTGCCACGCCCTTGCCGCCTTTAAAGCCGAAAAACAGCGGCCACATATGTCCGACCAACGCGGCCACGGCAACCACCGCTATGGTGATGTCCGACAGAGTCAAAGCATCTTGCAGGCAGCGTGCCAAAACCACCGCCACCAAACCTTTGAGCGCGTCGCCCAGCAAAGTCAGCGCCGCCGCTTTTTTCTTGCCGCTGCGCAAAACATTGGTCGCGCCGGGGTTGCCCGAGCCGTAAGTGCGCGGATCGTCCATGCCGTAATATTTGGAAACAATGACGGCAAACGACAGCGAACCGATTAAATAAGCCGCGATAACGGCGGATACATTGAACATTTCAGATGCTTTACTTAAAATGGGACGCTCATTTTATCAAAAAAACAGGCAGGCAAATGGACAAAATCTTTTTACGCGGCATGAAGGCGGATACCTTAATCGGCGTGTATGACTGGGAACGCGAACGCCCCCAAACCCTGATTTTGGACTTGGATATCGGCATTCCCGAACAAAGCGGTCAAGACGACCATATCGGCAATACCGTCCACTACGGCGAAGTCTGCGAAGCCGTCAGGGCAAGCCTTGCCGAACAAAGCTTTCTCTTGCTCGAATCATTGGCGGAACACATCGTCAAGCTGATTCTCGACAATTTCGGCGCGTTGAGTGTGCGCGTCAAAATCATCAAGCCCGGCATCCTGCCCGATGTCAAAGAAGTCGGCATTGAAATCGAACGCAGCAGGGTTTAAAGCAGTACAAACGGTTTAGCGAAACCCGCTTCGCTCCCTTTCAGACGAGCCTTTTCATGACTCAAGAGGTCGTCTGAAAGCTCGGCTTCAACGAAGTTAAAACCCATTCCCGATTTTCAGACGACCCCGTATCAAACTTTACAAAGAGAACACGCAAATGGATTTGAAAGAAACCAAACTCAGCAGCGAGCCGATTTATCAAGGCTCATTTGTTACCATCAACCGCGACAAAGTCCGCCTGCCCAACGGCAACGAAAGCCAGCGCATCGTCATCCGCCATCCCGGTGCGGCCTGCGTTTTAGCGGTTACCGAAGAGGGCAAAGCCGTACTCGTGCGCCAATGGCGTTACGCCGCAGACGCTGCCACGCTCGAGCTGCCCGCCGGCAAACTCGATGCAGGCGAAGACCCCGCCGAATGCGCCCTGCGCGAGCTGGCGGAAGAAACCCCGTACACCGCCGACCGCGTCAAACTCATCAGCAGCTTCTACACCGCCATCGGCTTCTGCGACGAAAAAATGTACTTCTACCAAGCAGAAGGCGTGCGCCTCGGCAGCACCTTGAGCAACGACGAAGACGAAATCACCGAAACCGTCCTGATGAGCAAGGAAGAAGTCCGCACCGCTTTGGCACACAACGAAATCAAAGACGGCAAAACCTTAATCGGGCTGCAATATTGGCTGATGCAGGATTGATGTGAAAAGAATGTAAAAAGGTCGTCTGAAAAGCAGGTTGCACGTTTTCAGACGACCTTTCTGTAAACCGGCTGCATAGCAATACCCATAAAACCGACGGATTTCAAATCCGCCTTATATAGTGGATTAACTTTAAATCAGGACAAGGCGACGAAGCCGCAGACAGTAC
>CAUSDA010000136.1:0-3488 GCA_963529965.1 uncultured Neisseria sp.
CGTGACCGATGGTGCCAACGTTTACGTGCGGTTTGCTACGTTCAAATTTTTCCTTAGCCATGAGCTAATTCCTTTACATTAAAGATCGATTAAAGAACAGAGGTCGTCTGAAAAATCATTTCAGCCTTTCAGACGACCTATTTGCCTGATTAGCCTTTACGGGCTTCAGTTACAGCAGCAGCTATGTGGGCAGGAGCTTCAGAATATTTCTTGAACTCCATAGAGTAAGTAGCACGGCCTTGGGTTGCAGAACGCAGGTCGGTAGAATAACCGAACATTTCTGCCAGAGGTACTTCGGCACGGACTTTTTTACCGCCGATACCGTCATCATCCATACCCAATACGACGCCGCGACGACGGTTCAAGTCGCCCATTACGTCACCCATGTATTCTTCAGGAGTTTCCACTTCAACTGCCATGATTGGCTCAAGCAGAGCAGGATTGGCTTTACGCATACCTTCTTTGAAGGCTTGGGAAGCAGCCAATTCGAAGGCCAGTTGAGAGGAGTCGACGTCGTGTGAAGAACCGAAGATCAAACGTACGCGTACGTCAACTACTGGGTAGCCTGCAACAATACCGTTAGGCAGGGTATCGCGGATACCTTTATCGACAGACGGAATGAATTCGCGAGGAATCACACCACCTTTAATTTCGTCGATAAATTCGTAACCTGCGCCACCCGGCTCCATAGGTTCCATTTTGATGACAACGTGACCGTATTGACCTTTACCACCAGATTGTTTGGCGTGTTTGTATTCGGCTTCAACTTCTTTGCGGATAGTTTCGCGGTAAGCCACTTGAGGCGCACCGATATTTGCTTCCACGCCGAATTCGCGTTTCATACGGTCAACAATAATTTCCAAGTGCAGCTCACCCATACCAGAAATAATGGTTTGACCGGATTCCTCGTCTGTACGGACACGGAAAGAAGGATCTTCTTTAGCCAGACGGTTCAGGGCGATACCCATTTTTTCTTGGTCAGCTTTGGTTTTCGGCTCAACGGCAATATGGATTACCGGCTCAGGAAATTCCATACGTTCCAAGATAATCGGCGCACTTTCTGCACACAAGGTTTCACCGGTAGTAACGTCTTTCAGACCGATAGCGGCTGCGATGTCGCCAGCACGTACTTCTTCGATTTCAGTACGGTCTGCAGCAGTCATTTGTACCAAACGGCCAATACGCTCGCGAGTGCCTTTTACAGAGTTCAATACGGTATCACCGGATTTCACGACGCCAGAGTAAACGCGGATGAAAGTCAGCTGACCAACGTATTTGTCGTTCAACATTTTGAACGCCAATGCAGAGAATTTCTCTTCATCGCTGGCTTGACGGCTGTCGGCTTCTTCAGTGTTAGGATTAACACCTTGAACCGGAGGAATATCGGTAGGAGCAGGTAGCAATTCTACAACTGCGTCCAACATACGTTGAACACCTTTGTTTTTAAATGCAGAACCGCACAACATCGGCTGAATTTCGCCTGCCAAAGTACGTTGACGCAATGCACCTACAATTTCTTCCTCGGTCAGCTCGTCGCCGCCCAAGTATTTGTCCATCAATTCTTCGCTGGCTTCTGCTGCGGCTTCAATCATGTTTTGACGCCATTCTTCAGCAGTTTCAACCAATTCAGCGGGAATGTCGCCATAGGTAAAGGTTGTACCTTTATCGGCTTCATTCCAGATGATGGATTTCATTTTCAGCAGGTCAACAACACCAGTGAAACTGTCTTCTGCGCCTACCGGAATAACGATAGGTACTGGGTTTGCGCGCAAACGGGTTTTCATTTGCTCGACAACGCGGAAGAAGTTGGCACCTTGACGGTCCATTTTATTTACAAACGCCAAGCGTGGAACTTGGTATTTGTTGGCTTGACGCCATACGGTTTCAGATTGCGGTTGGACACCACCCACCGCGCAGTAAACCATTACCGCACCATCCAATACACGCATAGAACGCTCTACCTCTACGGTAAAGTCAACGTGTCCTGGGGTATCAATAATGTTAAAGCGGTGTTCTGGGAATTGTTTCGCCATACCGGACCAGTAGGAAGTAACGGCAGCAGAGGTAATGGTAATACCACGTTCTTGCTCTTGTTCCATGTAGTCGGTAGTAGCCGCGCCATCATGTACCTCGCCCAATTTATGGGTCAAACCGGTATAGAACAAAATACGTTCTGTAGTAGTGGTTTTACCCGCGTCAATATGGGCGGAAATACCGATGTTGCGGTACAGGCTGATCGGGGTCTTACGAGCCATTTTATTAGCCTTTCAAAATTAGAAACGGAAGTGAGAGAATGCTTTGTTGGCTTCAGCCATGCGGTGTACTTCTTCACGTTTTTTCAACGCACCACCACGGCCTTCGGACGCATCAATCAACTCGCCTGCCAAACGCAGGTCCATGGATTTCTCACCACGTTTGCGGGCCGCATCGCGAACCCAGCGCATTGCAAGAGCCAGACGGCGTGAAGGACGAACCTCAACAGGAACTTGGTAGTTTGCACCACCTACACGGCGGCTTTTCACTTCCACGATAGGTTTGGCGTTTGCAATGGCTTCGTTGAATACTTCGATTGCTGCTTTGCCGGTTTTTTTCTCGATTTGCTCCAATGCACCGTAAACGATACGCTCGGCAACAGATTTTTTACCGTCAATCATCAATACGTTCATGAATTTAGTCAGCTCGACGCTGCCGAATTTAGGATCAGGCAACACATCGCGCTTGGGGACTTCTCTACGTCTTGGCATTTTAATTTCCTTTAATCTATTCAGTCGGGTCAATTCCCATGAATACCCAATAGAGTATTCACTTACTCGGCCGTTGTTCAGCTTAGGCGGCCGACGTGCCTATTTAAGCCCCTGTAATTATTTAGGACGCTTAGCACCGTATTTAGAACGGGCTTGTTTACGGTCTTTAACACCTGCAGTATCTAAGGAACCGCGTACAGTGTGGTAACGTACACCCGGCAAGTCTTTTACACGACCGCCGCGAATCAGTACGACGCTGTGCTCTTGCAGGTTGTGGCCTTCACCGCCGATGTATGAAATGACTTCAAAACCGTTGGTCAGACGAACTTTACATACTTTACGCAATGCAGAGTTAGGTTTTTTAGGGGTAGTCGTGTATACACGGGTGCATACGCCGCGTTTTTGCGGGCAAGCTTCCAGTGCAGGCACTTTGTTTACGTACACGGGCTTTTGACGGCCTTTGCGTACCAATTGGTTGATAGTTGGCATATTTTCTCGTCCTGTTGAGTTAAATACTTGCCGACACCATGTCGGCAAGAGTGGAATTATATTTTTATTGCAAGAGTTTAGTCAAGCAAACGGTAGAGAAAAGTTGGTATTTTGTATTTACTAAGAACTATTTAGCAACTGAGGTCGTCTGAAATGGATAAAGAGTTCTCAAACTCTGCACTCCCTATTTCAGACGACCTGAGACCTTTGCAAAATTCCCCAAAATCCCCTAAATTCCCACCAAGATATTTAGGG
>CAUSDA010000137.1:0-3175 GCA_963529965.1 uncultured Neisseria sp.
ATTGAAACATTTTTCGGGTTAATTGAAACATTTTTCGGGTTAATTGAAACATTTTTCGGGTGTAATCCACAGGCTGATTTTGAACTTACTAAAACAGGTTTCGGGTTATTGAAACAATAAAAAAAGATGTTGCAATTTGCTAAAAGAAACATTAAACTTCAATGAATGAATAACCCGAAACCTGTTTCAGTTATGAGTAACATCGTAAAAAAATCAGCACCTTCCTTACTCCAGCAAAAAGTAGTTATGGCGAACGTGGTTACTCGTGCTGCCCATTCTTTAACTTTGGCGGAAAAAAGGATTTTGATGGCAGGGATAGCCCGCCTTGGCGGAAAAAATGAGAGGGTCAAAATAACGGCCGCAGAGTACGCCGAAACCTACGATGTGAGCCTGAATACCGCCTACGACCAACTGAAAGCAGCGGTTGAAAACATCTTCGAGCGATACCTGCAATTTCAGGTATGGGAGGGCAAAAAAGAAGGAATTGAGCGTATCCGTTGGATTGGCGGATACCGCTATTTCGATAAGGAAGGTTATGTCCGATTCGGTTTCAGTAATGAGATTTTCCCCTACCTCTTCGAATTGGGCGGACAATTCACCCAATATCAGCTAAAACAGGCTGCTGCCCTACGGTCGCTGCATTCTTGGCGGTTGCTGGAACTCTTCGAACAGATGCGGGGAAACGACAAAGACGGTTGGCTCTCCATGCCGATTGAAGAGTTTTGGCATGCAATGGAATCACCCGAAAGTTACCGAAAAAATTTTCAACTGTTACGAAAACGAATCATTGAGCCCGCCGTCAAGGAACTGACCGAAAAAGACGGCTGGTTGATTGAGTGGGAAGCCGTTAAAAGCGGGCGTCGCGTAGCTTCCCTACGGTTCAAATTCGAGCGAAACCCGCAAGGCGGGCTGTTCAGTCAAGACGTTGCGCCACTTCCCAAACAGAAGGCGCAGACATCTGCAAAAAAATAATTTGCGGTAAAATCCGTCGCACCATACAGCGCGACATTGTCGCAGGCAAATTAAGCAAGTGCGACAATGAAAAAAGACTAGATTCTTCGGAGCTTCTAAGGGTCTATGGCGCATTTTCAGATGCGACAAATGTCACAGATGTCGCAGCGACAATGACACATCTTGTCGCTGACAATGCACAGTCAAATGTCGCAGATATGCGCGTTCATTCAGCCATTCTTCCGCATTACGGTGTATTCAGGATTCAGAATCAGCTTAATCAGGTACTCGTCGTCAGGGTCGAGTTCTTCCATCAAATCGTCAATCGCTTCCTTTTTTTTCTTCAAAAAAGCAATCAGCTTTGGATCCGGATTTTCCCTGTTCCGCTCGTTAAACAACGCGGAAACCAAAGGCTGTTTGCTCTGACCAAGTATTTCCAATGCTACCTCATAATCAAAAAATCCCATTCCCATTATTCAAGCTCCCAAATTTTCGGCGATAAGCGCCCATTTTTCTTCTGGATAAAGCTTCATTCAGCTTCGCCACTCAAAACCTGTTTTTTAGCCATATTACCCCGTTACTCCCCCTTTTTTTGTTGCGTACTGTACATTCCAATATGCGCGTACTGAACACAAATTTTGCGCGTACTTCACAGAAAATATGCAGCGTACTGCACTATTTCCTGCTGCGTACTAACCGCAAAATTTGCTGCGTACTACACATATTTTCCCGCCTAAAAAGCGCGTACTGAATTCCACCTGAAAGGTGCGTACTAATTACATCGGCGGGAAAAAAAAGGGGGAGTAACGGGGTGTCCTGTCTTTGTGGCCATTTCTTCCGGATACGCCGGCATACGGTGGAAACAGACAAACGATACTGCCGGAATCATCCGAAAAGCTCAGAATGCGACCCCAACCTTACCAGATGAAGCTCGTCCTCATGCTGGGCGTACATCAAGAGCAAATCAGGCTTAATGTGGCATTCCCGGTAATTGTTCAGATTACCTGTAAGCTGATGGTCTCGGTACTTTTCAGGCAATGCTTCCCCTTTGGCCAACAAACTCAAAATTTCAGCCCATTCGACCGAAGCAAGCAACAGATACTGCTTCTTCAAATCACGCTTAAACTGGTTGCTCAACCTGATTGAACGCTCATTCATGGCTGCCATCCGCCAGCTTCTGCATCTCCCGAACGGCTTCAGCAACGGTGCCGTATTTCGTTCCGCCGCCGTTTTCTAATTCCTTCATGGCCTCCAAAGTAACCTTATTCGGGGCTTTTCCCGCCCAATCCAAGGAAAGCGGGACTTTGCCAGTATTGGCGATTTGATTGAAAAACATCCGAACCGCCTGGCTGGGAGTCAGACCATACTGCTCCAGAACAGGATAGGCGTTTGCCCGTAGGTCATCGTCCAGCCTCATATTGAAATTTGTGTACCCCATTTTTTTGCTCCATACATTGCATCATAATTACATTGTAAATACGATGTAATGTATTTACAACAAATAAAGCTATGCTACTAAAAAATAAGTGCTGCCTATCCATAATTTCCAAAAGAAAAACGTCAGCAGCTCGCCTATTTTGCGCTCAGATTGCGTTTCTGCCCCTTGCCTATCCTACCCCATAGGTAACCACATAAAACGCAGGAAATCGCAAATTTGGGGCATTAGCGCATATTTGCCACTGCTGCGGAGCTGGAAGCCTGTCAAGGTTCGCGCAGCGACCGCGTAAGCGGCTTGACCTTGACAGGGTGGAAGCGACCCAACGCTCAAGGGAGGAAGCAGGACTAAGGGCGTAGCCCGCCCCCTGCTTCCGAGCCGTCGGCGGCGAGACTGGGGGTGTGGGGGCAAAGCCCCCGCAAAGACGGTGTTTTTCAGAGATGGATAGGGAAGAAAGTGGACATATGGGCTGGGGACGGCGATAGCCGCTAATCGGATATACGGCGGAGCCGTTCCGAAAATCCCCTCACGGGGTGCCGCCGTAAGGCGGCGGGGTGGGGTCTTTTCGGCTGTGGAAAACGGTCGGGTTATCCCCAGAAAAGCAGGGTCTGGCGGTTTTTCATCATTTTTAAATCTTTTTTATTATTTTTAGGCGGTTTTGTGGATACTTTTTTTCCTTAAAATCAATGTATTGGAATAGGTCATTTAATTTTATTGAAACATTTTTCGGGTTAATTGAAACATTTTTCGGGTTAATTGAAACATTTTTCGGGTTAATTGAAACATTTT
>CAUSDA010000138.1:0-3099 GCA_963529965.1 uncultured Neisseria sp.
CTTTTATGAGTGTCCAAGATTTGGGGGCCAGTTCAGGTTTCAGACGACCTTTTTTGTGTATGGATGCCTTATTTTTTCGCTTTAGCCTGTTTGGCGTCTTTTTCGGTAATGGTACCGCCGCCGTTGTTAAACGCATTCATGATATAGGTGGCAACGGCAGCGAGATCGGCATCGTTGATGGCGGTCGCGGGCATAAAGCCGTTGTAAGGTTTACCGTTGACTTTGATGGGGCCGTTGATGCCTTTGGTCATGCTTTGCAGCAATACCTGCGGTTTTTTCATAATATAGTCCGATTGGTAAAGAGGGGGAAACATGGTTCCCCTGCCTTCCCCTTTTTTACCGTGGCAGGCGGCGCAGTTGCTTTCATAAATTTTTTGGCCTTGCGTCATTTGGGCAGCATCGGCGGCA
This sequence comes from uncultured Neisseria sp., assembly GCA_963529965.1. Lineage (GTDB taxonomy): Bacteria > Pseudomonadota > Gammaproteobacteria > Burkholderiales > Neisseriaceae > Neisseria. The sequence goes on from CAUSDA010000138.1 coordinate 409, forward strand.
AAGGTGCTGTGGACGGACAGGGTAAAAATTGCAGCCGCCAATATTTTTTTTGTTGTGGTCATGATGTGTCCTTTTTATCGGTGTGGTCTGTTTATCGATAATACAATAAAGGTCGTCTGAAAACAGATTTTTCAGACGACCTTAGACTTAAATCAAATGTAACGCTTTCAGTGGAAATCTGCGGATAGGTTTTAAATGATGATGCTGTCGCAGCTTGGTTTGGGTTTAAAGTCCATCAGTGATCACCAATATCCCTTGTCGGATGATGTATCTGGTTATTGCCAGCCTTGCAGGTTGTTTTTGACCAGTTCGGTCAGGGCGAGAATCCATGCGGGGTGGTCGTTCAAGCAGGGGATGTAGCGGTATTCTTTGCCTCCGGCTGCGTGAAATTGTTCGCGCCCCATGATGGCAATCTCTTCCATGGTTTCCAGACAATCCGCCATAAAGCCCGGACAGAATACATCTAATTTGCTGACGCCTTGTTTGGGCAGTTGGTCAAACAGGGCTTGTGTGCTGGGCGTCACCCATTTTGCTTTGCCAAATTGGCTTTGGAAGGAAACGATGTATTCTTGCTCGTTTAGGTTGAGCGCTTGGGCAAGAAGTTTCGCGGTATGTCGGCATTCGTCGGGATAAGGGTCGCCGTCGTCGTAATTTTTTTGCGGAATGCCGTGAAAGCTGAGCATGAGTTTCTCGCCGCGTCCGTGTTCTTTCCAATATGCTTCAATGTGTTGCTTCATGGCATCAATATAGGCTGCGTCGTCGTAAAAACGCGAAACGGTGCGCAGGCTCATTTGGTTGCGCTGCTTCAGCAGTTGTTGGAACACTTTGTCTAATGCCGCGCCGGTGCTGGAGGCGGCGTATTGCGGATATAAAGGGACAATCAGCAATTTGCCTACGCCTTGGGCTTTCATTTCGGCAAGGACGGTGTCGATGCCCGGGTTGCCATAGGTCATGGCATGGCGGACGATGGTGTCGGGTATGGCTTTGGCGAGGGCATCTGCTTGACGTTGGGTATAGACGGCAAGCGGAGAGCCTTGTTCAAACCAGATTTTGGCGTAAGCATGTGCGCTTTTCTTGGGACGCAGTGTCAGGACCAATCCATGCAAAATCGGCTGCCAAAGTAGTTTGGGCAGTTCGACGACGCGTTGGTCCGATAGAAATTCTCGAAGATATGGTTTGACGGCTGCGGCGGTCGGGGCATCGGGCGTGCCGAGATTGAGGAGGAGGACGCCTACACGGTTTTGCTGAGTGTAAGACAGGGAGGGTTCGACGTGGAAAAGCGGCATGATGTGCCTTTGGATTGGAGTGGAAGCCCGTATTGTAGCAATGTGAAGGTCGTCTGAATATGGTCTGCGTTTTCAGACGACCTTTTTTCGGGGTTGTGTTTTAAAGTTTATGATGTATAATGTTATACCATAACATTTATCGGAGGAATGATGAAAGCGAATATCCACCCTGAAAATTACCGTACTGTGCTTTTTTACGACAGCGGTGCCAATGAAGGCTGGCTGATCCGTTCTTGTGCGGATACACACGGCAAAACGATGGTTTGGTCTGACGGCAAAGAATATCCTTTATTCTCTTTGGATACGTCTTCTGCCTCGCATCCCGTCTATACGGGCAAACAGCGCAATGTGAATACCGAAGGCCGCGCCAGCAAGTTCAACCAAAGGTTCCAATCTATGATTTCGTCTTTTAGAAAGGATAAATAATGCAGGTTTTGTCTTCATTGAAAACAGCGAAAAAGCGCCATCGCGATTGTCAAATCGTTCGACGCAAAGGTAAAGTTTACGTCATCTGTAAAAGCAATCCCCGCTTCAAAGCCCGTCAGCGGTAATGTTTTCATATTTTGTAATGCTCTCAATGGATTGCCGCTTGCGATGATTTTCGCGGGCGGTTTTTTTTGTTTTCAGACGACCTCGGACGGGCGGGTAAGTGTGAAGCAATGGTTGAGGGAAGTTTTAATGTTTGCGAAAAAACTACGGAGTTTTGGAAAAAGCTACATTCGGGGCGTGCAGGTAAATTAGGGTAAGCTCCCTTGCTAGACTATAAGGATGTTTATAACATGGAACGACTGTTATGCAGTTCCACATTTTTCAGGAGTATTAATATGAAACTTAAAGCTGTATTGGCCGTAGCGGCTGTTTTGTCCTTGGGTGCTTGTGCTGCCCCTGATTATGATGATAATGATGCTCCTCGCCACGAGCACCGTCATGACCATGGAGATCGCAACTATGATGATCGTGGTCAGTCTAGCGACCGCCGTTCGCCCCAATCTTTTGAGTGTGAAAACGGTTTGTCTGTGACTGTACGCAATCTGGATACCAACCGCGTCGAGTTGAGCCTGGATGACAAACGCGCTGTCTTGTCTTCTGCGGTTTCCGGTTCCGGCGAGCGTTATGTTTCCAACCGCGGTCTGTTCGGTAAAGGTGCGGAATGGCATCAAAAAGGCAGCCAAGCCTTCTTCAGCTTCGTTGATCCTTATGGCAACAAAGTAGACACTTCTTGCAATCAGCGTTAATGACTGCGTGAATTGTTAGGGGATGGCGGGTTTGCGATGCCTATCTCCGTGAAACCAAAAAGGTCGTCTGAAAATTTCAGACGACCTTTTGCTATGGGTAAATGCGAAACCTGTCGGTATAGTGGATTAACTTTAAACCAGTACGGCGTTGCCTCGCCTTAGCTCAAAGA
>CAUSDA010000139.1:0-3057 GCA_963529965.1 uncultured Neisseria sp.
CTAAATATCTTGGTGGGAATTTAGGGGATTTTGGGGAATTTTGCAAAGGTCTCAGTTTTATTCAATTAATTTGGGATAAACCCAACCCGTAGCGTGGGCTTTGCCCACGAAATCTATCATTCAATAATCAAAATTAGACAACAGCCGAACCTGCTTTCATCTCGTGGGAAAAACCACGCTACTCGTTACTGCAACAGCAACTTGTCCCTTCCCCCGTCCCGCGGGGGAAGGTTAGGATGGGGGTGGCTTTATGGTTTTGGGTAAAATCAAATTCATGCAACTTGTAGAACCACCTTCTCCCCCAACCCTCTCTCATGTGGTGGGAGAGGGAGTAGATTGAAGGTAAAAACAAGGTCGTCTGAAAAAATTTTCAGACGACCTTTTTCTCTTACTTATCCACAGACTGGTTTACCCAATCCGAAATCTTTTAGATTTTGCCTGCGAAGTATTCCAAAGTGCGGACGAGTTGGCAGGTGTAGGACATTTCGTTGTCGTACCAGGCAACGGTTTTCACCAGTTGTTTGTCGCCTACGGTCATCACGCGGGTTTGGGTGGCATCGAAGAGCGAGCCGTATTCGATGCCGACGACGTCGGAAGAAACGATTTGATCTTCGGTGTAGCCGTAAGATTCATTGGCGGCGGCTTTCATCGCGGCGTTGATTTCTTCTTTGGTTACAGGGCGTTCGAGGACGGAAACCAATTCGGTCAGCGAGCCGGTGGCGACGGGAACGCGTTGGGCGGAGCCGTCGAGTTTGCCGTTCAATTCGGGGATAACCAAACCGATGGCTTTGGCGGCACCGGTGCTGTTGGGCACGATGTTGAGCGCGGCGGCGCGGGCGCGGCGCAAATCGCCTTTGCGGTGCGGCGCATCAAGGGTGTTTTGGTCGCCGGTGTAGGCGTGGATGGTGGTCATCAGACCTTCGACTACGCCGAACTCTTTTTGCAGGACTGCCGCCATCGGGGCGAGGCAGTTGGTGGTGCAGGAAGCGGCGGAGATGACGGTTTCGCTGCCGTCCAAAATGTCTTGGTTCACGCCATATACGACGGTTTTCACGTCATTGCCGCCGGGGGCGGAAATAACGACTTTGCGCGCACCGGCACGGATGTGGGCTTCGGCTTTGGTTTTGCTGGTAAAGAAGCCGGTACATTCGAGGACGACGTCTACGCCCAATTCGCCCCAAGGCAATTCTTCAGGATTCGGATTGGCGAAGACTTTGATTTCTTTGCCATTCACTACGATGGCATCGTCTTTCAATTCAGCAGTACCTTGAAAACGGCCTTGGGTGCTGTCATATTTGAAAAGGTGCAGCAGCATATCGGCAGGGGTCAGGTCGTTGACGGCGACGACTTCGATGCCTTTGGCTTTTTCAATTTGACGCAATGCCAGACGGCCGATGCGGCCGAAACCGTTAATCGCTACTTTGATGCTCATTTTGATACTCCTGTCAGTAGGGAAAGGGATAAATTTCAATAAGGGCTATTGTAGCCTGAAATAAAACTACTACCTAGAATTACACGATGCTACTTTTAAAATGTTTGATTTAAATAAAAAAACCGTGAAATAGGTCGTCTGAAAATACAGATTGGTACGGTTTGTCCCCATATTTGGGGATAAATTTTGGTTGTTTTTAAAATTAATATGTAATTATTTAAAAAAATGATGATGGTGATGAGTGTATCCTCGTTTTGTGGATAACCTTATTACTGATTGTATAATCAAATTGTTAGATTCATTTAAAAGCTGCGTTCAAGTTTTGTTTTTTATGAGAACAAAGTCGGATAATCTGTAATCGTTTGAATTTTTCTGTGGATAAAATCAGATTTTTCCACTCGGATTACACGGCATATTGTGGATAATCTTACCGGTACAAAGGGTTGTCTGAAAAATCTATGGTTCTGAAACGCCTACATTAGCAAATACTATTAAAAATAATGGATTATTTTTTCCTTTTTATCGTATTATCCAAACATCAAACCAATTATTGAATAAGGAGGCGGTTTATGCTGCAACGAACTTTGGCAAAATCCATCAGCGTAACCGGCGTCGGGCTGCATTCGGGCGAACGGGTCGCGCTGACCTTGCATCCTGCACCTGAAAACAGCGGGATTTCTTTCCGCCGTACCGATTTGGACGGCGAAATGGGCGAAACCATCAAACTTACGCCTTACCTCATCAACGATACGCGCCTGTCGTCCACTATCGTAACCGATAAAGGCGTGCGCGTCGGCACGATCGAACACATCATGTCCGCGCTGTCTGCCTATGGCATCGACAATGCGCTGATTGAGTTGAACGCGCTCGAAATCCCGATTATGGACGGCTCCAGCCTGCCGTTTATTTATCTTTTGCAAGATGCGGGCGTTGTCGATCAAAAGGCGCAAAAGCGGTTTTTGAAAATCCTCAAGCCTGTCGAAGTCAAGGAAGCGGGCAAATGGGTGCGCTTTACGCCGTATGACGGCTTTAAAGTGACGCTGACCATCGAATTCGACCATCCGGTTTTCAACCGCAGCTCGCCCACTTTTGAAATCGATTTCGCGGGCAAGTCCTACATCGACGAAATCGCGCGCGCGCGTACCTTCGGCTTTATGCACGAAGTGGAAATGATGCGCGCCCACAATCTCGGACTGGGCGGCAATTTGAACAACGCCATCGTGATTGACGACATGGACGTTTTGAATCCGGAAGGTTTGCGTTATCCCGACGAGTTCGTCCGCCACAAAATCCTCGATGCCATCGGCGATTTGTATATCGTCGGACACCCGATTATCGGCGCATTCGAAGGCTACAAATCCGGCCACGCCATCAACAACGCTTTATTGCGTGCGGTTTTGGCGGACGAAACCGCTTATGAATGGGTGGAATTTGGTGACAACGAGAATTTGCCGTCCGCCTTCCACGAGCTGCCGGCGGCTTGAGATAAGACAGCGTACAAAAAGGCTGTGGATAAACAATCATCCACAGCCTTTTTATTGAATAAAGGTCGTCTGAAATCTTGATTTTAAGTTTGAACTGGCCCCCAAATCTTGGACACTCATAAAAGCCTATTCAGGCGCTCT
>CAUSDA010000140.1:0-2966 GCA_963529965.1 uncultured Neisseria sp.
CGCCTGAATAGACTTTTATGAGTGTCCAAGATTTGGGGGCCAGTTCACACCCCGATTCCGTTTTCAGACGACCTTTTGTCTTTACAGCAACACAATATCGTATTGTTCCTGCGTGTAGGCGGTTTCGACTGCCAGCGAAATCGGTTTGCCGATAAAGTCGATGAGCATCGCCAACGATTGCGATTCTTCGTCGAGGAAGAGGTCGATGACGTTGGGCGCGGCGAGGATGCGGAAGGACTGCACGTCGTAACGGCGGGCTTCGCGGACGATTTCGCGCTGGATTTCGTAGCAGATGGTCTGCGGCGTTTTCAGACGACCCCTGCCTTGGCAGGACGGGCAGGGTTCGCAGAGGATTTGGCTGAGGTTTTCGCGCGAACGTTTGCGGGTCAATTCGACCAAACCCAAGCTGGTGAAGCCGTTGAGGGTAACGCGGGTGCGGTCGAAGGCGAGGGCTTTGGCAAGCTCTTGCAACACAGCTTCGCGGTGCGCTTCCTGCGCCATGTCGATGAAGTCGATGATGATGATGCCGCCGAGGTTGCGCAGCCTTAATTCGCGGGCGATGGTGTGGCAGGCTTCGAGATTGGTGCGGAAGATGGTTTCGTCGAAGTTGCGCGCGCCGACGAAGCCGCCGGTGTTCACGTCTATCGTGGTCATGGCTTCGGTGGACTCGATAATCAGGTAGCTGCCGAAGTTGAGGTTGACGCGCGGTTGCAGGGCGCGGCTGATTTCCTGTTCGACGTTGTGGGTTTCAAACAGCGGGCGTTCGCCTTTGAACAGCTCTATCCTGCCCAATGCGCCGTGGACGTATTGCTCGGCGAAGCGGGTCATGCGGCGGTGGTTTTCGGTTGAGTCGACTAGGATTTTTTGCGTGTCGAGGCTGAACATATCGCGCAACACGCGCAGGCTTAGCGGCAAATCCTGATAAAGCAGGGTTTCCGGCGGCTGGATTTTCGCTTGTTCTTGAATGTGTTCCCACACTTTGGTCAGGTAGTGGATATCGGACAGAAGCTGCTCGTCGGTGGCGTTTTCGGCGTTGGTGCGGATGATATAGCCGTGGCACGCGTCTTCGGGCAATAGATTAGTCAGGCGTTCGCGCAGGCTGTTGCGTTCGGCATCGTCTTCGATGCGCTGGGAAATGCCGATGTGGTCTTCCTGCGGAAGGTGGACGAGGAAACGCCCCGCTAACGAAATTTGAGTGGAAAGGCGCGCACCTTTGGTGTTAATCGGGTCTTTGATGACCTGCACCAAAACCGACTGCCCTTCAAACAACATATGCTCGATACGCTGGGTTTCGTCGGGGTTGCGGCGTTGTTCGAGGACATCGACGATGTGCAGAAACGCAGCGCGTTCCAAACCGATGTCGATGAACGCACTCTGCATGCCGGGCAGCACGCGGCGCACCACGCCCAGATAAATATTGCCGACCAGACTATGACCGCTGTTGCGTTCAATGTGCAGCTCGCAGATATTGTTTTCTTCCAACACTGCCACGCGCGTTTCCTGCGGTGTAATGTTGACGAGCACGGTTTCGGGCGGACGGACGGCGTCCTTCGGGATGGGGATTCCTGAAAGCATGGTTTTAGTTCCTAATTTTTAATAAGAAATATAGTAGATTAAATTTGAACCAGACTGATGTTGCTCAAACCCGGAAATAATCGGCTGATTGTGTTGCTGTTCTGACTCAAATTTAATCTACCATCCGCTTGCCATCGGTTTTGTGGAAAATATAGTGGATTAACTTTAAACCAGTACGGCGTTGCCTCGCCTTAGCTCAAAGAGAACGATTCTCTAAGGTGCTGAAGCACCAAGTGAATCGGTTCCGTACTATCTGTACTGTCTGCAGCTTCGTTGCCTTGTCCTGATTTAAATTTAATCCACTATAAATGGCAAAAGCGGTTCGGATTGCCGTTTATCATACTTTAAAAACGGCGTTTTGGCACATGGGCGGCAGGCAGTCCTTACGCCCCGAAAACAAAGATTCAGGCAAAATAGCCGATTTCAAGTATTGTAAAATAAACCATATGCCCATATAGTGAACCCCATTAGAACTCTGAAAACAATCATGCAAACCGTTACGATGTACACAGGCGCGTTCTGCCCCTACTGCACCATGGCTAAAAAGCTGCTGCATTCGCTGGGCGTCGCCGAAATCAACGAAATCCGCGTCGACCGCAGCCCCGAAGCCTTTGCCGAGATGCAGCAGCTTTCAGGACAGCGCAGCATACCGCAAATTTTCATCGGCGATACCCACGTCGGCGGTTTTACCGATTTGTACGGCCTGCACCGCGAAGGCAGGCTGGATTCTTTATTAAACCCGTAACTTTAAACCCAACTAGGAAAACAAAATGAGCGAAGAATTGCAACCCGTATTCAGCATCGAACGCCTGTTCGTCAAAGACCTGTCTTTGGAAGTGCCCAATGCCCCCCAAATCTTTTTGGAACAAGGCGAGCCTGAAGTCGATATGCGCGTTTCCACCAACAGCGAGAAGCTTGAAGACGGCTACTACAACGTTGACGTAACCGTTACCGTAACCGCCAAACTCAACGCCGAGCGTACCATGTTCCTCAACGAAGTAACCCAAAGCGGCATCTTCCGTCTGGAAAACATCCCTGAAGAAGACGTTCAACTGCTCTTAGGCGTAGCCTGCCCGAACATCCTCTTCCCTTACGCTCGCGAAGCCATTTCCACCAGCGTAACCCGCGCCGGCTTCCCGCCCGTACTGCTCGCTCCGATCAACTTCGAAGCCATGTACCAGCAACAACAAGAAGGCAACGCATAATCCGCGTTCCCTGTATGTCAAAAGGTCGTCTGAAAAATGTTTCAGACGACCTTTTTGTATGGCGGATTCCAATAAGACGATGCTTTGTTTGCCCGTTATAGTGGATTAACTTTAAACCGGTACGGCGTTGCTTCGCCTTAGCTCAAAGAGAACGATTCTCTAAGGTGCTGAAGCACCAAGTGAATC
>CAUSDA010000141.1:0-2930 GCA_963529965.1 uncultured Neisseria sp.
AGTACGGCAAGGCGAGGCAACGCCGTACTGGTTTAAAGTTAATCCACTATATTTTAATCCACTATAAATTTAATCCACTATAATCGGCAGGCAAACGAAAGGTCGTCTGAAAACCCGAAACAAGGTTTTTCAGACGACCTTTTTCAATGAACCAACGCGTTTTATTCCCCACCTTCAACACCTTCAACAATCTGTTTGAGGCGGTACAGTGCGTCTAGGGCTTCGCGTGGGCTGAGGTCGTCGGGGCGGATTTGGTTTAGGGCTTCGGCGAGTGCGTGGTGGGCGGGGTTGGTTTCTTGGCTTGCGGCGGTTTGGGGGGCAATGTCCGCCGTTTCGTTTGGGCTAAACCCGCTGTATTCGTTTTCAGACGACAGGGTGCTGAAGATGTCCAACTGCGGGCGGACGGCGGCGGCTTGGGCTTCGAGTTCGTCCAGATGTTTTTGGGCGGCTTTGAGGGCGCGGTTGGGCAGGCCGGCGAGTTTGGCGACGGCGATGCCGTAGCTTTTGCTGGCGGGGCCTGGCTCGATGTGGTGGAGGAAGACGATGTCTTGTCCTTGTTCGAGCGCGGAGAGGTGCATATTGACCGCCGTCGCGTGGGCTTCGGGCAGTTTGGTCAGTTCGAAATAGTGAGTGGCGAAGAGGCTGAAGGATTTGTTTTTTTGCAGCAGGTGTTCGGCGATGGCGTGCGCGAGGGCGAGGCCGTCGAAGGTGGAGGTGCCGCGTCCGACTTCGTCCATGAGGACGAGGGATTGGTCGGTGGCGTGGTGGAGGATGTAGGCGGTTTCGCTCATTTCGACCATGAAGGTGGAGCGGTTGGAGGCGAGGTCGTCGGAGGCGCCGATGCGGGTGAAGATTTGGTCGATGGGTCCGATTTGGGCGGCGTCGGCGGGGACAAAGCTGCCGGTGTGCGCCATGAGGACGATGTGGGCGACTTGGCGCATGTAGGTGGATTTGCCGCCCATGTTGGGGCCGGTCAGGAGCATGAGGCGGTGTTTGTGGTCAAGGCGGGTGTGGTTGGCGGTGAAGTGGCGCACTTGTTGCTCGACGACGGGATGGCGGCCGTTTTCGATATGGATGACGGGGTAGTCGGCGAACTCGGGGCAGACGAAGCCGCGTTCGGCGGCGGTGGCGGCGAAGGTGGAGAGTACGTCCAGTGCAGCGGCGGCTTTGGCGGCTTTTTGAAGCTGGGGCAGGGTCGTCTGAATGTCTTTGAGGAGGGCTTCAAACAGGCGTTTTTCCAATGCCAATGCTTGCTCTTGCGCGGTCAGGACTTTGTCTTCGAAGGTTTTGAGTTCGGGGGTGATGAAGCGTTCGGCGTTTTTCAGGGTTTGGCGGCGTTGGTAGTCGGCGGGGGCTTGTTCGGCTTGGACTTTGGATAACTCGATGTAGAAGCCGTGGACGCGGTTGAACTCGACTTTGAGGGTGGAAAGGCCGGTGCGTTCGCGTTCGCGCGCTTCGAGGTCGAGCAGGAATTCGTCGCCGTGGTTTTGGATGTGGCGCAACTCGTCGAGTTCTGCGCAATAGCCTTGGTTGATGACGCCGCCGTCTTTGAGCCAGACGGCGGGTTCGGGCATTACGGCGGCTTTGAGGGTTTCGGCGACGGGCAGGGTTTCGGGGAAAACGGCTTTAAGGGTTTCCAACAGGCTGCTGCCCTCGGCGGACCATTCGATTTCGGACAGGGCAAACAGGCTGTCGCGCAGGGCGGCGAGGTCGCGCGGGCGGGCGTTGCCGACGGCAATGCGGGCGGCGATGCGTTCGATGTCTGCGATGTTTTTCAGACGGCCTTGCAGGGTTTCGTATTGCGAACCCAGCGCGGCAACGGCTTCTTGGCGGGCGCGGATGTGGGCGCGGCTGCGTAAGGGGTGGTGCAGCCAGAGTGCCAAGAGGCGGCTGCCCATGTGGGTGGCGCAGCCGTCGAGTATGGAAAACAGGGTCGGCGATTTTTTGCCGGAGAGGGTTTGCGTGATTTCGAGATTGCGGCGCGTGGCGGCGTCCATACCGATATATTGGCTGTCGGTTTCGAGCGAAATGCCGTCGAGGTGTTGCGGCATCAGGTTTTGCGTCAGGCGGATGTAGTTCAACAGCGCGCCCGCCGCGCCGACGGCGGCTTCGTGTTCCTTGCCGTCCAAACCGAAGCCGTGCAGGTCTTGGCAGCCAAAGTATTCGGTCAACAATTTCGCGCCCGCGTCGGCGGCAAACTGCCATGAGTTCAGGCGCGTGATGTTGGCGGAGGTCGTCTGAAAACCATTAGGCAGGCTTTTGCCTTCGGGCAACAGGATTTCCGCCGCCTGCAAACGCGCCAGCTCGTCGGCGAGTTTGTCCGCCGTCGTCAGCTTGGTTTTGAATTCGCCGCTTTGCAAAGATGCCCACGCGATGGCGATGTGTTTTTTATCCGCGTTCACCGCCGCGATGCGGTTGGTTTCCTTGTCTTCCAAAAATGCCGCGTCGGTCAGCGTGCCGGGCGTAACGATGCGCACGACTTTGCGCTCCACCGGCCCTTTACCCGCGCCGACTTCGCCCACCTGCTCGCACACCGCCACGCTTTTGCCCATCTTCACCAGCCGCGCCAGATACTGCTCCGCCGCGTGAAACGGCACGCCCGCCATCTTAATCGGCACGCCGTCCATCTGCCCGCGCGTGGTCAGGGTGATGTCCAACAGCTTCGCCGCTTCCACCGCGTCATCCAAAAACAGCTCGTAAAAATCGCCCATGCGGTAAAACACCAGCTTGTCGGCGTGCTGCGATTTGATGGCGAGATACTGCTGCATCATCGGGGAAACGGCGGATTTGCTCATGGGAATGCCTTGCAAAACGGAAAAGCCTTATTGTAGCAAAAGGTCGTCTGAAACCCTAAAACAAGGTTTCAGACGACCTTTTATAGTGGATTAACTTTAAACCGGTACGGCGTTGCCTCGCCTTAGCTCAAAGAG
>CAUSDA010000142.1:0-2894 GCA_963529965.1 uncultured Neisseria sp.
GGGTTTCGGTTGTCGGAGGAAGGGCTTTTTTGCAAAGGTCTCAGGTCGTCTGAAAACTCGGATTGTCTTTACAAATCTCAGCTTATTCCAATATATGCCATCCAAACAAAAACACCTCTTATCCACGCCATGGCACAAGTATCGAAAATACAACACAAATCTATGGAATAATTAACAGAGAGACAAAAAAGAAAAATATCATTTCCAGTAGAAAAAATATATCTTCATATAAAATTTCCTACCATATTAAATATATAAAATGCAACGCTTGATTTCAACAATGACCAAACTGAACAAATAAGATATTTTTAATTAACTGAAAAGCAAAAAACGCAATTTAAAACCAAAATAAATCAAAAAACATAAATATATTATACGTGTTATTATTTTTTTTGTTATATATTACATATAGATAATGAGGAAATCGATTGTTTTTTTATAATGAAGTTAATATTTGATAAAAAAAAATAATAAATACAAAATAAGGAACTTCATATAATGGTGATCATGTACGAAGTAGTAAATCGTGCTTCGAACCATTTGTTTTCTGAATCAATTTTATTTTTTAGAAATAAAATTTTATGTATTTTACTACTGCTCGATGACCAGTGGTATGCATATTAGATAAACGGCATATATTTGTCAATTAAAATATGCAAAATATATAGATTCATCCATATTATTATTTATGTGTTTTTATCAGGGAGATAATTATGAAACACAAAACACACATGAATCGTTTTACCGCGCTCAACAAAACAATGGCTTTGTCATTGGCAGCCGCAGGTCTTGTTTCTGCTTCGCCCGCATTTGCAGCGGCGCTGACAAATGCTTCATATGTAAGCATTCACGATAACGGCGAACCCGCCCGCGGCAACTATGACAGCAAGGGCGCAACTGGCCGTTACGGCGTGGCTGTAGGCGTTAACGCCAGCGCAAAAAGCCACAGCACCGTTGCAATTGGTACTGAAACCACTGCTGAACATGAATCTGCCACTGCAGTTGGCACACTCTCCAAAGCTGAAGGCACTGCCGCTGCAGCTTTCGGTCAAGGTGCCAATGCAACTGCTAATGCGGCTACCGCTATCGGTCGCCAAGCTGCCGCAAAAGGCAACAGCAGCACTGCAGTAGGTTCTTCCTCTGTCGCTGAAGGCTTGTCTTCTACCGCATTTGGCTCCGGCTCTAATGCTACAGCTCCTGCCTCCACCGCTGTCGGACAAGGTACTCAAGCAACAGGCGCTTACACCGTTGCAGTAGGTCAAAAAGCTCAAGCCAGCGGTACTTCTGCAGCTGCAGTAGGTTCTTCTTCCGTTGCCAGCGGCAACTACTCTGTTGCAACAGGCCCTGCTTCCCAAGCTACTGGAAACGCCAGCGTCGCTTCTGGTCTGCAGGCCCAAGCTAAAGGCGGCTCTTCTGTCGCTATCGGTCGCGGAGCGATTGCAAGTGATGAATACTCTGTTGCTTTAGGCGCAAATTCTACTACTTCTGCTGCAGTAGGCACTAACAGCGCTACTGTAAACGGTGTAACTTACAGTGGTTTTGCCGGTACTAATCCTACATCTACAGTAAGTGTAGGCTCAGCAGGTAACGAACGTACAATCACCAATGTTGCAGCCGGCCGTATCACACCTACCAGCACAGATGCCATCAACGGCAGCCAACTGTACCAAGTAGCCGCACAAACAAACGGCAACACCATCGTTATCAATAACCTCCAAGACCGCATCAACGATATGAACAAAGACCTGCGTGCAGGTATCGCTGGTGCTACTGCAATCGGCTTCCTGCAACGTCCGAACGAAGCAGGTAAAAGTATCGTTTCTGCAGCTGTAGGTGGCTATCGTGGTCAACAAGCAATTGCTGTTGGTTATGCACATAATTCCGATAACAACAAATGGTCTATCAAAACCGGCGTAAGCGTGAACACCCGCAAAGATGTCAACTGGGGCGGAAGCGTCGGCTACCAATGGTAAGACCTAGAGGGGATGGTTTAAAATCATCTCCATCTATCAAAGATTTGATATAAAAGGAAAAAACATGAAATTATCGAAATTTGTATTGCCTGCGATTGCAGCACTCTCCTTGGCAGCCTGTGGTAATCTGAGCAAAGTTAGCAAAGAAGGCACTACTGACAATCCCGTATGGCCTGATGCAGCAAAAACCACCCTGCGTCACGATGGTACTCAACATGGTTCTTGGCCAAACTGGGATAATGTCCGTCAAATTGAAGCCGGCATGAATAAAGACCAAATCTATGAACTGATTGGACGTCCTCACTTCCAAGAAGGTCTTTATGGCGTGCGCGAGTGGGACTACTTGTTCAACTACCGTGAAAATGGCGAACACAAAACTTGCCAATTCAAAATTCTGTTTGATAAAGACAAAAATGCCCAATCATTCTATTGGATGCCTGAAGGCTGCGGTCCGAAAAAAGCAGAACCTCAAGTTGTTCGTGAAGTCATTATTCGCGAAGTTGCACCTGCTCCCGCACAAACTCGTATTCGCCAATAAATTATCGACTAATGAACTGAGTTCCTATTTTTAATTTACTGAAATAGTCGCTCATATCAAATCAAAGCCGAATCATGTACTCAAACATGATTCGGCTTTTCGCATTTTTAGTTTTCAGACGACCTACATGTGGAGACCTTTGCAAAAAAGCCCTTCCTCCGACAACCGAAACCCCAACACAGGTTTTCGGCTGTTTTCGTTTCAAATATCCACTGATTCTACCCAAACACCCCCTTAATCCTCCCCGGATACCCCATAATCAGGCATCCGGGCCGCCTTTTAGGCGGCAACAGGCACACTTAGCCTGTTAGCCGCTTTCAACAGGTTTAAACACATCGCCTTCAGATGGCTTTGCGCACTCACTTTGAGCAGACCAAAATAGG
>CAUSDA010000143.1:0-2875 GCA_963529965.1 uncultured Neisseria sp.
TTATGAGTGTCCAAGATTTGGGGGCCAGTTCAGTTTTCAGACGACCTTTTGTTTGTTTAAACGGTTTAAACCAACACTTCAGGCGGCTTGTTCGTGCAGCGTGTGAAGGCGGTTTTGCGCGGGGTTTTCTTGAAACCACTTCAATTCGTCGCGTAGGGAAACGACTTCGCCGATGACGATCAGCGCAGGGCGCGGGGCGTTTTCTGCCAGCTCGGACAGGTTTTTCAGACGACCTGTCACGACGCTTTGGTGCAGGAGCGTGCCGTTGGAGACGATGGCGACGGGTGTGTCGCCGCTGCGTCCGTGCGCCATCAGCTTTTCGGCGGTTTCGGCGGCTTTGAGCGTGCCCATATAGACGACCAGTGTTTGGTTGCTCAGGGCGAGCGTGCGCCAGTCGGGTTGGTGGCCGTCGTGTTTGCTGTGCCCGGTAACGAAGAGCGCGCTTTGAGCGCAGTCGCGGTGTGTCAGGGGGATGCCTGCGTAGGCGGTCGCGCCCAGTGCGGCGGTGATGCCGGGGATGATGCGGTAGGGGATGTGTGCCTCTCGCAAAACTTGGGCTTCTTCGCCGCCGCGCCCGAAAACGAAGGGGTCGCCGCCTTTGAGCCGGACGACGCGCAAACCTTGGCGGGCGTATTCGACAAGTAGGCGGTTGGTTTCTTCTTGCTGGACGTGGTGTGAGCCTGCGCGTTTGCCGACGCTGATTTTGTCCGCGTCTTTGCGCACCATGCTTAAGACGTCGTCTGAAACCAAGGCATCGTGGAACACGACGTCCGCCGCCTGTATCGCCTGCAAAGCGTGCAAGGTGAGCAGCCCTGCGTCGCCGGGGCCTGCGCCGACAAGGACGACTTCGCCTTTTGCCGCGCCGAAGCCGTCAAGCTGCGCGGCAAGCTCTGCTTCGGCGGCATCGAGGTTGCCTTGGGCGGCGAGCGCGTTAAAGCGGCTGTCGAACAGGTTTTCCCAAAAACGGCGGCGGTTTGCTGTGCCTTTGATTTTGGCTTTGACCGCGTTGCGCCATTTGCCGGCGAGTGCCGCCATTTGACCGGTGTGCAGCGGGATGAGCGTTTCAATAATTTGCCGCCACTTGCGCGCCAAAACGGGGGCGGTCGCGCCGCTGGAGACGGCGATTTTGAGCGGGCTGCGATCGATGACGGCGGGGACGGTGAAGGAACACAAATCCGCGGTATCGACGGTGTTGCAGAGTTTCGCCCGCTGCTCCGCCGCTTGGAAGATGCGGCGGTTGAAGGCGTAATCGTCGGTGGCGGCGACGGCGAAAAACACGTCATCCAAATCGTCCTCGTGAAATTCGCTGCCCAGCCATTCGATTTTGCCTTCGTCCGCCCACTTTTGGAAAACGGGATTGAGTTCGCGGGCGACAACCCTGACCGCAGCCCCTGCCTGCAACAGGCTTTCGGCTTTGCGTTCCGCCACTTTGCCCGCACCCGCCAGCAGGACAGGGCGGCCGTTCAAATCGGCAAACAGGGGATAATGGTTCATGGCGTGTTCTCTTATTAAGCTATCGTGCCGCCCATCTTAAAATCCCGCAGGCTTCGGCGGAAAGAATGGTTTTTGCTTATCTTATCGAATTTGGTTATATGGTGGATTAAATTTAAATCAGGACAAGGCGACGAAGCCGCAGACAGTGCAGATAGTACGGCAAGGCGAGGCAACGCCGTACTGGTTTAAAGTTAATCCACTATATGTGCCGTTTCCGTTGCCGCGCGGCAAAAAGGTCGTCTGAAAACGGCAATCCC
The DNA here is from genome assembly GCA_963529965.1 of uncultured Neisseria sp. Taxonomy (GTDB): domain Bacteria; phylum Pseudomonadota; class Gammaproteobacteria; order Burkholderiales; family Neisseriaceae; genus Neisseria. The sequence goes on from CAUSDA010000143.1 coordinate 1,752, forward strand.
TTTTCAGACGACCCCGCCAATATAACGAAATCATCTTTGCTTCAAACAAACCATTCTTTCCGTTTTTCAGACGACCTCTTTAGAGTACCGCCTATCCGAGTTTTGCTAAAGAGAACAATATGTCTATTCAAAACCACCACCTAGACTGGCTCGAAGCCGAGTCCATCTACATCATCCGCGAAGTCGTTGCCGAAGCGAAAAATCCTGCGCTGCTGTTTTCCGGCGGCAAGGATTCCGTCGTTTTGCTGGCGCTGGCGGTCAAAGCGTTCAAACTCGAAGGCCGCCCGCTCAAGCTGCCGTTCAAGCTGCTGCACGTCGATACGGGGCACAATTATCCCGAAGTGATTCAGTTCCGCGATGAAACCGTGGCGCGCACGGGCGTGCAACTGGTGGTCGGCAGCGTCGAAGACTCCATCAAAAAAGGCACGGTTGTCCTGCGCCGCGAAACCGATTCGCGCAACGCCGCGCAGGCGGTTACGCTCGTCGAAACCATTGAAGAACAAGGCTTTGACGCGCTGATGGGCGGCGCGCGGCGCGATGAGGAAAAAGCGCGGGCGAAAGAGCGGATTTTCTCGTTCCGCGACGAATTCGGACAATGGGACCCGAAAAGCCAGCGTCCCGAACTCTGGTCGCTCTACAATACGCGGCTCTTTAGCGGCGAAAACATGCGCGTGTTCCCCATTTCAAACTGGACGGAACTCGACATTTGGCAATACATCGCCCGCGAAAACCTCGCGCTGCCGCCGATTTATTACAGCCACAAACGCGAGGTCGTCGAACGCGGCGGGCTGCTCGTCCCCGTTACCCCGCTGACGCCGAAACGCGAAGGCGAGGTTTCCCAAATCCGCGACGTGCGCTTCCGCACCGTCGGCGACATTTCCTGCACCTGCCCCGTCGCCAGCACCGCCGCCACGCCCGAAGACATCATCGCCGAAACCGCGGCGGCCACCATTTCCGAACGCAGCGCCACGCGCATGGACGACCGCGTGTCGGAAGCAGCGATGGAAGAGCGTAAAAAGGCGGGGTATTTTTGAGCGGAGCAATCCGACCCCACCCGCCGCGCCCACAATATTTATAGTGGATTAAATTTAAATCAGGACAAGGCGACGAAGCCGCAGACAGTA
>CAUSDA010000144.1:0-2793 GCA_963529965.1 uncultured Neisseria sp.
CTATCTGTACTGTCTGCGGCTTCGTCGCCTTGTCCTGATTTAAATTTAATCCACATAATGAGCCAAATAAATAAAAATAAGAATTGATTGCATTTATATTTTGAACTAAGATAGCCCATATTTCACACCTCGTCTGAAACGACCATGCGCTACCATTTCCCGATTTCCGTCGATATGTACGACTTTCTGACCACAGGCCGATTTGATTATCTGGAGATCGGGCAGACGGCGGAGATGATCCTGCAAATGTTCCCTGCGCCCGAATGCGTGCCCAAAGGGCTTTTGGTAAAAAAGGGGTGGAATATTTGGCTCTACGGCGATATCGAATTGCATTTTTCAGACGACCGCCTGACTCAAATCCGAGCGGACTTCCAACCCGGCACCTCGCTGAACGGCGGGCGTTGGTTGAGCTTAAACCCTTGGTTTTTCAGGCACGCGGACAAGCTTGATTTGTATTCCGCCATTGCCAAACTTGTGCAACACCATATCGACTTCATCAAAATCGATACGCCTTCCGCCCTGATTTTGCGTTTGCAAAGCGGCGTAGAGCTGATGTTTGAAAAGTGCAATGGGCAGCGTCTGTTCGCTTTTTGCAAACAAAAAACCACCCTACCCCAATGGGCGCATGAAACGGCGTAGGTTCGAGCCATTGGGCAAATCTGCAAAGTCTGTTTGCTTTCTCTGATCAAAGGTCGTCTGAAAACCAAATGCCGTTTCAGACGACCTTCCTCTATCGTTTTCCGCTAAAATACCCGTCTCTTTTTCCTTCCCGACCGTCTTCAATGTCCCAGCGCAAAATCATCCATATCGACATGGACGCGTTCTACGCATCGGTAGAACTGCGCGAGCAGCCGCATTTGAAAGGGCTGCCCGTGGTCGTCGCGTGGGAGGGTGCGCGTTCGGTGATTTGCGCCGCATCGTATGAGGCGCGGCAGTTCGGGTTGCATTCCGCGATGTCGGTGGCAACGGCGAAAAGGCTGTGCCCGCAAGCGGTGTATGTGCCGCCGCATTTCGATTTGTACCGTCAGGTTTCCTCGCAGATTCATGCCGTATTCAGGCGTTATACTGATTTAATTGAACCCCTGTCGCTGGACGAAGCCTATCTTGACGTGACCCATAATTTCAAAAACATCCCATACGCCAGCGAAGTTGCCAAAGAAATCCGCGCCGCCATTTTTGCGGAAACCGGCCTGACCGCTTCCGCAGGCATCGCGCCGAACAAATTTTTGGCGAAAATCGCGTCGGACTGGCGCAAGCCGAACGGGCAATTCGTCCTGCCGCCGCACAAAGTCATGGCTTTTTTGGAAACCCTGCCCTTGGGCAAAATCCCCGGTGTGGGCAAGGTAACGCTGAAAAAAATGCAGTCGCTGGGTATGCAGACGGCAGGCGATTTGCGCCGTTTTGAGCGCGGCGAACTGTTAAACCATTTCGGACGCTACGGCTACCGCCTTTATGATTTGGCACGCGGTACGGATGAACGCCCCGTCAAAGCCGAACGCGAACGCCTCCAAATCTCCACCGAAATCACCCTGCCCGAAGACCTGTCGCTCGAACAGGTGGCAGGACATCTGCCCCATCTTGCTGAAGACTTGTGGCGGCAAATCACGCGCAAAAACGTCGAAGCTAAAGGCGTAACCCTTAAGCTGAAAACCCATGATTTCCGCATCATCACCCGCTCCCTGACCTACTCTTCCGTCCTGCCCGACACCGACGCCCTGCTTTGCGCCGCGCAGACCCTGATGCAGCGCGTACCGCCCCAGCGCGAAGACGCCTTCCGCCTCATCGGCATAGGCGTGAACCACCTCGTACCGAAAGACCAGCAGCAATCGCTTTGGTTATAAAGAAATAGAAAAGCATTCTTTCCCCTTCGCGCGAGACCGCCCGACAATAATGTTCCGTACAAACTTTCAGACGACCCCTTTTGCCGCAAGAGGGGTCGTCTGAAAACAAAAACCAAGGAACAAGCCAACCATGTCCCTCTTCCGCCCCCAGCTTTGGTGCATCCCGACGACAGGCGAAGCCGAACGGCGCCAGCTGCCCGAGTTGACCGCCACGCTCGAAACCCGCCTCAAACACATCGCCCGCCGCTATCCGCAAGCCGTCTTCGCCTCCAGCCTTGCCGTCGAAGACATGATCATTACCGACGCCATCTGCCGCCTGAAACTCCCCCTGCGCATCATCACCCTCGACACAGGCAAGCTCAATCCCGAAACCGCCGCCCTGATTACCGCCGTCAACGTCCGCTACCAAACCGAGCTGGAAGTTTTCCACCCCGACCCCGAAAGCGCGCGGCAGTTTGAGCAGGAATTCGGCGCAACCGCCATGTACGACAGCGTCGAGCTGCGCCGCCGTTGCTGCCACATCCGCAAAATCGAGCCGCTCAACCGCGCCCTGAAAAACGCCCCCGCCTGGCTGACCGGACAACGCCGCAGCCAATCGACAACCCGCAGCGAATTGGATTTCGAAGAAACCGACCACAGCCGCAACATCGCCAAGTTCAATCCCATTTTCGACTGGGAAGAAAACGACGTCTGGGCATACGCGCAAGCCTACGACGTCCCGCTCAATGCCTTGTATTTCCAAGGCTACCCGAGCATAGGCTGCGAACCCTGCACCCGCCCCGTCAAAGCAGACGAAGACATCCGCGCCGGACGCTGGTGGTGGGAAAGCAAGGACAGCAAAGAATGCGGGCTGCACAAATAACCCTTGTCAGGCAAGGCAAAAGGTCGTCTGAAAAATGAACTGGCCCCCAAATCTTGGACACTCATAAAAGTCTATTCAGGCGCTCTGTGC
>CAUSDA010000145.1:0-2763 GCA_963529965.1 uncultured Neisseria sp.
ACTTGGTGCTTCAGCACCTTAGAGAATCGTTCTCTTTGAGCTAAGGCGAGGCAAGGCCGTACTGGTTTAAAGTTAATCCACTATAAAAGGCGTTTTAACATTTATCTCTATAAGCAGGTTTGTTACAATTTCGGGAAAATTTTAGTGGAACCGCAAAATGCTGATGAACTCATCCGCCATCCTCCCACCCGCCATGCTCGGCATCCTCGGCGGCGGACAATTAGGCAGAATGTTTACCGTTGCCGCCAAAACCATGGGCTACAAAGTAACCGTACTCGACCCCGATCCGAACGCGCCGGCGGCGGAATTTGCCGACCGCCATTTATGCGCACCGTTTGACGACCAAGCCGCGTTGGACGAATTGGCAAAATGCGCGGCGGTTACCACTGAATTTGAAAACGTCAATGCCGACGCGATGCGTTTTCTGGCAAAGCATACCAACGTTTCTCCCAGCGGCGACTGCGTGGCCATCGCGCAAAACCGTATTCAGGAAAAAGCGTGGATACGCAAAGCGGGATTGCAAACCGCGCCGTATCAAGCGGTTTGCCGTTCAGACGACATCAGCGAAGCAAGCGCGCAATTTTTGCCCGGCATCCTGAAAACGGCTACGTTGGGCTATGACGGAAAAGGGCAAATCCGCGTCAAAACGGTGGACGAACTCAAAGCCGCGTTTGCCGAACACGGCGGTGTGGATTGCGTTTTGGAAAAAATGGTGGATTTGCGCGGCGAAATTTCCGTTATCGTATGTCGTCTGAACAATGAAAACGTGCAAACCTTCGACCCCGCCGAAAACATCCACGAAAACGGCATCCTTGCTTACTCCATCGTTCCTGCGCGGCTGAGTGCCGACGTGCAACAACAGGCGCGGCAAATGGCGCAACGCTTGGCGGACGAACTGGATTATGTCGGCGTATTGGCGGTGGAAATGTTCGTCGTCGGCGACACGCATGAATTGGTCGTCAACGAAATCGCCCCACGCCCGCACAATTCCGGCCACCATACGCTGGATGCCTGCGCCGCAGACCAGTTCCAACAGCAGGTACGCATTATGTGCAATCTGCCGCCCTCCGACACCAAGCTGCTTTCTTCATGCTGCATGGCGAATATTTTGGGCGACGTTTGGCAAGAAGACGGTGACGAACCGAATTGGCTGCCGTTGCAAAGCCATCCGAACGCGCACCTGCACCTTTACGGCAAAAAAGCCGCGCGGAAAGGGCGCAAAATGGGGCATTTCACCGTTTTGTCCGCCGATGCCGACACTGCGTTTGAAGCAGCAGGAAAATTACATCAAAGCCTTTGAATATAAAATATAATATCGGAAACAGCGTTCAGACGACCCCCTGTCTGTTTATGAAGAAAACGTCGTCTGAACACGCATTACAATACATCTTACAACACATCTTGCCATGAGCCTTCTGACCATACTCCGTCCTGCAGTCGCGCAAGACTGCCAAGCCATACACAATGCCCATCTGCACGCCGTCCAATATACTTGCATCCGCAGTTACGACGATAAAGTATTGCATGCGTGGGAAGCCCTGCTCGATATCGACAGCTACCTCGAAACCATTTCCGATCCCGGCAAAGCCTTTTGGGTGGTGGAATACAGGGGGACCATACAGGGTTTTTTCCAAGTGGACTTCAAAGAAGCCCAATTGGACGCGTTGTATGTCCATCCCTTCGTTCATAATCACGGCTTGGGTACAGCCTTGCTGCGCCGTGCCGAAGAACTTGCCCATCAGGCGGGTTTGAGCTTTTTGAAATTGTACGCCTCGCTCAACTCCGTTCCTTTCTACCGCTTGAACCACTACGAGTCTTTGGGTTCTGCCGTATTGCAGTTGAACAAAGACGTCAAGGTCAAGTGCGAACTGATGCGCAAATATCTATAAGCCGTTTTCAGACGACCTGTACACGGAGCGCAGAGGTCGTCTGAAAATGTGTTTTTTCATGTTCAACCTCAAAATATCCCCATGATGAAAACAGATTTCCAATCCGCCTTGAAAGCATTAGGCAAGCAAGCCAAAAAAGAAGCCGAAGCGCGGGCGCAGGAGCAAGCCTTGGCGAAGAAGCGCGAGGAAGAGAATATCGATTTCGCTAAAGCCGTAGGCGCAGTAACGCCGCTGAAAACCGCGCCGCGCTATGAAGCACCGCGTGATAAAACGCCCATCAAACCCCGTCCGAAAGAGCAGGAAAGTTTGGCAGCCGAAGATTATTTTTATGTCGGCAGCGGCGCTTCTTGGGATGAACCGCCCGCTTCGTTTAGTAAAAACGGACAAGGCAAGAATGACTTGCAACGTCTGCGCAACGGGCATTACCCCGTAGTCGCCGATGTCGATTTGCACGGCTACACGCAGGAAGAGGCACAACAGGTTTTAAACGAATTTATCGAATTTACCCAAAAGCGGGGTGTATGCGCCGAAATCATTCACGGCAGCGGTTTGGGCTCATCAGGCTACAAACCCGTTTTAAAAAACATGACGCGCCGCTGGCTGATGCAGCACCCCGATGTATTGGCTTATGTCGAGCCGAGGGAAGGCAATGACGGCGCTGTACGCATTTTGTTGAAGCGCAGGCGCAGGCGCAGGGAAGAAGAATAGTTTGTGCTGGGTTGATTGGATTGAGGCATATTGTCTTGAGTGCAATCTGCGAACCATGTCAAAGGTCGTCTGAAACTGGGATTAGGTTTTCAGACGACCTTTTCGATTTTGGCAAATATAGTGGATTAAATTTAAATCAGGACAAGGCGACGAAGCCGCAGACAGT
>CAUSDA010000146.1:0-2525 GCA_963529965.1 uncultured Neisseria sp.
GGGGAGGCAGAACAATGAAACCGACCTATCAAGACATCAAAGCCGCCGCGCAATACCGCTGGCAGGAAATCCACGCCGCCATCGGCATAGACCAGCGATACTTGAAAAACAAACACCAGCCATGCCCCGCGTGTGGGGGTAAAGACCGTTTCAGATACGACGACAAGGACGGTAACGGCACATTCATTTGCAGCCATTACAACAACGGCGCGGGCGACGGTTTCGGCTTGGTAATGCATTACCTGAATTGCGGTTTTGACGAAGCATTGCGCGTCGTAGCGGGCGTGTTGAACATGGGCGGGGCAAACCCCTTACCGATACCGCCCACACGCCCACAGACGCAACCACGCTCCGAAAAAGACCACATCGGCAAACTTGCCGCATTGTGGAACGGGGCAGAGCCGATAACCGCCGATTCCCCCGCCGTGCAGTATTTGAAATCACGCGGTTTGGACATGGCGCAATTGCCTGAAAACGTCGGTTTTTTGAGAGAGGCGCATTATTGGACGACGGGGGAGGACAAGCCGCTTTTTATCGGTCGTTTCCCCTGTATGGTTTGCGCCATCCGCGATACAGGCGGCGAGCTTCAAGGCTTGCACATGACCTATTTTCAGACGATCCATGACAAGCCATACGGAGAAGACGGACAACACGTCCCGCATTATCAAAAACTGGCAATCAAACATCCCGAAACGGGCGAAGCCCTGCCCGCCAAGAAAATGCAGAGCCGCAAACAGGGCAGCATTTCAGGGCTGGCGGTTCACTTGTTTCCCACCCCTGAAAACGGACGGCTTGTCATTGCAGAAGGCATAGAAACCGCCCTTGCCGCCCGCGAACTGTTCCAAGCCCATGACTGGGGCTTATACGCCGCTTTGAGCGCAAACAGCATGGCGAAATACCGACTTTCAGACGACCTAAAGGAAATCGTGATTATTGCCGATAACGACACGCCGCGCCCCGTAGGTTTCAAAGCCGCCCATGATTTGGCAGTCCGAGCCATCAAGCAGGGCATCAAGGCGCGTATATGGCAGAGCGACACACTAGGCTATGACGCATTGGACGAACTGAAAGAAAAAAGGTCGTCTGAAAAGAAATCAGATAACCTGAAACACACCATCGGAGGAAAAGCAGCATGAAAAATACCGAAACAGCGAAGCAGGAAAGCACCAAAGACTACAACATCAACGACATCGAACCATACCGCCCGCGCCCCCGCTTCGATACCGACCATCGGGGCGTATGGTGGATAAACGTCAGGACAGGCAAAGACGGCGAAGCCATCGAAGCAGAGCCGCTATTACTTTCCGACCCTATCGACATCATCGGCACAGGGCAGGACAACGACGGCGCGTATTACCGCATTATCCGCTGGCAAGACAAAATCACACGCCAAACCAAGACCGCCGCCATCCCACAAGCGGAAATCGGCACGGTTCAGGGCTGGCAGCGTTTGCAGAGTTACGGCTTAACCGTCATGAGCGGGCGGGCAAAAAGGGAGCGGCTGGCTGACTATTTGCAGACACAGGGCAGCCGTACCGCCTTTACCATTACCGACCGCGCGGGCTGGCACGGCGACACCTACATCATGCCCAGCGGCGAAACCATCACGGCAGACGGAAAAACCCCCGCCGTCATCTACAACGGCGACACCAGCCAAGCGGCAGCATACCGACCAAACGGAGAGCTTACCGACTGGCAGCAAAATATCGCCCGATACGCAGCGGGAAACAGCCGCCTATGCCTTGCATTGGGTGCGTCCTTTGCCGCCCCCTTGCTGTCCCTGTTGAGCGAAGAATCAGGCGGTTTCCATTTGACGGGCGATTCATCCGACGGCAAGACCACCGCCGCCAAAGCAGCCTTGAGCGTATGGGGCAGACCATCGGGTAGCCTGTTGTCTTGGAGCGGCACGAAAATAGGCTTTTCCAATACCGCCGCCGCGCGCAATGACGGCTTGCTGGTATTGGACGAAATCGGGCAGGCAAGCCCCCACGTCATCGGCGACACCGTTTACAGCGTCATGAACGGCATCAACAAAGTACAGGGCGCAAAACAGGGCGGCAACCGCGCCTTGAGCCGCTGGAAAGTGATGATGTTCTCGACAGGCGAAAAGACCCCCGATTCCATCCTGAAACACCACAAAGGCGATTGGAACGCCGGGCAAGCCGCCCGTCTGCCCAGTATCAGAGCCGCCGCCCGATACGGTATTTACGATACCTTGCACGGCTTCGAGAGTGGCGCATTATTGAGCGAACATATCGCCCAATCCGCCGAACAATATCACGGGGCAGCGGGCAGAGCGTTCATCCGCCGGCTTTCAGACGACCTAGAACAAGCCAAACGGCAGGCAAACGAGCGCATGACCGCATTTATGGAGACCGTCCCCGAATTGTCAGGGCAGGCACGAAGAGTGGCGAAACGCTTTGCCCTTGCCGCCGCCGCTTTGGAGCTTGCCGCCCCCGTTACCGGTTTAGCCGCAGGCGTAGGCATGGCAGGCGTGAAACAATGCTTTGATGAATGGCTGGAAA